>JBBSJS010000028.1:0-11514 GCA_038257015.1 Candidatus Doudnaibacteriota bacterium | reverse complement strand
TAACCAACTCCTCACCACCCAATGCTTTCGCCTCTTTTAAAGATTTTATCAAAGCTTTATATTCTGCTACATTGTTCGTAGCCTCGCCGATATATTCCCCAATCTCGTAAACTAACTTGGAATTATGATCCTTTATTACTACTCCGATTCCTGCTGGTCCTGGATTACCGCGAGCTCCGCCATCGGTATTAATCTGTAATAGTTTGGTTGTACTCATAAATTTGAATGTCTAATAATTTCATTTTTAGTTTTTTTGTTCCGTTCCAACTGTCGACGATTAATTCCCCGGCCACACCAAGCTCTGTTCCAAGTGATAATCGCGGCGCCAGATAAGCCAGGTTAAATCCTATCGTATCAATGCGCTTATCTTCTAGCTGTAATTGCAATTGCAAATGCTGTGAATCACTTCCCACCGTTTTAAAACCTGCCACCTGAGCATTATGAATTGCGAAATAAGGTTTAGGGTTCTCAGCACCAAATGGTTCAAGGTTTTCTATTTCAGCGTAAGTTTCAAAACTCAAGTCTTCGGCAAACAACTGAGCTTCTAAATCGAGTGTTGGTTCTGATGAAGCCTCCACCCAATTATTCTCAGCGTATTCTAAAACAGCTTTGTAGAAATCTTCCAGCTTGGAAGTTTCGACAGTAAGCCCGGCGGCTTGTTTGTGTCCCCCAAACTTGGCCAAATGCTCTGCTACTGATTTCAGACAATCTACTAAGTCAAATTCGATGCCTGTGCGAGCGGAGCCAGTGCTTTCAACTTCACCTTTTTCTAAAACAAACACGGGTCTTTTATAGAGTTCGGCTAACTTACCTGCAACAATTCCCACCAACCCTTTTGGCCATGCCGGGTTGTACAGCACCAAAACTTTTCTATCGAGCATTTGTTCAGCCTGTTCTTTGGCTTCAGAAATAATTCTTTTAGTTAAATCCTGGCGTCGGCGATTGATATCTTCTAAACGGTTTGCTTGTGTGATAGCCTCAGCGAAGTCTTGAGTAATTAATAGGTTCAAAGCAATATCAGCATGTTCTAAACGACCGGCTGCGTTGATGCGTGGAGCAACTGTAAAGCCCAAAGTTTTGGAATCAATTCTATCTTTTTTTAAGTCCAATCCTGCATTCTCTACTAACTGCCTTAAACCAATCCATTTGGTTTTAGTCAAAACCTTCAAGCCAAACTTTACGAGAATTCGATTTTCACCAAGCAACGAATGGCAATCAGCCACAGTGCCAATGGCAACTAAATCTAAAAGCCATTTGTCCCATTCACTATTGTATTCGGATTCTTCAACACCTAACTGAAGAATGACTTTGTCTTTATCAGAAAGAATAGCTTTCGCCAACTTGTAAGCCACGCCCACACCAGTAATTTGATTGTCAGGATAACTGTCGTTGGGATTTTTTGGATTTACCAATGCAAAGGCTTGCGGTATATCGCCTGTTATTTCGTGGTGATCGGTGATAATAAGGTCTATACCATTATCACGGCAAAATTCTGCAACATCAACAGAATTAGTTCCACAATCAACTGTAATTACCAAACTAACTCCAGTGTCTTTTATTTTCTGGAAAGCTTCTACACTTAGACCATACCCTTCGCTAAATCTATCAGGAATGTAGCTAGAAATCTCCACACCCAGATACCGGAAGGTCTGTTGTAAGACTGCATTGGCTGTGACAGCGTCAGCATCATAATCGCCGAAGACCAAAATTTTCTCACCACTCAAGATTGCCTGCCAAATTCTATCCACGGCTAAATTCATTTCCTGAAACAGGAAAGGACTGTGAAGATTGTGATAGTCGGGAGCGAGGAACTTATCTACAATTTGAGGTTCCTTAATAGAACGATTATAAAGAAGCTGAAGCACTACTCGCCTCAGTTCCGGGTAACGATCTTGAAATTCTTTTGTGATATTTGGGGAAATTATCCACTTTTTAGCCATATAGGTTATCATAACACAACCCAAGACTATATCGCCAAGACTATAAAAATGTGATAACTATCAATCTAATAGATCTTCGATTTGGGGCATTAAACTTACCCCTCTCATTTCATTTGGCTGGTCGATTCCCATCAACTCTAAAACAGTAGGTGCGACATCTGAAATGACTCCAGAAGGAGTTTGTCCCGCTAAAGTTAAATAATTTTTTTGCGTCGCGGTTTTATAGGACAAGTCTTGAGCAATCATTATTAATGGCACGGGACTTGTTGTATGCTCTTTATCAATCGAGCCAGTTTTGCTATCAATCATTTTTTCAATATTTCCATGGTCTGCAGTAATTAACAAAACTCCGTCAACTTCGAATACTGCTGTCATAATTTTCTGAAGAAACCTATCAATAAAATGCACTGCTTTAATAGCAGCGTCTAAGTTGCCAGTGTGTCCGACCATATCGGGGTTAGCAAAGTTAGCTAAATAAAAATCATAATGCTCCTTAGTAATTTTTTCTACTAAGAATTCGGAGAGTTCTTCTCCAGACATTTCTGGGTGACGGTCATAGTGACGGTTATTGTCAGGACTGGTAACTATTTTTCGTTCTTCACCGGGAAACGCACTACTTACTCCCCCATTAAAAAATGAAGTGACATGAGCATATTTTTCACTCTCGGCAATATGAAATTGGGTTTTACCATTTTTTGATAAAATTTCAGCTAAATTATTGCCCAAGTCAACTGTTGGAAAAGCTACGTGCACTGGCAAGCCGTAAAAATATTCCGTCATTGTGACAAAGAATAAATTAGGAATTTTAGCATGAGTAACTTCTTCACCGATTTCATCTGGCTCTACGAACGCGCGAGTAAGTTGCAAAGCTCTATCGGAACGGAAATTGAAAAATATAACTGCGTCATTTTCTTTAATACTACCGACAGGAGCTCCTTTACCATCCGCGTCTTTCTCAATAATTACAGTTGGTTTGATCATCTCATCGTATACGCCTTGGTCATAGCTATCCAAGATGGCGTAATCCAAAGACTCAGCATGATCACCTTCACCATCAACCATTGCTTTATAAGAAGCAATTGTTTGGTCCCAGTGCCCACCACGGTCCATGCCATAAAACCGACCAGCCAGAGTAGCGACTTTACCAACACCAATTGAGGAAATTTTACTTTGAAGTTTTGCCATCGAATCAAGCGCCACTTTTTCACCAGTATCCCGACCGTCAGTAAATAAATGGATGAAGACCTTGCTCAAACCTTGCTCTTGAGCTAAACCCAGCAACGCATATAAATGCTCAATCGAGCTGTGAACTCCTCCGTCAGAAGCGAGACCGATTATATGAAGTTGTGAATCGAAATTTTTGGCATGTTGAGTAGCTGCGACAAGTACCGGATTAGTAAAAAAACTATGGTCAGAGATTGCACTATTAATGCGTGGTAAATCTTGCCCCACAATTCTACCTGCTCCCAAATTTAAATGACCAACTTCAGAGTTACCAACTTCACCCCAAGGCAAGCCCACAAGTGGTCCAGAAGCTTGCAGTGACAGAGCTGGATAATGTGAAATCATGTTGTCTATTGCTTCTGGTTGCGCTAAAGCGATGGCATTACCATGACTATACGAAGCCACACCAAAACCATCCAATACTACCAATACAACTTTTTTATAATTACGCTCAGCCATTAATCAATTTTTTCAAAGCGACTTACCACTTGGCCGTCACTTAAAGTTACTTTTTCTGTAAATGAACTTAGTGGTCTAACCCAAAACTCTGACACTGAGTTAGAGTTCAAAGATTTATAAACTACGACAGGATTTTGATCCGCTTCGTTTAAAGCGTTGGCAATAACTTCATACTCCCCACCTTTATAGTGTTTGTATTTTCCCAAAGTAATGTGCATTAGTGATGATTTAGTTCGTCATTAATTTTAAGCAAGCGGTTATATTTCGCCAACCTCTCTCCTCGTGACAAGCTTCCCGCTTTCATGAAGTCTGCGTTTACCGCCACAGCCAAATCAGAAATGAAATCGTCAACAGTCTCACCACTACGATGCGATATGACAACTTTATAGTTATGTTTTTGTGATAATTTTATGGCTTGAAGAGTTTCTGTTAAAGTGCCAATTTGATTTGGTTTAATTAGAGTAGCATTGGCAATTCCAGCTACCAAACCTAATTGAATTCGCTCCGGGTTTGTCACAAACAAGTCATCGCCAACCAACAGTGTTTGTTTGCCAACATGCTTAGTGAGCTGTTGCCAACCAAGGAAATCATCTTCAGCACAGCCATCTTCTATCACTTCAAGTTTGTAATCACGAATCCATCGCTGATACATTTTGTAGATACTTGCAGGCTTGTAGTGTTTGTTGTCGGCTCGTAATTCATAAACTTCTCTGTCGGTATTAAAAAATTCACTGGCAGCAGCGTCCATTCCAATCCCAACATCACGACCCAATTTGTAGCCACTGTTCTCGATAGCTTTTGCTAAAATTCTCAAAGCAGCTTGGTTTGATTTTAACCTTGGCGCTACTCCACCTTCATCGCCTACGGCAATGCTCAAGCGTCTTTTGGTTAAATCAGTTTTCAAATTAGCGATTACTTTATGCACCATATTTAGGCGATTAAGAAAATCGCCTTTTTTAGGGATTAAGAAAAATTCTTGAATATCTAAACCTGAATCAGCGTGCTTTCCACCATTTAAAACATTAAAAAGAACTGTTGGCAATGCTTTTGGTTTGTAGTTGTAATAGTTAGCTAAATAACGATACAAAGGTATACCTGCCACTACACTGGCCAATCTGGCAGTTGCTAAAGAAACCCCTAGGATAGCATTAGCCCCTAGCTTGGACTTAGTAGGAGTGCCATCAATTTCTAGCATCGTTGTGTCGATAGATTCTTGATCGAAAATTGATATATTCTTTATCGCTGGGAAAATGACACTTTCAACGTTGTGAACAGCTTTTTTTACACCTTGTCCTAGAAATCTTTTTTTATCACCATCTCTTAATTCGTGAGCTTCATGAACTCCTGTAGACGCGCCGCTCGGAACACTGGCTATTGCCAAAAACTTGCCTGAAAACGCCGTAACTTCAATAGTAGGATTACCTCGACTATCTAAAATTTCACGAGCAGTAAGTTTGGTAATAGTGATTTTTGGAAAACTTTTCTTTTTCACTGTATTTTGATTTCGATTTTATTTCAAACGTGACTTTTGTTTTTTAATTATACCACAAAACTACTTAAATCAAAAAATTATACACCGACCAAAGATTTAAGTCGGTGTATAAAATATTGTTTATTTTTTTAAGACAGTTAGTCCGGGTAACTTATTTCCAGCCAGGTATTCAAGCATCGCCCCGCCACCGGTGGACAAATGGTCCACATAACTATTTTGATGCGACTGCCTTATAGCCGTCACTGTCTCACCACCACCAACCACAACAAAAGCTTTACCCTTTCCAACACCACCGAGGATTTTCGATAAAGAAAAAGTCCCAGTGCGAAAAGGTTTTTGTTCAAAAAATCCCATAGGACCGTTCCAGGTGATTGTTTTGGCGCTTTTTAATATTTTTGCAAACTCTAAAATAGTTTTTGGGCCAATGTCTAAAACTAATTCTCTTGGTTTAATATCGTAAACTGAGCTCACTCGAATTGATTTCTTGCTCATATTCTTGTCGGCCACCACCAAGTCTTTTGGTAAAACAATTTTATCTTTAAAATTTTTGCGCAGCTTCCAAGCTAGTTTGATATTATCAGCCTCAACTTTCGATTGTCCTATTTCCAAACCGTCGGATTGTAAAAGCAGGTTGGCAATACCACCACCAATTAAAATCTTATCGGCACGCTTTCCTAAATTCTCCAAAGTTTTGGCTTTGTCAGAAATTTTAATTCCACCCATCATTAGGACGAAAGGTTTTTTGGCCTTTTGCATTACATAATCCAAATGCTTAATTTCTTGCTCTAATACAGGACCCGCAAATGAAGGCAAATACTTAGTGACACCAACGATTGAAGCTGCTGCACGATGAGAGACAGCAAATGCATCGTTAATAAACACATCCGCTAAATCAGCGAGTTGCTTTGAAAATTGAACACCATCATTTTCTTCACCAGAGTAAAATCGTAAATTCTCTAATACGACAACTTCTTTTTGCGCAATTTTTTTTATTCCTGTACGGACTTCTTTTTTTGTGATGTCTCCAGTATGAAAAACTAAATGCTTAACTGGATAAGTTGGAGAATTTTTGTTTGTTACAACAAATTTGTGATTGAGAAGTTCGGCAATTCTTTCTGCCATTGGTTGAAGCGATAAAGCTTTGTCCAACTTACCTTCAGGTCTTCCTAAATGAGCACCGATAATAATATTACAATTGTACTTTTGCAAGGTTTTTATGGTCGGGATAATTGCTCGAATTCTAAAGTCATCCAAAAGACGACCACGATCATCTAATGGCTCATTGATATCAACACGGAGTAAAACCGTCTTATTCTTGACCAAACTTTCTCTTACATACTGATAACTCATTTGACTTTAGTTTTATAATATGTTATAGTTTTATAAATTCCAACGGAGGTGATTAGAGTGCCAAATAAAAAGCGTACTAAAGGGATAGAAGCAAAACCTTTTTCAATTTGCATGATTTGTCATCATGTTGTGTATGTGGATGCTTCAGGAGTATTTCCTGAGCATGATGAGAACTACGGCGACATAACTACCAAACCAAATTGTTTGGGACCGCAAATTACACGAGTACCACTACTGCCGATGCTGGCATTATCTGCCCAAAGCATGGCAAATGCATACTGAAAAGTTTGCAAACTTCCTCGACCTGAGCTATACGCTTGGGTCTTTTTTATTTTACAGTATTCCCTACCATAACCACTTCTTCCACTAGACGGTTTGAATAACCAAACTCGTTATCGTACCAAGCGACAACTTTTACAAAGTTGCCATCAATAACACGAGTTAACGCCAAGTCAATAATAGCTGAAGCTGGATTACCAATAATATCTGTGGAAACTAATTGTTCGTTTGAAGTGACCAACTTACCTTTATATAATGGGTTTTGTTCTGCATCAAGAAAAGCTTGATTAACTTCTTCTTTAGTTACATTTGTATTTAACAGCATAGTGAAGTCAGACAAGCTTCCTACTGGGGTTGGTACGCGAATAGACATGCCATCAAATTTACCTTTCAAGTCTGGAATGGCTTGGGTAGCCGAGATTGCGGCACCAGTCGTAGTTGGTACGATATTCACACCTGCTGCTCTGGCACGACGCATATCATCAGCATGACCTCCTGGAGGCGGTCCATCAACCAAATTTTGTTCTGCAGTGTAACTGTGAATTGTGGTCATCATGGCTTTCAAAATACCAAACTTACCATGCAACACCGCAGCTACCGGAGTAATACAATTAGTAGTACAAGAGGCGTTACTGATAATTGCTTGGTCAGTATATTCATGTTCATTTACACCTAAAACAATCGTACTGGTAATACCTTCGTCTTTTGCAGGCGCAGAAATAATTACGCGCTTAGCACCAGCTTGCAAATGAGCTGAGGCTTTTTCGCTATCCGTAAACCTTCCAGTAGATTCAATTACCACATCAACACTGAGTTTTCCCCATGGCAATTGAGTTGGATCTTTTTCAGCAAAGACAGGATACTTTACACCATCTACAATTACATGATCGTCATCAGAGCTAACTTCATGATTGTATAATCCGTAATTACTGTCATATTTTAATAAGTGAGCCAAGGCTTTTGGGCTTGTTAAATCATTAACACCAACTACTTCTAACTCTGGTTTTTCTAAAGCCAATTTGAATGCCTGGCGCCCAATTCGACCGAAACCGTTAATACCAACTTTTATTTTATCCATAAATTTTTGATTAATAATTTTCTAATTCTTCTTTAGTTTGATTTGTATAATCTTCTTGAAAACTCTTACCTGAAAGGAACTGAGACAATGAGTGAGGCAAACTTACGTAGAAAGGATTCTTAGTTTCTTGCCACCAAAATACAGCAGTAGATAAAGCGAACAATAAAACACAGAGGGTTGCGATAAATCCCAGTCGAAGTATTGGTGGCCGTTTTGGTTCTTCAGGGTTCATTTATTTACTAAGTAAATTTTGTGTTTTAAATAAAGCCAACTTACGCATCGCTGATTCTTTTACGCCTGCTATTGCCGGAGCAAAATACTTTCGTGGGTCAATCTCGCTTGGGTTTTCTTCTAATCCTTTTCTTAGACCGCTAGTGAATCCCATCCGAAGTTCAGTGTCGATGTTAATAATTGCGATACCACTTTTAATAGCTTCAATGATTACTTCATCAGGAACACCACTTGCCCCGTGTAAAACCAAGGGCACTGGCACTCTTTCGTGAATTTGTTTTATCAAATCAGTGTTTACATGAGGCTTCGCTTCACCAGTCATTTTAATGACTCCATGAATTGTACCAACTGAAGTTGCTAAAGTGTCCACCCCAGTAGCTTGCCAATAGCGCAACGCTTCGTCTGGGTCAGTCAAAACAATTTCGGATTCACTTACCGAAACCCAATCTTCACTCCCGCGAATCTTACCAATTTCACCTTGCACCCAAGCACCTTCAGCATGAGCATATTCCACCATAGCTTTTGTATCAGCAACATTCTGCTCGAATGGCAAACCGGAATGATCTATCATGGCGCAAGAATAACCTAAATCGATTCCGCGCTTCAATTGGTCCATATCTTTACCGTGGTCCATATGTAGCGCAATTGGTACCTTAGCTTTAATAGCTAAAGTTGCCATGATCTCAAACAAAGTTTCCAAGCCCGCATATTTAATCGCGCCCTCGCTAGTTTCCAAGATTACTGGTGCATTCATTTCTTCAGCTGCCGCAATGATACCTATAGTAGTTTCTAAGTTCATTGTATTAAATGCCGGGTATGCAAATTTCCCTAAGACATCTCCTTCAAATAATTCTTTGATGTGTACGAGCATAAATAGATAAAGTAATTTAAGATTTGCTCTTGGTTAAGTTTTCCACCATTTTCTTAGACTTAGCATCGGTAATTTCAATAACCTTGAACGATTTCAGCTTTTTGAGTTTCGACTCTATTTCTTTTTGAGTCAAAAGACCTTCTTGCGGTCCGACTTTCATCACAACACTACCAGCATTGATTGGACCCCAAGCCAAAGCTTCTTTGTGAGATTTACCGTGCAATAAACCTGCCATATAAGCTGTGGTAAAACTGTCCCCTGCACCCGTGGCATCAATACGACCACCAGGAAATTCTGGAACATAGTAGTAACCTTCGTCACTATAACTATATGCCCCTTTGCGACCATCCGTTAATGCGATTGCTTTTGGACCTAGTTTACGCAAAAGCTTACACAACTCTTCACGGTCAGTGATTTTTGGACCAACCCAGGCTTGAGCTTCTTCAACGTTTAGAGAAAGTAGCGCAGTGCGCTCTAGCAAAGCTTTGTTAGCTTTTAGACCAGCTCTTAGCTGAAAAGTACCTGGATTAAAACCTAACTGCGCGCCAGTGTCATCTATATACTTAGCTAAATCTTTGTAGATTTTCTCAAATCCACCACCCATACTAGTAAGGTAAACCCATTTGGATGGAGCCATTTTTGGCAACTTATAATTGCGGTGTTCATGATATACAAAAATTGTACGCTCACCATCGTGACTCAATACTGTAGAAGCATTAGTCGGATGCTTATCATCAATCATGATGTAGTCGGTCGCAACCTTCTCTTTTTTCATCTTGTGAATAATTTCACGACCACCTGTGTCATGAGCAAGCAAAGTATAGTAAGCAGTTTTTAATCCCAAACGAGCCGAACCTACAGCATTATTAGCTGCATTCCCTGCTACAGTGCGGTAGTATTTTTGGACTGGTAGTTTATCACCCCAGCTTATAGTGGCCTTCATTTGGCCTTTAACTTTTGTGATTTTAATGTCGTCAACAAACAAGAAGGTGTCGATGGTTGGGTCGCCAATGGCGATCATATCAAATTTAGTTTTCATGCAGGGTTATTAATAATTACAAAGTGGTGGTTGTGGACTCAGACTTCCAAATATCAAAGAGCTTCCATCTGCACTATAAAACTTACAAGCAGCGAGTCGTTCAAATGGAACATACAACGAGTAAGCAGAGGGTGCAGAGGCAGAGTTGGCTATGTACAAGTAATTACAAGATAAGTCACCAGAAGGACATTTTGGATCATTGTATATAGTACTCATGTGAGTTGGCACCAACTGACCAAAAATAGTGCTTAGGGATACGTTTGCAACGCCTCCTGTGGCGGGATAGCTACCATTGGCCTGGAAGTACAAATCCAAACCCTTGCGAATTTCAGCGACAGCTTGCTGGCGAGCAGTATCACGTGACTTGGTTCGGGTTAGAGTTAAGGCGTAGGTCATTGCAGATGCCAAAAATCCGATGATTGTGATAACCACCAAAAGTTCTATCACCGTGAACGCCTTTTGTTTATTTTTTGTGTTTTGAGATCTCATTTTTAATTGAGAGTTTAATATTTTCGGAGTCAAGTTTATATTTTTTTATCAACTGGTCAGGCTCACCACTTTCTCCAAAATGGTTTTGCAGACCTAAACGCTTTACTGGAACCGGATAATTTTCAGCTAAAACCTCCATCACAGCACTACCGCAACCACCGTCAATTTGATGCTCTTCTAAAGTTATAACTAAACCAGTCTTTTTAGCTCCAGCGATAATGGTTTCAGCATCGATAGGTTTAATAGTATGATTATTAATCACCATAACGCTAATTCCCTCTTTCTCAAGCTCAAAAGCAGCCTTTATACCATTATACAATATCGGGCCACTTCCTACCAAACAAATATCGGTGCCATCCTTGATAACTTGTGCTTTGCCAATAGTAAATTCAGTTTCTTCACTGGTAATTACTGGGGTTTTTTCTCTGGTTAATCGCAGGTATGCGGGTCCTTTCATCTCCCCAATAGCCATTGTGGCTTTTTGGGCTTGAATGGAGTCGATTGGTACAATCACAGTTAGGTTAGGCAGAACTCGAGTAATGGCAATGTCTTCTAAAGCTTGATGAGTGGCACCATCTGGTCCAACAGAAATACCACTATGAGCACCGATTACTTTCACATTAGCTTCGCTATAGCAAACCGATACTCTTAATTGATCCCAGTTTCGACCTGGGGAGAAAGTCGCGTAACTAGTGGCAAAAGGAATTTTTCCAGCCAAAGCCATACCAGCTGCAACTCCCATCATGTTTTGCTCTGCAACACCGCATTCCACAAATCGTTCTGGGAATTTCTTAGCGAAAGCTAGCACGCGCGTGGAATCTGATAAATCTCCGGTCAACGCTACGACTTGGTCATTTTGTTCACCAAGAGCCACCAAACCGTTGCCAAAACCATCGCGCGTTGGCAACTGTTCAATATCTTCTGATAACAGATTAGGATTTAAGTGTAAATTTGTGTTCATTATTTAATATCTAAATATTCTTTAATCTTTTGTTTATTCCGTTGATAGATGAATGAAATTATTAATAGAACAACGCCAAGACTAATGAACGAAACAATGCG
>JBBSJS010000027.1:0-12225 GCA_038257015.1 Candidatus Doudnaibacteriota bacterium | reverse complement strand
TTAGTGCTAACTGCTTGAACGCCACTACCAGGATTGTTTAATACTATAGTCGGGGCATGTTGATGGGTGTGTGTATGCGGTTCAGTATTGCTGTGCGCTTGAAGCCCAACCTTTAAAATACTGTAAGCTACTTGCCTATCAATTTCAGCTTGTAACCGTTGAAATAATTTAAAGCCTTCTTTTTTATATTCTACGAGTGGATCGCGTTGACCATAACCTCTTAAACGAACAGAATCTCGTAGGTGGTCCATCGTATCTAAGTGCTCCATCCATAAAGCGTCAATAGATTGAAGGAGAAGGTATCGCATAACTTTTTGATAGTTCTCAACACCAATTTCTTGCTCTTTCTTCTCGAAAACTATTAAAGCCTCTTTTTGTAGTTCATCAATTAGAGCAAATTCTCTATCAGCTGCGTTTTCGATAGCTTGTTTACTGCGCTCTTGTACATCATTACCAACTGGGAATATTGTGTTAACGGTTTCGAAAATCTCTTTGATTGGATTTCGGTCGCCTTCAGTGCCTAAATCCATATTTATTCGAACGACATTCTCAATTTCAGCATCAATCAATTCCAGAACTTCGTCTCTAATGTCGGAATTAAGTTCTGGATTTTCTGAATCCAAATCCTGCAAGTAAACGCGACGACGACGGTAAATAACATTTCGTTGATGGTTTAGAACATCGTCAAATTCCAACACGTGCTTACGGGTGTCAAAGTTTAATCCTTCAATTTTCTTCTGTGCATTCTCAATCGAACGAGATACTAACCTCGCTTCAATAGGTTGATCATCAGGAACACTCAAAGCTTCCATCATGCGTTTCATACGATCACCACCAAATAGACGCATTAAATCATCATCCATAGAAACAAAGAATTGTGAACTTCCCGGGTCACCTTGTCGGCCAGCACGCCCGCGCAACTGATTGTCGATACGACGAGACTCATGACGTTCGGTTCCAATAACATGCAATCCCCCAGCTTCACGAACTTTTTCCGCTTCTTCTTTATCTACTGGATTTCCTCCAAGTAAAATGTCCACACCACGACCAGCGATGTTGGTAGCAAGTGTAATTGCGCCAAATCGACCCGCTTGAGCAACAATAGTAGCTTCTCGTTCGTGGTTTTTTGCGTTAAGTAATTCAAATTTTAAGCCTTCTTTTTTGAGATAATCTGCCAAGATTTCATTTTTAGCAATACTAACTGTTCCAATCAAGACAGGTTGACCTTTTTTGTGGCGCTCTTTAACATCTTTAGCTATTGCTAAAAACTTCCCATGTTCATTTTTATACACTTGATCGGATAAATCATGACGAACATTAGGACGGTTTGTTGGAATCTGTGAAACTTCAAGCTTGTAAATTTTGAAGAATTCTTCTTCTTCAGTTTTAGCAGTACCAGTCATACCGGCAAGTTTGGCGTATAAGCGGAATAAGTTTTGGAATGTGATAGTCGCTAAGGTTTTGCTTTCTTGTTGAATAGCAACATTTTCTTTTGCTTCAATAGCTTGATGCAAGCCTTCTGAATAACGGCGACCAAACATTAAACGCCCTGTAAATTCATCAACAATGATAATTTCGCCGTCACGAATTACATAATCACGATCTTTTTTGTATAAAGTTTTCGCTTTTAGCGCTTGTTCGATGTGGTGAAGAGTTGTTACACCTTGACTGGTGTCGTAGATGTTATCTATTTTAAGTATCTTCTCAATTTTATTAATACCGTCATCGGTTAAAGATGTAGATTTGTGTTTCTCATCGATGTTGTAATCTTCATTTTCCTGCAAGTTGTTGGCTAGCTTAGAAAATTGACCGTATTTATCGGTTGGGTCTGTATCAGGTTGGGAAATAATTAATGGAGTTCTTGCTTCATCAATTAAAATACTGTCGACTTCATCCACAATTGCGAAAAACAGATCTCTTTGAGAAAGATTAGCTTTGTTCTGGGCCATATTGTCACGAAGAAAATCAAAACCGTATTCGTTGTTAGTACCATAAGTAATATCAGCTGCGTATGCTTCTTTGCGTTTTACCTTGCGCATATGTAAAACATCCAGCACTAAACCTTGAGTACTTTGTTCAACTAAATCTTTTTCTTCTTGGTCGGGCTGATAAGTCGGATCGTATAAAAATGAAGCTTCGTGTTGAATGCTGGCGACTGATAAACCTAAGTAATGGAAAACTGGCCCCATTAAACTAGCGTGCCAACGAGCCAAGTAATCGTTAACTGTTACTAAATGAGCACCTCGTCCAGCCAATGCATATAAAACCAAAGGTAAGGTAGCAGTTAGAGTTTTTCCTTCACCGGTTTTCATTTCAGCAATCCTACCGTCAGAAAGAGATAGTCCCCCGACGAGTTGGACATCGTAATGAAATTGACCAATCGAGCGCTTCGCTGCTTCTCTGGTTAAAGCAAAAACTCTAGAGCGAATCTTGTTCAGTTTTTTAAAAACTTCCTCTTCGGATTCTAGTTCTGATAATTCAGCTTGAAAAGCGGAGATTTCTGACTTAATTTGCTCTTCACTCAGATCAGCTACTTCATCTTTGTAAGAATTAATCTCTGAAATTTGCCCAGAATAGGTTTTGGCTGGATCTGGAGTAGCGATTGAAAATAATTTGTTTAAAAAGGACATTATAAGTGTTTCGTTAAGATTTTAATATCCCAGAAAGCTGGGATTTACGCATTATTATAGCACTAAATCGCATTACAATCTATTTGACACATTAATCTGTTTGTGGCTTAGTCATGTAAACTAACCAGAAATTACGCTTGAAAGGTTTTCCCTCAAACATAGTGTAACTGGTCTTTTTCTCAAGCCTTTCTTGCTTAAACTGTGAATAGTAATCATTTAGCTCACTTGCAGTGAAAACGCGTTCAGTAATTCCAGTTTTTGGCATGATGTAAGTATTCTGTTCATTCCCTGGGAATTGTTTTAGAAGATTCTGGGCATTTTTATCACCTTCTAATGACAATGATTTTAGAAAAAAGAATCCGTCAGGTTTTAAGACTCGATAAACTTCAGATAAATAAGTTCTCAACTCTTTTTCAGAAAGTGAGTTGGAACTTAAAACGTCTAAGATACAATCAAACTGATTGTCGGAAAACTCCAGACGCTTACCTATATTACCGTTGATAAAACTGACTTGTTCTAAACCTAATTCTGTTTTGCGTTCATTAGCAAACTTAATTGCAACACCTGAAAGCTCGATTCCAGTTACTAAAGCCCCTCTTTCTGCTAAGAAGAAGGAGTTCTTCCCTGTCCCACTTCCCAAATCTAAAACATTGAATCCAGTTAGTTCAACTTTTTTGCTTTTGCGCAGCCATTTTATAAAATGCTTAAAATCGAGTTGTGGTTCATTCGAGTTAGATAAAAACTTTGGATTACGGTATTCTTCATCCCAAATCTCTTCTTGTGCCATATTGTTATAAGTTGATGTTTTGATATAAAAAGGAGCTTATATAAGCTCCTTTGAGTTTAGCGGTTGCGCTTAAAGAATGCACCAAGTCTGCGTCGAAGAGATATCCTTTTATCTTTCTTCTTGATAATTTGATCTCTGATTTTAGGAACAACTAAATCTATGGCTTCATAAAAATCATTACCGTTTGCTTCTGCATAATGCCCAGCTGGACTTATTCGAACTTCAACTCGGCTAAACATCCCACTTTTGTGGTGTGTATCTTCAGCAATTTCGAAGTATATCTTATCTTCTGACTTCATGTGAGGCTCTAAAACCTGGAGTTTATCGTGGATAGTAGCTTTAATTGCATCAGTCAGAGTCGTATTTGTAGCTTTGATATTGATGTTCATAAATTTGTTTTCCTTTGAATTCATTATAGCAAATTTAACACTTTATCGAAAGATGTTGCTGATTTGGTCTATATCCGAAGAATCAAATCCAACTAAGACTGGTTCGATACCAAGCTTAACAGATGTTTGTTCAAAAACTTTCGTAGCTACAAGATTATAAAGATCTAACACATCTTTCGCTGTCGAGTTTCCGGTGAAGTTGATGATAATCGCTGGCTGGTTAGGGTTGATTTTAGCGCCACCAATTTCAAGATTTTTTAACTGACATAATTCTAACAGAAAGGCTGTGGGAGTTTTATAACCTTGCGGGACTCTCAATCTGTCTTGTATACTATCCAACTTCTGCTTTGCCTCGACACCAAAGCTATCTGATATAGCATTAGATAAACTTTGAAATAATTGCTCTGATAACAATGGACCGCGAAAAAATGAACCAGCGTTACCAGTTGTCGGTTTGTCTGGGAATGGAAATTTAGTATCGCGAATTTTAATTATTGCTTCACGAATATTTTTTAATGAAGCATCCTTATTTTTAAAAGTCTTACTGAGATCACCGTAGCTTAAATTTGGCTCACCACTTTTTAGTAACTTCAGAAAAGTGTTAAGGATAATGTATCGATTTTTCTGAGTCTGATTAAAAATACTAGTTCTGTAACCGAATTGACATTCTTCAGCTTTAAGAGTTTTTATTTTTTCATCTTCAATATCAAAAACTTCAACTGCTGTCACAACCTGACTAGCCTCTTGTCCGTAAGCACCAACATTCTGTACAGCAAACCCTCCCATAAAGCCTGGGATATGCGATAAATTTTCGATGCCATACCAGTTTTCATCTACAGCAAATCTAACTACATCGTCCCAAATTTCACCGGAAGCCACTTTTAAAACCACGTAGTCAGAAGTTTCTTCTGTGATATCCATACCAATGTTTTCTAGTCTGATAACAACACCTTTAAAACCATTGTCACTGATTAAGACATTACTGCCACCACCTAATATCAACCAGGGCAATGCTGTCGTTTTCGCATAAGTAATCGCTTCCTTTAATTCGGATTCGTCTTGAGCGAAAATTAATTTATCAGCAAGGCCACCAATTTTAAAAGTCGTATAAGGTTTTAGGGAAATATTTTCTTGAATGTTTATCACGAGCTTTAACTTAGTTTCTCCAGTAACTCTTTAGAGAGTTGATTAAAACTGCCCACGGCCATAATTATTACGACATCACCTGAATGTAATTCATTCTCTAAGATTTCCAATGCTTGTGATTTACTTGCAACTAACCTTGCGTCAGAGTGGTGCTTATTTATCTCTTCAACTACTTGCTGGCCATTAATAGAAAAGTCTTGCTGTTGCTCACGAGCTGGATAAATTTCTGAAAGTAACACTTTATTAGCTGGCATAAAACTTTTCGAAAGGTCATCCAAGGTTGCTACTGTGCGACTAAAAGTGTGTGGTTCGAAAATTGCCCAAATTCGACTGTCTGGAAAGCGTTTACGGGCAGCTAGTAATGTTTCTCTTACTGCGGTCGGGTGATGAGCATAATCATCGAATATTTTAACGCCGTTCTTCTCGCCAATAAATTCCATACGGCGCTTTAATCCAGTAAAAAGATTAAATCCAGACTGAATATCGTCTCGTGAGAAGCCCAAAGGTCTTAGGGTAGCGATTACTCCCAGTGCGTTATAGACATTAATTTCTCCAAATATTTGAAGTTGATAATCTTCGGTGGCATGAACTTCTCCGTCTTTTGTCCAAATCACTTTGAAAGAAGTTCCATTGTTGTCGGTGACAATATCTCGAGCTTGAAAATCAGCTGCGTGCTTGATTCCAAATGAAACATGCCCAAAAGCAAATGGATGAATCAACTTTTCTAGATCAGCGCTATCTGAGTTATAAACTACCAGCCCATCATTAGGCATATTTTCTAGCATCTGTCTAAACTCAGCGGTCATCGCTTCCATATTCTCAAATAAATCAGGATGGTCAAATTCTAAATTTGTAAGCACTACAATATCTGGCTTGTACTGTTGGAATTTTGGAGTTGGGTCGTCATACAAAGCTTTGTACTCATCCCCTTCAAATATAAAATAATGGCCAGTGCCATAGTGGTAGTTTGCACTAGTTTGCAATAAAATCGCTCCAGTCATAAATGAGCTGTTGTCGATTTGCTTAACCACTGTTCCAAAAATTCCGGTAGTAGTAGATTTGCCGTGAGTTCCAGCAATGACAATCCTTAAGTTATCCTTGGCGATTTCATATAACAATTCACTGAGTGAATAGATGGGAATATTTTGATCTTTTAAATACGCAACCTCAGGATTACTTTCAGACTCTCCAGCTGAAGCAATAAAAATCTCGGCATCACTTGTTTTAATATTCTCTTTATCGTAACCGATTGTGTATTCGATATCGTTATTATCCAAAACTGACTTTGCTGGGTCATAAATCTCTTTACTATCCGAGCCTTGTACTTCAAATCCCGCTTCTTTGGCGATACCAGCAGCGGCTGACATTCCGACGCCACCGATACCAATAAAATATATTTTTGAAATGTTAGTTAAGTTCATGAGTATTTGCTTCTTTAATTTCTGATAGTTTGTTGTCAGTTTGGATTTGTTTCTGCTCTAAGTCAGCTAAAGCTTGCCAGAGTTTCGGCAGATATTCAGTAGCTGTTTCTTGGCCAAGTTTATAGTAATAACCAGTATGTGAAAAGTCTGTGAAATGAGTGTAAAGATATTTTTTCCAAAAAGGAATCGGTCGATTGCGAGGAACTATTAAGATGTCGCTGTTAAAATTATCGTCTTGTGGTTTCTGCTGAGCTTCAATCGCTAAGTCTAAACTTCTACCAATTACTGAGAACATCTTTGGATACTTTTGATTTGGTTGAAGTTCTTCTGTGGGTGGATAGTTTTGAAAAAATTCAGGATAGTCTAAAAGTTGAATTAACCTAGTCCATAATTGACCAACTTGCTTAGCCATGAAAAGCTTTTTTAGGTAATTTGATACCCTCTTTACCTTTATCTGCCATGGACTGAACACGTGTCGATTAGAGCGCATATCAACTCCGATAATTAAATCTGCTCCAGCATTACGAACAACATTACCTGGTACAACATTTAAAACTCCGCCATCGATTAGAGTCATATGTCCCCACTGTAAAGGCTCGAAAATTCCTGGCATCGCACAAGATGCACAAACCGCTTTGGCTATATCCCCAATCTGCAAGACAACCTCTTCACCACTATTAATATCCGTGGTAACAATACCTAACCTTGGACTAACTTCTTCAAACCTCTTATTCTCGGTGAAGTTTCTAAGAAACTCTTCTGTTTTAGCCAAGCTATATAGACCTGTACTGGAACTACTTTTTTCAATTAAAGAGAATACAACTTCTTTATCTAATTCAAGAGAAAACTTTTTAAGCTTATTTAAAGTCCCGCTCGAAAAACTTGCCGCAACAACAGCTGCGCCAGACATGGCTGATATAAAATCAATTGGAAAATTATTTTCTTGTAATTTTTCCAAAAAGCCAATATAAAAAACTGACCTTGAAGAGGCCCCACTCAAAGCTAATCCAACCATTGGTTTTTTTCGTTCAGTAGTTTCCATTATCTTAGAAGTGTATTCACAACAGCGACAAATCTTTCTGTTGCATGTTTTGGCATTAATTCTGACATATTATGAGTAAGTTGAAGTTGTGTTGCTTTGCTAAAAAATATTTCTCTAAGAACTTTAATAAACTTGTCAGTTTTAACTTCCGATTCATTCATAACTATTGCAGCCTGCCTGTCTGATAAAAATGTTGCGTTCTTTTCTTGATGGGTGTAAGGCATAGGAATAATTATACTACTCTTTGCGTATGCTGAAAGTTCCGTGATTGCACCAACACCAGCTCGAGAGATTACGACATCAGCAACAGTATAAGCTTTATCCATGTCTGTGATAAATTCAAAATCATGATAATTCATCATGGGCTCAAGTCTTAAGCCTTTACCAGGTCCAGTACTGTGAATAACTTGAGAGATTTTTGTCAGTTGTGGTAAGTGTTTGTGCACTAATCGATTGATTGCAGCTGCGCCACCTCCACCACCCATTACTAATACTACAGGCAGTGTACTGTGAAGGTCGAAATAGTTGAGTGCTTTATTTTTGTCCTCACTATTTGGTTGAACATATGAAGGATTACCAGTCCAAAATATTTTGGTTTGATTGTCTTTTTGTCCGCGATGACTAAAACCTTCACTAAAATCTTTCAAGGATTTTTCAAAACTTACAGTAATCTTAGTCGCTACCGCCGAACAAAGTTTATTTGATAATGTCGGCGATAAATCTTGTTGGTGAATTAAACGTGGAATATTTAACAGCCAAGCTAACCACATAAATGGCACTTGCACAAAACCACCCGCTCCAACAACTAAGGCCGGTCGATACTTTACAAGCAAATAAGTAGCATGAATTATTCCTATAATCATCAGTAAAGGTAGGAAGATTGTAAAAACTGATATGTAACGACGGAATTTGCCTGTTATTGTTTTGTGGATTACAAACTCATTGTTGTAAACCATGCGCAATAAAGCTGAGTTACGCACATCTACAAAATGACTCTGTATTTCCGGTTGAGTTTTGTAAAGCTTTCTGGCGACTGCTAACAATGGGCCAACTGGCCCTGCTGTTAGGCCCCCAAGAAAGAATATAATTTTTTTATTACTAGAATTCATTTTCGGGTTCAAATTGTTTGTGAAGAGTTTGATGGTAAATTGCTAAAGTCTCTTGTGCACATTTTTCCCAACTAAAATATTGAGACCTATCGAAACTTTGTCGCTGCATCTTTTCATGAAAGCGCGTATCCTCTATTAATAAATGCATTTTTTCAGCAATATCTTCGGGCTTAGTACCGTCAAAATAAATTGCTGCATTATCATAAACCTCATTAAATACTGCGATATTTGAAGCAAGCAGAGGTAGTCCAGCTTTCATAGCTTCTACTCCAGGTAATCCAAAACCTTCATGCAAAGAGGCTGTCACAAAAGCATAGGCACCTTGGTATAAGCCTTGCTGGTCGGTATCAGTCACGTAATCAGTAAACACAATATTGTTGCGGTGGCGAATATCTAAAGCTTGTGATTTTATGTCAGGATAATGGGAATCTACTTTACCTGCAATTACCAAATCCATATCAATTTTGTATTTAGTTAGAAGCAAGTCAAAGCCTTTGGCAAGCATGGGAATGTTTTTCTTCCGCTCTAATGTGCCGACAAACAAGAAATAAGGTTTTTGTAAAAAGAACTTAGCTTTTGTTTTTTCAACATTGACTGTGATATTTTCAGTTGTCGCCGGAGCCTCATAAGTGACTTTAACTTTATCACTTGGAATGTCGAGATAATCTATAATATCTTTCTTTGCTGAGTTTGTAACTGTAATAATATTTTCAGACTTCTTCGCAGCCTGTTCAATAATATATTTATAGGCGTAAAACTTCCACTTGGTACTTCGCTTATGACCGCTGATTTTATGATGGACCATGTCGTGGATAGTGACCACAAATTTGCCCTTATACAATAAAGGCACATTGAAGTTTGGGAAATGTACTAAATCTAATTGCAAGTCATTCAAAATCTTTGGTAGTTGCCATTGTTCTGCAAAAGAATAGTGGCGAATGTTAGTAGGTATTAAGCTAGCACCAAGACTTTCGAGAGTTGCTAAATCGTCTTGATGACAATTGTTTTCATTATAGATTACAAAAAACTGATCGTTAGTACCAAGTTTCAACAGATTTGAAAGTAACTCAAAACTATATCGACCAATACCGGCATTTATACTTCCGCCCATTCTAAAATCAAACCCAATTCTCATATCTGTAAGTAATTATTTAACTTCTCTACTGCTTTACCTCGCATGCTAATGGTTTGCTTAATCTCTCTATCTAGCTCACCAAAGGACACTGAGTGGCCTTCAGGGATAAAGACAGGATCCCAACCGAAGCTTGTTGTGACTTTTGGCTCGGTAATTATTCCTTTGCAAGTGCCTTCAAAGTAGCTTAACACACCATTTTCATCTTGATACCCAAGAATAGTCTTAGCTTCTGCTTCAAAATTATCATAATGTTTAGTCAGTTGATACAAACCTTCACAACCAAGCGATTGCAAAAACCATTTAATAAAGGGTCCGGGCAAGCCTGGAAGGCAACTTAAATACAAAGATGTATCTTCAATGAGAATTGCCCCTGTAACATGCTTCCCTGCTTCAACTAACTTATGTTCGATAACTTTTTGAGCGTCCATTTCTTGGATTTCTACCAAATCTAAATTAACCAACTCTAAATCGGTTCTCAGTACTGCAGAAATTTCTTGAAACTTATTTTGATTGCCTGAGATAAATGAAATCATATTGAATCAATTACTGACTTAACCACGCTGGCTGTTTTCTGCCATTGAAAATTTTGAGCTCGCACCAAACCCTTTTGTACGAACTCCTTGCGAAGAGATTCATTGCTTTCCATTTCTTTCATCGCCTCAGCTAAATCTCCTGTATTGTACGGATTGATAAGCAAGGCAGCGTCTTCGACAACTTCTGGAAGTGATGTTAGCTGTGAGGTGATAACGGGCGTACCCACACTCATTGCTTCTAGAGGCGGTAACCCAAAGCCTTCATAAAAGCTTGGCCATACAAACACTTTGGCTAATTTCATAATGTAAGGTTTATCAGACTCTGGGATATAACCTAAAAGTTTTATGAGGCGCTTCTTTGGGCTACTGTTGATTTTACGGAGAATTGAACCGTACTTCCAACCTAGTTTACCAGAAATTACCAGGTGACTTTCGCTATCAACTTGCTCAAAAGCTTCAATTAGTCCAAGTAGATTTTTTCTTGGTTCAAGGGTTCCGGTGAACAAGAAGAAGTCACCAGGCAACCCATAATTATTACGAACTTCACGCAATCGAGGAATTTCTAGATTGGCGCGATAACTATGCGAGTCGACTCCTAAAGGTGCGACAACAATTTTACTTGGATCAACTTTCAGAACTTCAACTAGAGAAGTTTTTGTGAAGTTAGAAACGGTGATAATTTTATCAGCGCGTTTAACTAATTTTTCAATGTTTATAAACTTGTGCCATAAACGAGCTTTTAAATTATAGTAGTGTGGAGTTACTATCGGCGACAAATCGTGAATTGTGAGAATAAGTTTTGTTGATGGTTCAATAGCAACCATGTTCCAGTTTGGCAAAAATAGCACATCCGTATCACCAATTAATTTTTCCAACTTAGGTTTACCAACAAATTTCAAAGCAAGGTTTAAAAGTCGATTTGGAACTCTGGTTTGAATATACTGAGCATTTATGAAATGCAAAAAATCAAACTTCTGTGGATTGAAGCCATTATAGAAGAGAGTATATTTATTTTCACGGTCTTGTAGGAGCAATTGCTCTAACATATTGACTGTGTAACTTTCTACGCCGCTGAACTCTGAAGAGTGCAAACTACGCAGATCGATGGAAATGTTCATGGTACTTTGTGGTTACAAATGCTGACAATTTCTCTTGAAATATTGTTTTAGAAAAGTTACGACTGTGATTTATCAGTGTTTCGGTTTGGTAGTGTTGATTATCCCAGCTGCGCAAGGTTTCAGCAAGAGTGCTTTCATTAAGTTCAGCAAGTAATTTTCCTGTTTCGTTATCTATGATTGTTTCTAGACTACCTGCTTTTGCCACGCCAATGGAAGGAGTTCCACAAGCAGCAGCTTCAATTGGCATCAAACCAAAGTCCTCTACTTGTGGGTAAATAAATGCTTTAGCTTCACTGTACTGTATGCGCAGTTCTTCGTCGGAAACTCTACCTAGAAACTTTACTGAAGGACCAGCGATTCTTTTTAATTCATCTTGATATCTTCCCGTTCCAGCAACATGGAGAGGCAAATTTAATTTTGTGCAAACTTTTACAACCACATCCAAACCTTTAGCGTACTGTAAGCGACCGGCAATTAAATAATAATCTTGCTCGTCACCCATTGGTTTCCAAAAGCTTGTATCAACAAATGGGTAAATAACCTCGCTATCACGCTTATAGAATTGTCGGATTCTATTCTGGACTTCTTTAGAGTTGGCTATGAAATAATCAACTTTATTTGCAGAACGCAAATCCCAATTACGCATCAAATGAAAAACTGGTTTTGCCAACCAATGCAAGTAGCTAGGAATTTCTTTATAAGCGTGTTCTGGATCCACCCACAAGAACCTTGTCGGAGTGTGGCAATAATTAATATGCAAAGCCGGTCCTTTGTTTAAACCTTTTATAAAAGATGAGCTAGCACTCAAAATTACATCAGCAGATAGAGTTTTTGACGTGGCCAAAACAAATGGAATGAACGCAAACAACCACTGGAAGCTTTGTAAAAGTTCATAAGGTTTCTGTAACCAACTCA
>JBBSJS010000026.1:0-12265 GCA_038257015.1 Candidatus Doudnaibacteriota bacterium | reverse complement strand
TGACCCAGCCAAATGCCCGGAGCCAGCTTTGTCCAACCTTTCTCTTCCAAAAGAGCGTCTCTCTTCATATCAAGAGTTCTTCTTTTACTTTCCTTCATATTATCCTCCAACAGCGTGTCTAGAATCCAATCTTTAACAGTGCGTCACCATTTAGAACATAAATAACTTTATTGGCTTCGTCAATGGAGAAGTCGATTAGGTTATCGAATCTCGGACTTGTTAAAGTAGTAATTAAAGCGCCTTGTTTATCTAGGACTATAATTCGCTTATTCCCTGGATCAAGTATATATAGGTTGTTATAAGCAACTTCTGTATAGAGCTTAGCTTTGTCTGAAAGAGAGCCAGAGAAAGCTGGGTTGAAGTCTTGTAACTCTCCGGCATTAAACTTAAGGATAGTGCCTTGTGTGGCAACATAGATATTGCTGTCGATGGCCAAATCGGATGCAGTTTTCAATTCATCTCGACCACTAACTGATACTCCTGGGCTACTAAAACCACGGTCGCTGGTTAGGAAGTTAACAACTTCACCCTTAGATTTGTCTATCATATAAACACGGTTGTTCGGTGGATATAGTTTTAAACCTACTGCGTTGTCGCGGGTTGGTACGGACTCACTAAATGCGCCTTGAACAAGCCCAGTTTGAAAATTCCATATAAATAATTCGGTGCCGTTATAAATGACAGCTAAGTTGTTTCTTAAATAAATACTTCTTACAATCGATTCGCTAGTTTGAAGAGCATTATCTTGGATACTGCTGTTTGTCTTGCTAAAGCTCACTACAGTACGACCACTTTCGGTACCAACGTAAGATGGCAGGGAAATTAAGTGCTCGGCATTTGTTAGTGTGCCTAACTCTTCAACATTCGAGTCTGTAACTTTGTTGAGTTTATTATCAAGTTCTGCTAATTGGCTCTTGATTTTATCTACTTGCTCAACTTGTTCTTCTGGTAAGTTAGTAAGACCATCTAGTTGAGTCTTGAGTTCGCCAATAAGTTCCAAAGCTTTAGGCTCGTCGCCGTAAAGAATAGCCGCATTGGCGTCGTCAGCTAATTTTTGCAAAGTTTCAATATTAGCTTGAGTGACTTGAACTTGCTCTTGTCGTCCCTGGAAGTATTTAGCAAGTCCAATGTTAGCCAATAAAACGACAACTAAAATTATTGCTGAGAAGAAGAAAAACTTCTTGTACGGACTATAATCTCGCACAGCATCTGGTTGAACTGTTTTGGTAACTTTACTGAATTTTTCTTGTACCATCGCCAAAGCATTCCGATTCTTTTCCACAAGTCCGCGCAAACTTGGACGGTTTTCAGAGTTAAGTTTATTTTTGATATCTGCTGCGAAGTTTTTACCAATTTGAGAGCCTGTGGTGACTACATTTTTGGCTTTGTCACTCCAAGTCGCATCCTTGGTTCGGCTTTCAATAGTTGGTGGGATATAAGTTTGCAAATCAACAGGAGCTTCCGCTTCCGTGGCACTCGGTTCAGCTTGAAGGGCGAGAATTGTACCACAAGCAACTTCCGGACCAATATTATTCTGTAGAATTTGAATTATTTCTTGAGCGGCTTCAGGTAATTCTTGGCTCTGCAAGATTTTCTTTATTCTATCTACCGAGATGTGATTAAATAACTGGGTCGTAGAGATAATTAATAAATCATCAAGACGGATTTTACCTTCAGAGAAATTTTCAAAAGTTTTTAAAGGGTTGGGGTTTACAGGACTATCAGAAACGGAAGTGAAGTTACCGTCTCTAAACAACAACGCAGAAATTTTGCCAGTTGTTGCTACGCACAACCGGTTCTCTAATTTTACCGCCAAAGCTGCATTTAGTTTTCCAAGCCAATGGGTTTTTCCCATTACAACCAACTTACTTAGTTCCTCATTAATCTGAGCTAAAGCGTTTTCGAATGTGTTGGCAGTAATATTATTGCGGTAGCTTCGTTTCAAAGATGCTGCAATCGCTGCTGCAATCCGCTCGCATTCCGGGATGGCGGCAGGGTTAAACAGTGGTAATTCACAGACGATAAACAGCTCAGCTTCTGTGCCATCAATTTTCTCGGCTAAAGCAAAAACATAGCTATTAGCTTGCTTGGATTCACCTAATTCAATTTTTACAACTTGAGTCTCTAAATCATTCATAATATGTTTAATTATACCATAACCGAGCTTTAATTTGCTTAATCGAGTGATTCTGAAAAAGTATGTAAATACCATTGTGCTATAATAAAAACTGAATACAAAACTATGCTTGAAGAAATAATTGATTCGAAACCAAAAACTGCCACATTAGCAATTATGTTGCTATTGCCAAATCGTGGCTTTACCGCAAAAGAATTGGCTAGCAAAGCCCATGTGACCAATAAAACACTTGAGCCAGTGCTTCGTTACTTTGAGAAGATTAGTTTAGTTAATAGCTATTCTAGAGATAAGTTAAAATTTTATACTTTAAATTTGAGGCATAAATTATTGCCTGAAATTCAATCATCTGTTGTCAAAAATCAAAAAAAGTACGAAGACGAACTTTATGTAGCTCTAAAAAAACTTGGTGCATTAGAAGGTATATTTTTAACAGGTATATTTACAGGTTTACCGTACGCTCCTGTAGACCTTCTATTAGTAGGGAAGCCTAATCTAGGCAAACTTTCCAAATTCTTGGAAAACGCCAAAAAAGCCTTGGGTTTGGAAATTAACTATAGTGTTATGCCTCTCGAAGAGTTTTTACTTCGTCGCGACACTTTTGATCGTTTCTTACGGGACATCTTCGATTACCCACATTTAGTGGTTGTAGATAAAACCAGAAAGCCCGCTAAGAAATCTGCTAAATAAACTTTGTTTATGTTCGAGACCTTGCAAAATTTATATGCAAACATCCTGGCCATATTTCCAGAGTTCTTGCATCCATTTATATCCATTGGATTAGCTATCTTTTTGGTAATCAGTATTCTGGAAGTACTCAAGAAGAATTTTATATGGCTAATAGTTTTGATTTTACTTCTTCCGGCTTCCTTGCCAATTTTAAAAGAAGTTTTAGCCATAGCAATAAAATTCATCAAATACCTTCTTGGGACGGAATAAAATATTTTGCTATTAATTGTGGATAACTTTCAAAAACTACTCAATTCTGGGTAGTTTTTTATATTTGACACAGGGTGAACGTTCGTATAGTATTCAAGTATAGATTAAATATAAACCAATGAGTATTACCGACAGACAAAAGCAGTTACTAAAATTTATCGTAAAGCAAATTAGAGATCACAATTTGCCTCCATCCATGTCCGAAATGGCTGAATACTTAGAAGTGAAATCCAAAAATGCAGTTTCCAAGTTAATTGATGGTTTGGTGGATGGTGGTTATATAGAAACTAGCGGAAAAGCTCGCGGCATTACAGTTTTGAATAGTTTAACCGAGAGCTTAGACAAAGGAATGATCCGAGTACCCCTGATTGGCTCAGTTCAAGCTGGTAGTCCTCACTTAGCAGAAGAATATATAGAGGAGTGGATTAACCTCCCTCAGACTCTAATAAAAGGACGGCGCGATGTATTCTTACTTAGAGTAAGAGGTGATAGTATGATTAACGCTGGTATTCACGAAGGGGACTTAGTAATTGTTCGCCCTACGAGAGAAGCCAAGCATAATGACCTGGTGGTAGCCTTACTTCATGACGAAGCTACTGTAAAGCGTTATGTGCAAGTTAAAAACCGTGTTTATTTAAAAGCTGAAAACCCAGATTATCCAAATATCTACCCCAAAGAAGAGTGGATGGTACAAGGAAAAGTAGTAGGAGTTATCCGAAACCTAGAATAGAGCCTTATTCGACTGCTGAAGCAGAACTCAACTTAGTTTTCTAACAAAAAAACATTAAAACCTAATATTTATCATTAAATGAAACATAAACGCATATGTCTGATTTAGAATTATCCAAAAATCAAATAGTCAACCAACTAAAGAAGCTTTGTGCGCATTGTTCTACAGACAGAGCGCATCGTTGCCCTGTGCAAACTATAGCTCGCCAAGTGAAGTCTATTAACGGTGTTCCTTTAATAGTGAATGATGAATTCATTGGAGTGGTGTGGCAAAGAAACTATCAACTATAATAAACCAACAATTGATAGTTTCTTCGCTGTCCAAAGCCGTCATAGCTCACATATAATTCTTTTAGTTAAGTGAGAATTTAAATTTCTCAGCTTAGTTTTAAGGTCTTGTGCTTTGTTAGTAGATGGTATAAATTTAATCATACAGATTGCCGAGTAAATAAGGAATATTCCTTATTTTTTTGTTTTCAAGAGCATTATATAAAGATTTTCCCTCTTATTTGAGGGTTTTTGACCATATTATTGTTGACAAAAAATCATTTTTTAGGTATACTGCGAAGTCAAATAGAAATGGGAACAACCATTCCATCTGACAACTAATCAATCAACTTAACTTCTCATGTCGGGTAATCCGGTGTGTTAAGGCAAGGAGAAATACACACATGCAAAATATGCATTCAATAAAATCCGGTCTGTTTTCTCGTCGCGGAATCATTGCAAGTATTGCAATGGTTGGTGTGTTGGCTTTAGCACTGTTCTTAGTCCCTCAGAAGACTAACTTAAATACAGCTGCCGAAGATTGTGGTACTGCACCTCAAACCCCGACATTTAACTACTGGCCTGTCACTTATGACAGAACAAACACTCCATTGTGTCACGACTTCGTTGCAATCGATGCAGCAGTCAACGCACAATACCCTCAGTTCTCAACTAGTGCTTCTGATTGGTCTGATGGTCTTCAAATGACTTCAGGTCAAGAAGGTGTAGCTATGATGTACCTACACAATGGTGCAGCAAACAGCTTAGACCCTGAACTTACAACTGCAAAGAATGTAAAAATTCAAACAGTTACTAGTTCAACAGTTGGTTCAAGTCATCAGATTTCTGTAACTTATACAGCTGATAACGCCCCTTCTTATACTAGAAGCTATACTGTTCATACTCCTGCAAACTCTACTTTGGAAGTAATTCCAAACAGTGGAAATATGTACGACTATGAAGGTCGCTTGATCTTAGATCAGCAAAACCTTAACCTTGGTAACTCAACCTTCACTTTAGGTGACTTAGATGCTTGTTTCGAATTCAGCCTCTTTCTTACTTTCAAGTTCAAAGTTGTAACTCCAATCGTTAACGACAATACTACTTTAGCTCTTACTAAAGAAGTTCGAAATGTTACTCAAAATGGTGTATTCCAAAAATCAGTAACAGCTAACCAAAATGAAAAAGTACAATACCGCGTTAAAGTACGTAACACTGGCACTTCAGTAGCTCTTGGCGTAACTATGACCGACAACGGTGTAAACGGTATTACTATTACATCTGGTTCAACTACTGTTGATGCTACAAATCTACAGCAAGGTAATGTCCCTGGAACAATTAATCTTGGGGACATGCAACCTGGCGCAGAGCGTACTATCACCTACGAAGGTACAGTAACTGTTGCTTCTGGCACATTGGTTAATACCGCTCGTGCTCAAGGTTCAAACACTAACGAAGCTTCAGATACAGCTACTGTCATTGTAAATACAGTTGTTAATGACAACACAACAATCACAATTGTTAAAGAAGTTCGTAATGTAACTAATAATGGTTCTTACCAGAACTCAGCAAGTGCAAAGAATAACGATCAAGTACAATATCGCATTATAGTTCGTAACACTGGCAACACAGTTGCTCGTGGCGTAACAATGAGTGATAATGGCGTAAACGGTATTACCGTCACTTCTGGTTCAACTACTGTTGGTATCGCAGACGATGCATTACTTGCCAATAATTTATGGCAAGGTGCAGTTCCTGGAACAGTAAACATCGGTGATATTCCTGTAAACCAACAACGTGTTATTACTTACTCTGGCCGTGTTACAACTACTCAATGTGGTGATTTAACTAACACAGCTCGTGCTCAAGCTTCTAACGCTCCAATGGTTTCTGATACAGCAATTGTTTCAGTAACTGGTTGTGGTGGTGGTTCTACAGATCGCGAAATCTCAATTGAAAAATTGGTTCGTAATGAAAACCATAACACTTCATACAGCAATTCCCAGTCTATCCGTACTGGTGAATGGGCAACATGGAAAGTAACTGTTCGTAACACTGGTGATACTTCTATCCAAAACGTTCGTTTAGATGACGTTTTACCAAGTGGTTTGAACATTGATAACGACTCTATCCGTTTGGACGGTACTCGTATCAACTCAATCCGTGATATCAACTTAGGTACTTTACGTGCAGGTGAATCTAAAGTCTTAATCTTTAGCTCACAAGTAACTGCAACTGGCACTCGTACTATTTGTAACGAAGCTAGTGTACGCGGTGATAGCGTTGGTACTAAGCGTGATGATGCTTGTGTAACTATTACTGTAACTGATAAGCCTGGTGATGCTAATATCGTAAAAGCAAAACGTGCTCATAACGATACTAAAAATGCAGATGCAACTACTGTAAATGCAGCTCGTGAAGACTACATCACTTACACTTTAGTAACTACTAACACTGGCAATGGTAATGCTGTTAACTTTGTAATCAGCGACGATCTTTCTAAGGTTCTTGCCTTCGCAGATCTAGTTGATGCAGGTGGTGCAACATTGTCTGGTAATACTCTTACTTACTCTGGCGTAACTATTCGCCCTGGTGAAACTATCACAAAAACTTTCAAAGTTCGTGTGAAGCATAGTTTACAAGAGAACCTATCTTACCAATTGATTAATACCTACGGTAACACTGTAGTAATCAACATCCCTGGTAAAGTTATCCACCAAGCTCCAAAAACTGGTGCTGCTGGAACTTCAGCTGCAGTATTTGCAGGACTTCTTACAGCCGGTTTTGTAACCCTACGCAAGAGTCGTTCAATCCTGAACTTTATCAAAGCCTAAGCTTTACTTAGCACTTAAAAGCCTTCCGTGAAAACGGAGGGCTTTTTTGTTTGCTTTCAATAATTAACCCATGTTTTATTGACAATACTGCTAATTTGATGTATAATCTTGAGTTGCTCAAATCGTGAGTAACATAAGTGAAGTCTAAATGCTTTGTACGGCAAGAAGACTTTGGTGTTATTTCAAAACTTGGACAGCCCTTTGAATGGGGTAGGAGGATAGAATGGATAATATTAGTTTGAAGAATGTTGCAGCTGTAATTCGCAGCTATAACAATCCGAGCATTGTGAAGCAAGTTAAAAGACTTGTTCAAATTGGAATCAACCACATTTATGTGGTTACCAACGCGACCTCAGACAGGCAGTCAACCAACGTTTGGTTGAAAGAATCAGGTTTGGTCGACGATGTGAGTGTCATCGAAATGTGGGATCAGTACCACTGGTCAACGGCACTCAATGCGGCATTGTGCAATATTGGTTTGCATAATCTCTCTGTTGAAGAGAGTATGAAAATCAGGTTCTGTTTTAATGTCTCAGTTGAGGCGCTGTTTGAGAAAAGCCATCTCGAGCAAATGTTGACGGCTTTCCAAGATGAGCGTACTGCAATTGTCGGCACCAGTTTTCATGCCCAGAGTCACGGCAACTCAATTGACACTGGTCGGTCTTATCGTCATCCTCGGAATACGGGAATGTTGATTGATATTGGTAAGCTAGGTTGTGGACAACCGCTATTTGATCCGTTTTGTGATGGAGTTGGCGGTATGGAAGACATCGATTTTGTCTTCAGGACGATTGCCTTTTCCGGCTATCGTACCAAGATGATAGAAGCCAAAGTTCCATTAATTGTGGGTGTGCATTACAATCAAGCTCAAAAAGAGGAGCGTGAACAGGCGGCGATGGATAAGATTATCGCTCGCTGGCGTGCTTGTGCAACAATCGGCACCAACTTACGCAATCAAATTGATCGCGTTGTGGAATCGATGGGTCTCGAAGGTTCGGAGGCAAGATGAAATCCTTAATTCGCACTTTGAATAGTCGGCCCAAAGTGGAGCTTTTGGCGTGGGCAACAGTCCCGTTTGAACTTGCACCATTGTTACAATTCTTCAAAAGTTGGCACGGTGGTGGAATAGCACACATTGAGCCTTTAACTTTTCTGGCGATTGCAGTGATAGGTTTTATCTGGTTACTTTATGGAATCAGTATTCAAAGCTATCCGTTAATTGTCGGGAATACTTGCAAACTTTTTGCTGCAACTGCAGTAACTACCTACTATATACTCAGTTAAATGAGTTTAATTTAAAGACGCATCCCAATGAGGGGTGCGTCTTGTTTTTTTATATGAAAAAAGCTATAATTTGATGCTAATTAAGTGATAAATATAACCTTAAATCTGTGCAAACTGTAATTGATTTACTCGAACAATCGAATACTAAAACAGTTATTACTGGAGCTGATGGTCAGCCTCGTGGTGTTCTTTTGACATGGTCTGAGTACCAAAAGCTGATTAGTGATAAGCAACCTCAAAAAACCATTTTAGTTACTGGTGGAGCAGGGTACATTGGAGGCCATACGGTTCAACAGCTCATTAAAGAGAATTATAAAGTTGTAGTGTTGGACGATTTGTCTTCAGGTTCTTTGGATAACATACATCCAGAAGCTGAGTTCATTCATGGAGATTTTGCCGACATTGAGTTGCTTAGAGAAATTTTCAGCGGCACAGAAATTGAAGCCGTGATGCATTTTGCCGCAAGTATTGAAGTAGGAGAGTCGGTAGAAAAACCTTTACACTACCTAGATAACAATACTTTAAAAACTGGTAAGCTACTTCAGGTGATGAATGAATTCGATATTGATAAATTTATTTTCTCCTCTACTGCGGCCGTTTATGGATTGCAAGAGCAAATGCCAGTATCAGAAAATGCGCCATTGAGCCCAATAGATCCATACGGCCATTCTAAGATGCTTTCGGAGCAGTTACTGGCTTTTCACAGCCAACACAACGGCTTGAGAGCGATTGTCTTTAGGTACTTTAATGCTTGTGGTGCGAACCCGGAAAACCCGGTTTATTCTGCTCATGAGTCTCATTTAATTCCACGCGTTGTAGATGTTGCTATGGGTCGAAGAGATTCAATTCAAATTTACGGCGACGATTACCATACCGCTGATGGTACTGGTGTGCGCGACTATGTTCATGTCGTGGACATTGCTCGAGCTCATATTGCTGGACTAAAAAGACTACAAACTCAAACTGGTTTCGCTGTTTATAATATCGGTACAGGTAAAGGTTTGTCAGTCAGAGAAATTATTAGTGAAGTACAACGCGCAACTGGGCGAGAAGTTAAATACCAAGTTGTACCGAGACGACCAGGTGATTCACCAATTACTGTGGCTGACAACATTAAGATTACTACCGAATTATATTTTCAATTACAACATTCCGATTTAGCAAACATTATCAAAACTAGTTTGCGCTAGAATTTTTTCAGGAGGAAAAATGAAATGGCAAAAGTTAAAAAGACCCAAACCACAATGGTTCAGGCTTTGGAATTAGCAGAGTGGTTAGTTGATGCATTCGAACAATCCACTAAGTATAGCGGTGTGTTCGTAAGCGATAACCGTAGTGACTACACTTTTCTTCGGAAAGCGGTAGCTGATATGGATTGGAAAACCAGTCCTTCGAAGTTAGCCTTCATCGTTGCTGTTTGTCTCAAACCAAGAACGAAGACTACACGTGGTGGTTGGATTCATTTAATGGTGGGAGGAACAGGTCCAATTTTTGATCTTTTTAAGCATGACGTGGTAAAAGCTCTTGGTTGGCAAAGAGAGTCGGAAATTTTACTCAAAGAGGCTCTGTTGGATTATCAATTGAAGTTCCCTTATCACGGAAATATTCACGCTCATGTGGCACCTCTCGAGCATGGAGTCGAACTTACTATCAAAGAGTTAATTCAGCAAGTGCAATTTGACCACGATAAACTTAATCGAGGTTTGTATCAAGTAAATTTTGAAGTCTTGGGTCTTGTCAAAACATCAGCGACGAAACCAAAGTTCGAGTGGAAATCTGGAATCACTCATTCATGGGTGAAAGACGCTCAAAAAATCTTTTGGTGAAAAACCTTAAACTTAAAAATACTGTCTCCTAACCAGGGGAGTGGCAACATACAATAGACGCTTTGTACTCAAAATACAAGCGTCTTTTTTATTGCAAAGAGTGAACATTTTGGCTATAATGAAGCGTAATTCTAGTAGTTGATGTAGTTGTGACGACTATTTAAGGCGCTATCGTCTAACGGTTAGGACAAGCGGTTCTCATCCGCTAAATCGGGGTTCGATTCCCCGTAGCGCTACCAACAGTCCTCAGTGTCGAGAGATTCGGAAAGGTTATGAATTCGTGAAAGTTGATGAGTACGCTGAAAGACGAGAGGTTTCCAGAGAAGAATTAGTTGAAGTTCTGCGCCAAGGTGCAGAAACATCAGAAGCTAAAAAAATGCTGCGCATATGGTGTAATCTGGAAGAAGTAAAAGTCGATCAAACTCCAGATAGAGTGGAGGCTTCGATTAAATACGATGTTCGCTTAGGGTTACTTTACGCAGAAGCCGGGTATGCCGAGGAAGCGATAGATTCCTTAGATGCCGCTCTCACAAAGGCATTACATGAAGAAGGTAAAGCGGAGACTGAGGAACTAGGGGAAAATTTGCGAAATTATATTATGATGTTAACGATGAGATCAATAAACTAAAAGATATTTCTTCTGAAAATAGCTAATTATCCCTAAGCTCCAAGCTCCTGACAAATAGCATGATAAGTGAAGTTTTGAAATGTCTGGAATAAAATTCAAAATTTAACTTGGCTACATTTAAAAGAAAATTTGCTATAGTTAAACTAACTAGAGAACCATTAATTCACTCATATGTCAGAAAAATATACACCGGAAGATATCGCAAAATTTACAGAATCAAGAGCAATCAACGACGCTAAACTTATTGAGGGTGGTGCGCACTATCTTCCCACTGAAAATGGTGAACCAAGATTAGAAATCACTAAAAAACAACTTGAGGATTTAGGAAAACAGGACCCAAATATTGAACACATAACCAAAGGAATAGAAAAGACCGAAATACTTCGAACTTTCTCTACACCTGATCAAACTGAGGAATTAGATTTTAAGGAATTTTTAAGTCACCCTTTGTTCGGTGACTATTTCCGATATATAAATAAGGAAGACTCTTTTCAAAGTTTAGTCTACGACACTTCACAGCCTTTCGATGGTATAAAGGGTCGGGTATTTCAGGAAATTACTCCGAAACAAGAAGTGGGCGAAAGAGTAGTCAAGGCAGAGCACGATATTAATCCAATTTCTTTAAATGAATGGCGTTATTTGGTTACTACACTAACAGAAGAGCAGCTATTAGGCAATACTTATTATTTTGTTAAACTTGATAATGGAGATATCCGTTCAATTAAAGTATCACTGAGCAAAGGAGATGGTGGCGGACCATACGGATATTCGATGAGCATTCAAAGACTCTCACCGCGTGATTTTTATAATGGCCCTATAAAGCCGAGAGTTATATCTCCAGCGGAATAATTCATATAGAACTTTTAGGTCAGATTGGAAGGTTTACGACAGCACTGATGGTAATGACAGTAGATTCTTAACTTTAACTATTTAGTTGGGGTACAATAGCCCTCCATTGCTCTATTTCTACTAACAAAGAGTTGTAGTTCTGATTCGCAAAGACTACCAAAGAAAAAACCCGAACTTGTCTCGGGTTTTTTCTTTGGTGATGATTACAGCGGAATCGAAGATTCCGACCAACCTCCATTTCCACAGTAGGTGAAAATATTAGGGGAGTGCCGAAGCGAAGCCTTCGGCCGAGTAGCCTGCCTACCGGCAGGCAGGCGCTACTAAAAAATCAAAACTTTCCTTTCATACAAAAATAAAAGAGTTGGTCTAAAACCAACTCTGTCTATGAAACTATACTTCCTGATTAGTCTCTAACTCGTATCGCACCTGTTACAGGGTCGCCAACTTCAAGAGGGTAATCATGGAAAATTCTTGCACTTGTTACGTCAGCTAAATGGCATATTGCAGCAAGCTCATTCATTACTCTGTTTCTACTGGAATAATCATTCAACTCACCTTCAACGTAGCGCATTGCATTCTGTTGAAAGTCATTTAGTTCAATTCCATACTCCTTTAACTTGTCTGCTCGAAACTTATGTTGAGACTCTTTGTCTATCAATTCAGGCTTGATGTGTAAAAGCCCACCAGAATCAATATTGTATTTCCATGGTTTTTCAATATCATGCAAATACAAAACTATTAATACATCGGATAAAGAGAAGGGTAAATCTCTACC
>JBBSJS010000025.1:0-12394 GCA_038257015.1 Candidatus Doudnaibacteriota bacterium | reverse complement strand
TTCATAGTGATCTGAGCTTTATAAATTTTATTATCAGATACTCCCACCCAAATGTCGTAACCGGTGGTGTTAATTTTTGCCAAAACTGTATCGGTGATAGTTTCAAGAATTTTTTCTGTTTTAGAATCTCGATTGTCAGCATTGGCCATTTTGGAACTTTCCATAATCACAGTTTTCAACTTTTCTTTATCAAGTTCCACTTGATAGTGCAGTACAGGTTTCTTATCTATCAAAGATGCACCGACCAGAGCCTTAATTTTGAACAAACGATTTTGTAGCAACAATTCTTGCTCAGGTGTTAAACCCTCACTGTTTGTGGTTGGTGTACCTTCTGTATTAGAAGGAAAAATATCTTTAAAAACTTCGTTAGCCTCTTTGATTACTTCTGCGTCATCGTCATAAATCCATTTATCTTTCAAGGTAAAGCCATTACTGTAACCCATCTCTCTTGTACGTTCAATTAGGGCGATAATGTTATCGCTCAAAGTATACTTCGTAAATAATTGAGTATCAGTGAGTTTCATACTTAAGCTCGCTTGGTAATCGGCATTGTTATTCTTTGCAGTCAGAACGTTATCCATATCCAACTTCATGGAATTCTTATCTGCTAAGTTTGCGTAAGTGTCTGTATTAAAACCTAATACCAAATCGGTCCAGCTAAAACCGAACATGTCATCTAGTTCTTGATTTGACTCACTATCAGCATTTTCATCAAAAGCAGTTGCAATTTCCGAAGGAGTGAATTTAAAAGTTCCAGAGTCGGAATAGGTGATAGACATATCAAAATCAGCAATGTCGTCTGGGCTTTGGACAACTAATTTTTCCCAAAGATTGTCCTGCATTTTTTCTCCAAGAGCGGTTTTGCCCAAACCAACAATTACGTAACCGACAGTCAGAATCGCAATAACCAACACAAACACAATCCCCAGAATAATTTTAATCCAGAACCGGCGAGAATTATTTCCAGAACCACCAGCAGATGATGGGCTGTTTAGGTTGAGTGATGGTGGTGGCGGAGTTTGTGGCTGGTTCATGTCCGGCACAATCATATTTTGCATATTTAAATTGCTCATTTTTGTTTCAAACTAGTTGATGTACTTTAATTAATTATATCAACAATCCTTTATATTAAGAAATAAAAAAGCCTTCAGATGAAGGCTGGGTGAAAATTTGAAGTAAGGAAAGTACTAGGGTAGTACTATTTACAAACAACTGGATTACCGCTCAGGTTCTGCCTGTTTCGGGTTCTTCTCGCTTGGTTGTAGAAGGAAGGGGTTTCAAAGTTTTCGTTGTGGTTGGAAAGGCTTTAAGTTCTAAAACTTTAATTTCGAGTAATTCGGCAGCAAGTCCGTAGGGTCCATGCTTTCTTTTCACTACGATTTCGATTTTAGATCCTGTGGTTAGTTGCTTAGTCAGCTCGACAAGCTCTGGGTTTTTCACTTCAATTTGTGCGGGTATGAAGTGCGGGTTGGTTGATTTTTGACCATTTTGCAGATGCTCAATAAACATCGCAGAAAATGTACTATTGGTAAATCCTGCAAACCTGGCTTCCAGTTTAAAACTTTCCGGTATCGACGCCATGTTTTCCTCCTGAAGTAGTGCTTGGCTAAATCTTTAACTTTCGCACTGCTGGGTATTATGCCATTTTCTTAGACTGAGGTCAATACCTGATACTCACTTATTTGTGGATTATGCTAAACTTAAGTTATGGAACAACAAAAAAGTGCTGTGCTTGCTGGCGGCTGCTTCTGGTGTACGGAAGCAATTTTCCAAAACTTGCGCGGAGTCAGAACAGTTACTTCAGGCTATACTGGTGGGGTAGTGGACAATCCAACTTATGAACAAGTTTCGATGGGAACCACCAATCACGCTGAAGCAATTAAAATAGAATACGATTCGGAGGTAATATCTTACCGAGATTTATTAGAAGTGTTTTTTGCCACGCATAATCCAACGACCTTAAATCGCCAGGGTGGGGATGCTGGTACGCAATATCGCTCGGCTATATTTTTCAACACTGATGAAGAGAAGCAGATTGCCGAAGAATTAATAGCACAACTAGATCTTGAGAAAGTATATGAAGATAAGGTTGTTACGCAACTGGAACCTTTGGGCCAATTTTATGAAGCAGAGGACTATCACAAGAATTACTATAATGAAAATTCGCAAGCGCCATATTGCCAAGTAGTTATCAACCCAAAACTGGAAAAGTTTAAACAAAAGTTTGCTAAACTATTAAAGTAAATTAATAATTAAATATAATTATGCAATTAATTTTTCACTGGGTGATTGCTGCAGTAGCTATCGCCATCTCGGCTTACTTGTTGCCGGGAACCTCAGTAGATTCGTTGGTCACAGCTTTAATCGTTGCTGTCGTATTGGGATTGGCTAACATTGTTATCAAACCAATCTTGATAATTTTAACCTTGCCAGTTACCTTGCTAACCTTGGGCTTATTCACTTTTGTGATCAATGCTTTTCTGGTTTGGCTTACAAGCTTAGTGGTCCCAGGTTTTGAAGTTCAAAACTTTGGTTGGGCATTGTTATTTGCCATTTTACTATCTCTAATTCAACTTGTTTTCCGCCAGATGGAAAAGAAAGTAGAGTAAATTTACAAAGCGCGAGTCAATCGCGCTTTTTTGTTATAATAATCTTATGAATAAAATTACAAAAACTGAAGAAGAGTGGCGTACGGAGTTAACCCCCGAACAATACGCGGTACTAAGAGAAAAAGGCACAGAACCTGCTTTTACTGGCAAGTACGTCGATAATCACGAGGATGGAGTTTATAAATGTGCTGCTTGTGGCCAACAGCTGTTTTCCTCAGATACAAAATTTGAATCAGGTTCGGGATGGCCAAGTTTCACGGACCCAATGAACTTAGAGCATGTTGCGCTAATAGAAGACAGTTCTCATGGAATGAAACGTACAGAAGTAGTTTGCAAAACCTGCGGTTCTCATCTGGGTCATGTGTTTGATGACGGCCCTCGCGACAAAGGTGGTATGCGTTATTGTATTAATTCTTGCTCATTAAATTTTGAAAAGAAATAATTATGAAAATTCCAATCGCAGAATGGGACGATGCGTATTCGTCAGGAAATATTCCGTGGCGGAAGACTCCTGTTAACGTAGAGAAGTGGCTGGAACTGGCAGAAGTTTCAAGTGGTAAAGCTTTAGATTTAGGGTGCGGCACCGGTGATCAAGCTGTGAAATTATCTGAACTGGGTTTTGAGGTTGAGGGTTTAGACTATTCACCTGAAGCAATAATTATCGCCAAGTCTCAACAAAAAACAGGAGTGAGTTTCGTACAATGGGATTTAGAAAATTTAGTGAATTATGATTTCCAGCATCAGAAATACGATTTAATGATTTGTCGTAAGGTGTTAGCCTTTTTAGATAACAAAGAAGAGTTTCTTAAAGTCGTCGCAAGTAAACTTAGTGGTACATTTATTTTAGAGCTCATTTTAGAACATGACGAGAAGCAAACGATTGTCACCAAGAAAGAAGAAATTATACCGTTGATTGAAAAATATTTCACAATCGTAAAACAGGAAAGCATTCCTACAAGAGAAGGCATAGTCTGGATTGATTATTTCTTGAAAGCAAAATAAATGTCAAAGCTGGCAAATCTAAAAAAAGATATAGCGCAATTATCAAACCCAAGTAAGGCCCAGGCTTTGCAGAAGTATTTTAAGACTGGCAAAGGTGAGTACGGAGAGGGTGATAAATTTGTGGGGTTGACCGTGCCTGAAACCCGAGCGATAGCGAAGAAGTATTACAGAGATTTAACTCTCCTTGAGTTGAAGACATTGCTGGCTTCCAAAATTCACGAGCATCGGTTTGCAGCACTGGAAGTTTTAGTAATGAAGTTTGAAAAAGCTTCCGCTAAAGAGCAAAAGCAAATTTATAATTTGTATTTGGCGAACACAAAATATATCAACAACTGGGATTTAGTTGATACTTCAGCAGAATACATAGTCGGTGCATACTTGCAAAACCAATCTAAAAAAGTCATAGAGAAATTAGCGCAGTCTAAAAGTATTTGGGAAAGACGGATTGCAATTATTTCAACTTTTCATTTCATCAAGCAAGGTTCTTTTGACGATGCATTAAAAATTGCCGAAACATTAATCTATGATAAAGAAGACTTGATTCATAAAGCAGTCGGTTGGATGCTGCGTGAAGTTGGTAATCGCAATTTAAAACTTGAAACTAAATTTCTAAACAAGTTTGCAATAATTATGCCACGCACTATGCTGCGCTATGCGATTGAAAAATTTCCAGAAACAGAACGACAGAAATATTTAAAACTCAAACCTGCAAAACCAAAAACAAAAGATATTGTGGATGTTAGTAAGTCTAGTGAGGTTTCTGACCAAGTGATAAAGCTTGTTGTAAAGGTAATCCAAAAAAGTTTACCTAAAACAAAGCAGGAAATTAAGTTTGGCATACCATTTTATTGGCCATTTTGTTATCTAAGTTTGAAACGCAAGTCTCTTATAATAGGTATTGGTTACGGTGCTATGCTTACCGACCCATTAAAAAGATTACAAGGGAATCAGAAAAGCATTCGGCATTATATCGTTAAAAATCTTGCAGACATCCAACCAGAATATTTGGCTATGTTACTAGAAGAATCGTGGGAGCTCTATGAACAGGGAATCAGACCTTTCGGTCAAAATAAAACACTATGATATAATTCTATTCATGAATGACTTACAAAATATTTTCAACCGAATCAAAGAAACTAAATCAAAACAGCGCGAACTGCGCAAAATGTATAAAGATGCTTTAAACTCATCATCAGCTTATCAAGTAATCTTAGAGCAACTGGAAGATTTAAAAATTAAGAAAAAACAAATCGAAACAGAACTCAAAGAAGACGCTATGGGTAACTTCAAGCAACTCGATGCTTATCAAATGCATGTTAAGACTGATAACGAAATGTTGTCGGACTTGGCATTAAACAAGTTGATGGCAGGGGAGACTGTTGAAGTAGTCGATGAAGATAATGTAAAATACGAACCGCAATTTACTGTAAGGTTTAAAAAAGCTTAATGGAACTTCAAGTTCAAATCATCAAACGAAAAGTAAAACGCATCCGCTTGGAATTTACCTCTAGTGGCCTAAAAGTTATTGTACCGATTGGGTACAAGGGTGATGTGAATGAAGTCTTGCTGCGCCACAAAACTTGGATTACCAATCGAGCCATTAAGATGCGCTCTTTGGTTGCCGACGCAAGTAAGTTACATATTTTGGATCGCAACGAAAAGCAACTAAGAATAGTTTTGGAAAAATACATCACCGATACCTCTAGTCTCAGCAACTTAAATCCTAAGGAGATTAAGTATCGTCAGATGAGAGCTAGATGGGGAAGTTGTAGTCGTACAGGAGTATTAACTTTCAATAAAAACTTACGCTTTTTACCTGAAGAACTAATTTACTATGTTGCTGCCCATGAACTTACACATCTAAAGCACATGAATCATAGTCCAATTTTTTGGCAAAGCTTAAGTAACTTAAACCCGAATTACAAAGAACATCGTAAACAATTAAAGCTTTACGGCTTCGCATTGCAAAAATAAAAACACCATGTTTAGGCTATGAGATCCCCTGCCCGCCGGCAGGCAGGTTCGAGACCAGCTCCGCTCACTCAGGATGACAAAGGGTGGGGCAATGCTCACTCAGAAAATGACACCACTCTGTCATTCCGAGCGCAGTCGAGGAATCTCGGCCAGTTGCTCGGATTATTTAAAAACACCCTTGCTCAGAAGGGTGTTTTTAAATTGCTTACTAGTTACTAACTTGGAACCGCGCCATAATGTTTTGGCCGTTACTGCCTTGAAGTGGCATGTCGGTGCTAGCGTTGAAAATTCTATCTCCATTATCGCTGTAAAGCATCGCGTAGTATTCCATTTCAGCTTCGACAATTGAGGAAATTTCGATGTCTTGTATTACTCCTGGGTTAAGAACGGCGCTCTTGCCGATTACATCACCTGGAGCGCCGTTATTGGCTTTATGAATAACTACAAAACCTGGAGTTTCTAGATAGACATCATCTATGACCACAAATTCACCAGCGATTTGAGCGCTTACAAGAATAGAGTTCTTAGTTGGCGGTAGACTGCTAGTTGCTGGTTCAGTGTTAGGGTCTACAACTTCTTGGCTCTCAGTATTAAGATCACCATCAATCGGTGCAATTGCCTCATTACTGGGTCTCATAAACCAGTAGACTAGTCCTGCTAAAATGAGCGCTACGACTACAATTAAAGCAACATTTTTGTTATTCATAGGAGATTAATACTTAATAATTTGTAAGTCCAGTTTATCATAGTTTGAGGGTCAATCCAATTTATGATACACTTTATTTATGAATAATCTAGAAACAAATCCAAATATTGAAAGCGAGAATACTGGTCAAACAGAGATTGACGATATTCTTAAAGAAGCCGAAAATAAGGAACCTTTTAGCGACAAGAATGATGACGAAAAAGCAGAAATCATGGATGAGCTAAGAGTGGAAAAAGAGCGTGCCGATGACCAAGAACGCTTTAACGAGCTCTCTGACACAACCCCTGAAAAAATCTCAGAAGACGGTAAGGATGTGATTATTAACGACGAGGGTGGTGTTATTATTGTAGAGAAAGACTCTGGATCAGACCAAGAGTAATCATTTGCCTACTCAAGGAATTACAAACAGACCTAAATTTAGGTCTGTTTTTTATGTTAAAATAAGTCTATGATAATAGGAATAGAAGCAGAGCGAGCGAATCATCCGATTAAGACAGGCGTAGAGCATTATGCCAAACAGCTGATTATCAACCTCGCTAAAATTGACCGTGATAACAACTATATTTTATACCTAAGAACAGAACCAGAAAGCTGGTTTTTAGATTTGCCGAGTAATTTTAAAGTGAAGGTAATGCCTTTTCCAAAATTCTGGACACAATTGCGAATTAGTTGGGAGATGCTAACAAATCCTGTCGATTTACTCTTTGTACCAGCTTCGACCATGCCCTTAATCTCTGCACGTCGTTCCGTTTACACTGAGCACGATGTGGCATGGATTCATTACCCAGAAGTATTTACTTGGTATATGCGACAGTTTCATAGAGTATTCTCATGGCTGGCCCGAAGTTCAGCGACCAGGATTATTTCTATCTCAGAATCCACGAAAACAGATTTGATTAAACATTATAATGTAAACCCAGAAAAAATTTTTGTAGTAGCGCATGGCTTCGAAAAGACTAATCGCGATTTTTCTCACTTATCAGATGCAACTTCAGAAAAGTTACCGGAAAAATATATTTTGTTTCTATCTACCATTCAACCACGAAAGAATCTCCCAACTTTAGTTGAAGCTTTTGTGGAGTTAAAGCAAGAACAGCCGGATCTTCCCCATAAATTAGTCGTGGTAGGGAAGTTGGGTTGGAAATTTGAAGAGAGCTTAGAAGCAATTCACAACCATCCAGAAGATGTTGTTTACTTGGGTCATGTTCCTGATAATGATCGGTGGCCACTTTATAATCGTGCCGATTTATTTATTCACCCAAGTCTATATGAAGGATTTGGTATGTGGATCTTAGAAGCTTTTGAGTGCCAAGTTCCAGTTGCGGTTTCTAATATCTCCAGCCTTCCTGAAGTGGGAGGTGATGCGGCGCTTTATTTTAGCCCTAATAGTAAAGAAGAAATCAAGCAAACAATTTTAAGAGTATTGCAGAATCCAGAGCTGAGAGAAGAAATGATCAAGAAAGGTGAGCAGAGATTGCAAGAGTTTAGTTGGGAAAAGTGCGCACGAGAAACTTTGGCAGTATTTAACCAAGCGATGAAAGATTAGTTTATGTACAAATATATTGAAAACAATTTTTGGAAAATTGCACTGTTACAAACCTTGTTGTTGTTAATCATCACAGGCTTGGTTGGAGTTGGTACACTTCCAGCAGAGGCTGGCTGGGTTAGTTTTGGTATTGTCAGCGCGCTGATTTTAATTAGCCCAATTTTTTATGGCGCGTTGTTTACGATCATAGGTATTCCATTTTATATTATTCTTCCTAATCCGTGGTTGGTGGAATTAACTATGTGGCGACCATTGTTTGCAGTATTGTTTTTATGTTGGTTTGCACATTTCATTTGGCAAGTAATTCAAAAATCTAAAACAAGGCAACCTCAGAAGGCAACCAACAGTTTCAAGTCGTGGAAAGTTTATCTAAAACAATTCGATGACTGGATAAACCCTTGGGACAAATTTATAGCATTGTTCTTGTTTATTGCTTTAATCTCATTAGTTTTTGCTCGTTTCCAAGTCTACGGCTTTAAACAATTACTGTTCATAGTTAATATCCTGCTTTTATACTGGGTGGTTTCCAGAGCTACAGTGAGTACTCAGCAATTTCTGTTATTACGAAAAACAGTACTAGGTTCCTTGCTCGTTATTACAGCACTCGGCTTCCTTCAGTATTTATTAACTTTTTTTAGTGAGCCTTATTACTTCTGGCAATACTGGGCTTTGATGATTTCAAAAGCTTATTATGGCGTACCTTTGGCGGAAGTGCTGATTTATTCTAACTCCTGGTTTACTAGCGGTACTGGAGTGAAAGCTTTACGCATGTTTGGTGTTCTGCAGGATACTCATGCGTTTGGCATTTTGGCTGTGTTCGCTTTAGGTTTAAGCACTTCATATTTGAAAGTTCAATCTAGTTTAACGGCCAATACTGTTTGGGTCAGATTTAAGAACTTTGTTGTTGCTCAACGAAAAATAGTTTGGCTTGCGATTTTGCTATCTTCGCTAGCTGTTGTGCTTTCTGGTACGCGTGGTATTTGGATTGGTATGTTGCCTGTGTCTATTCTATGTTTGATGTTTTTATATTTCAAACTGCAACAGCGTAATATAAAACTGTTATTGATTGCACAAGGTCTGGTAGTATTTTGGCTGGTAGTATCGCCGTTGCTAACCTTAACATTCAACTGGGTACGCTCTTTTGATGTTGATGATAGTTTGCTGAAACGAGCTAGTAGCATTTACGATTTATCAGAAAGCTCTAACGTTGGCAGGTTGCAAATTTGGCAAGAGTCAATCAGCTTCGCGGTTCAAAACCCACTTGGCACAGGCTATGGAAACTTTATTACATCAGTTGTGGATAATATTCCGCCGAGTGTTAGCTTTGAAAGTGTGGCTGATGATGTTAATAAAACTTACAATCTTCCACAAAAATATATCACTGCCCATAATTTGTATTTACACTTGCTGGTCGAACTGGGAGTAATTGGTTTAGCAGGTTTCGCAGCAATTGTAATCACTGTGCTTGGTGTAATCTGGCGACTCATTAAATATGGACAAGACTCAGGCACAGTACTAATCGCTTTAAGTTTAGCCTTTAGCATGCTGTGGTTACTATCGTATGGATTTTTCGATTTAACAATTCTCAATGATAGAGTCTTGATGTTTACCGTACTATTACTGACGCTGTTGGGTTTCTTGCAAAAACCATTATCAAAACAGAATGAAAACTTAGATTAGGTAATTAATGATATAATGCAAAAGATTAATAAATAACTATGGATTTACAAAATAACAATAACGATAGCTTTGATACACCCAAAACAACCGGCCCATCGAATAATAAGTGGTTCTTCTTAATTTTAGTCGGTTTCTTGATGCTGGTCTTTACTTTTAGAATTGGCTATGTGGTTGGACAAGAAGGCTTAGGCTTTGATTCCACCCAATTTAAATTTACCGGAGGTGATGTCGGAAAAGGTTTAGATTTTGGTTTACTCAATGAAGCAATTAATACAGTTTCCCAAAAATACATCGACCGTGAAAGTATCGATCAGGAGAAAATTCTCTACGGCGCAATCAGAGGAGCAGTAAGTGCGGCTGGTGATGAATATACAGAATTTTTCGATCCAAAAACTTTCTCAGATTTTAAAACTGAATTACAGGGAAGCTTTGATGGTATTGGTGCAGAAATTGGCAAACGCGATAACAATATCGTTATTATCGCACCTCTCGATGGTAGTCCAGCCCAGCGTGCTGGTTTGCAACCTAGTGATATTATCGTAGAAGTAGACGGTGAGAGCATGGCTGATAAAACTACCAATGAAGCTGTTAGTAAAATTCGTGGACAAAAAGGTACAGAAGTTACTTTGACTCTTTACCGCGAAGGTGGCAACGGTACTTTTGAAGTAAAAATTGTAAGAGAAAAAATTGAAGTTAAAAGTGTGAAGCTTGAATACCTGGAAGGTAATGGCAAGCAAATTGCGCTTATTACTGTATCCCGTTTCGGTGATGACACTCAAAGTCTATTCGCTTCGGCTATCGAAGAAATTAAAGCTCGTCAAACTGACGGTGTCATTCTAGATTTACGTAATAATCCTGGCGGATATTTAGAAGCTTCTGTAGCTTTATCCTCACATTGGCTAGAGTTAGGTAAATTAGTTGTAAAAGAAGCACATAGTGAAAAAGATGTTTTAGACTATAATTCAACCGGTTCTAATCAACTTGGTGGGTACAAGACTATTGTGTTAATCAATGGTGGCTCAGCATCTGCTTCGGAAATTGTAGCTGGAGCACTTAAAGACAATGGTAAAGCCACTCTGTTAGGTGAAAAGAGCTTTGGTAAAGGTAGTGTTCAGGAATTAATTCCTCTATCCGGTGGTTCTGCAGTTAAGGTAACCATCGCAAAATGGATTACCCCAAGTGGGCAAAGCCTCAACAAAGAAGGTCTTAATCCTGATATCGAAGTCGCTCGTACGGAAGAGGATTTTGAAGCAGATAGAGACCCGCAACTGGATCGCGCACTTGAAGAGATAATAAAATAAAATTTATTGAACACCTCAGGCTTAGCCTGAGGTGTTTTTGTTTAGTCTTTACAATTCACTCAATTTTTGATATAGTAGTGTGTTAGAAAAAAATCTGAACAGGAGAGATTAAATCATTATGAGTCTTTTATTATGCACACATTATTTCGATGACAACGATCCAGACTGGTATAGTAAACATCTGGCTCAAGTAGATGCGGAGAAAATCGCATACGGACCACAACCATTGGAACGGTACCATCGCAATGAAAATGGTAAATTGGTTAGAAGACCTATCGGCGCAAAGTTTGAACGGATTCCTCACTTAGGGAATCAGCTTCATAGAGTGTAAATCAAAACCCTTTATGAAACCAAGACGGAACACTCCGTCTTTTTATTTTTGGCTAAAAAGCGTTAATTTTGATAGAATTAAATCAATATTAGTTAGAAATTACATGAAAATCACAGCGCAACAATTACGACATAAGTGGGTAGAATTTTTTAAAAGCAAAAATCACACTATTATTCCATCTGCCTCATTGGTTCCAGAAAACGATCCAACAGTATTATTTACTATGGCGGGAATGTTCCCGCTGGTGCCATATTTAATGGGCCAGGACCATCCTGGTGGCACGCGCGTTGCTAACATTCAAAAATGTATTCGTACAATCGATATTGATGAAGTTGGGGACAATACTCACCTCACTTTTTTTGAGATGATGGGTAATTGGAGTTTTGGCGATTATTTTAAAAAAGAGGCGATAGAGTGGAGCTTCGAATTCTTAACTGACGAGAAGTGGCTTAATATTCCGCTAGACCGTTTAGCATTTTCTGTGTTTGCTGGTGACGAGGATGCGCCTCGCGACGAAGAGTCAGCTGGGCATTGGTTAAGATTAGGAGTTCCAAAAAACCGTGTGGCGTTTTTACCTAAAGAAGATAACTGGTGGATTGCTGGAAATACCGGACCTTGCGGACCTGATACAGAAATGTTTTATTGGATTGATGACGGCACACCAGCACCTGAGAACTTCCAAGAAACTAAAGATGATAAACGTTGGGTAGAAATTTGGAACGATGTGTTTATGCAGTACGAGAAGCAGACTGATGGCAGTTTGGTACCTTTGGAAAAGCAAAATGTTGACACAGGCATGGGACTTGATCGTGTAATCGCTGTGCTAAACGGTCATAGTTCCGTTTACGATAGCGAGTTCTTTAAAGGCATGTTCGAGGTAATCGGCAAGAGCCAAGGTGTGATGACTGGCGATGAAGTTCGCAAAGCTCGCATTATTGTAGATCATATCCGAGCTAGTGTATTTATGTCTGGCGATGGCGTAGAGCCATCAAACAAAGAACGTGGTTATATCTTGCGACGCCTGCTTCGTCGTGCAATGGTTTATGGGCGAATGTTAAATCTTGAAGGACATTGGGTTGAAGCTTTGATTGGTAAAGTAATGGAGGAATACAGTGAAGCGTATCCAGAACTCATTCTCAACTCCGAAAAAGTCTTTACTAGCTTAAAATCGGAACAAGAAAAGTTCGGCAAGACTTTGGAGAAAGGTTTAAAAGAATTTGAGAAGTTATTTAAAAAGCAGGAAAT
>JBBSJS010000024.1:0-12747 GCA_038257015.1 Candidatus Doudnaibacteriota bacterium | reverse complement strand
GTTGACCAACAATAAAAGTATCAAAAGTGTAATTTTGACTTAATCCGCTGGCCATACTGTTTGTTTTTTCTTTGTAAACAACCGAGGGTTGTTGAGTCGTATGAGAAACTGTATTTGTTTCAGGAGTAACAGTTGGTTTTGGCTCGGTTCGCTGGTTACCAACTTGATACTTAATATCTCTGATTTCAGGTGCAATAGATTTAAGAGCTTTTAATAAACTAGTGTGGTACTTATTTGATATCCAATCCCGGCTGAAATTACTAGGAACCCCTACAAGTATGTAATTTTCTCCAATTTCCACAATTTCAGTATTTTTAAACCAAGTATTGAAATTAGCTTTACTTAGAGTTACTTCAAGGCTGCCTAGTAATGCCTGCCAGAGTTGTTGTTCCTTCATATTTTGCTGTTATTCTTATTTGTTGAGAGCGTATAACTCATTCTATCAGCGAGTTATCAACATGTAAAATTGGGTAAAAAACCCCTTAAATAAAGGAGTTATTAAAACTTATGTTTATAACCTGTGGAAAGAATGTGTGTAAACCGAAAAGTTCCCTTAGTTTTAAGAGAAGAAAGTTATAAAGAAAATTTCTTGTCAACCAGCCGTTGACTTTAAATGATGGTTTCAGTATAATTATCGAAGTAATATCAATTTATTAAGTTTAGATTAATGAAACGAACGTACCAGCCTAAAACGAAAAAGCGTCACCGAGTCCACGGTTTTAGAAAAAGGATGCAAACTCGAACCGGTAGAAATGTTCTCGCCCGTCGCCGCCTCAAAGGCCGCAAAAAACTCACAGTTTAATTGCACAAAACCATGTTACCTAAAAAACACCGCCTAAATAAATCAGCAGAAGTAAGATTTACTACTCTGAAAGGGCGGAGTTTTTTTAACCCATTTTTTGTTATCAAAGTTTTACCTAATCAGGAGATGGTTAAAATGACGGTTATTGCCTCGGTAAAGGTCTCAAAAAAAGCAGTTACCAGAAATAGATTAAAAAGGTTAATCAGGCATTATTTTCAGCAAAATATTGATTTAATTAAACCTGGTAATTATGCCATAATACTAAAACCAGCAGCAGCAAAAGTGCTAAGCACACAGTTGCTTACTGGTTTACATGAAACTATAAAAAAAGGAAAGATTATTTCATGAAAATATTAATTATCTTTTTAATTAAGATTTATCAAAAAACTCTTTCACCTGATCACGGTCTACTGAAATTTAAATATCCATACGGGTATTGCCAGTACTACCCTTCTTGTAGTCAGTATGGAATTGAGTCTCTACAAGAATACGGTACGATGAAAGGTCTATTTTTCACCACAAAACGTGTCCTAAAATGTAATCCGTGGAGCTCTCCTTCAATTGATAAAGTCCCTAAACAATAACTATGCTATATCTATATAACGAAATTATTTATCGCCCAATTCTAAATGTTTTAGTAAGTTTATATAACAATATCCCCGGCCAAGATATTGGAATCGCTATAATCATCATTACTTTAGCGCTAAGATTTATTATGGCCCCCTTGATGACAAAGTCACTCAAAGGACAGCGAGCCATGGCGTCCTTACAGCCTAAATTGAACGAAATTAGAGAAAAGTTCAAAGACAACAAAGAAGGTCAAGCCAAGGCGATGATGGATTTATATAAAGAAAATAACATTAATCCACTGGCTTCCTGTTTGCCTTTGTTAATTCAGCTTCCTGTTCTTATCGCCCTGTACCAAGTTTTTAGCAAAGCCCTAAACGCAAACTTGAACGGTTTGTATAATTTTGTATCAAACCCTGGAAACCTAGATCCAAGATTTTTAAATTTAATCGATCTAAGCCAGCCTAATATTGCCTTTGCTATTATTGCTGGTTTGGCACAATTTTGGCAGTCAAAAATGATGTTGTCTTGGCAAGGTAATAATGTTTCCACAGAGCCCACCGCCAAAATGATTAGCATGCAAATGACCTATATTTTGCCTATAGTTTCAGTGTTTATTGCCTGGAACTTACCTGCTGGACTGCCACTATACTGGATAGTCACAACACTCTTTGCCGTTGCCCAGCAGTACTATATAATGAAAAAGTATCCTTTAAATGAGCCAGCAACTAAATAATGACTGACTACGATAAAATTGAACAAGTTAAGCAAATCGTTGAAACAACCCTGCAAAAGTTAGGGGTTAATGCGGTTGTTGACTATGAAGATAGTTTGGTAAGAGGATTAGTCTTTAATGTTTCTACCAGAGACTCAAAGCTTTTGATTGGTAGAGAGGGTCAGACGTTGTACGGGCTGGAAGTTTTAATCCACGCAATAGCAGCAAAAACTTTTGCTGGAAGCGAGCAACCTTTTTACTTTAGCATCGACATTGATGATTACAAGAGAAAACGCGAGTGGTATTTAAAGCAACTGGCCATCGCAGCTGTAGAGAAATTGAAAAATACCCAACAACCTTTGACTTTAGAACCAATGCCAAAGTATGAGCGTAAATTAGTTCATATGCATGTCCAGGAAAACTTTCCGGAAGTAATCACGGAAAGTATTGGCGAAGAGCCAAAAAGAAAAATTAGATTAAGTCTTAAATAAAAAACCCTTCGCTAACAATAGGAAGGGTTTTTTATTTATTGGACTGTCAGATTAATTCTACTGGAAGTCGTATCGTTACTAGAGCGCGCGTATATTCTGTAGTTCCCTGAAGGAGCCAGCCAGTCGTAGCTGTATTCATAGTTGCTACCAATTTGAGCTGCATCAGCTGAACCAATGGTTCTGTTTTGATTACCTTGTATGTAATAGAAAGTTACAGAATCAAACTTGGTATTGCTTTCCGCAGTCAAGGTTATATTGCCGTTGCTCACTTCTGAGTTATTGGACGGCTCGGTAATACTTAGCGACTCTTCTAGCGCATATTTCACAGTAACACTATTGGTACTATTTTTGCCATCGTTGCCTGTAGTCCTAGCGCTGACGATATGGCTGCCGTTTGGAAGAACTTTGCTAATAGAGGCTTCATAAGGCGCCTCAGTAGATGTCGCAACTACCTCGCCATTAATCAAGAATTCAACTTTAGCAATTTCAGATGAATTACTAACAGCTGTTACAGAGAATGGGAGCGATGAGATTGTAGAGTTGTTTTGTGGTGAAGTAATCGCTATGTCCGGACCGCCGTTCTCTCCGGGTGTTGGATTAGTGATTCCACTGCCTGGCGGGTATTTGTAACCGTTTGCAAGCGCCCATGCTATAACTGGGGATTCCCAAGCCGGGTTGCCTCTCCTCTCACTGTGTAAGGCTGTATAAACCTCTACGACAACCCTTTCTGGCGGAGTGCTATCGTCAGCTGGTAGCCCAGTTAACACATCAACCTTGACCGGGACATTTACATCATCGTATTTGGTTGGCACTGAGTAGCTAGCAAACACTTCGGATACAACCTGTTTACTGTATTCTGTTGGAAGTTTTCCAGAGACGGCGTCAATGCTAATTTTAGTAATACCGTCAGGAACAGGAAATTCTTCAATCGGTGTATCTGCTAAAGCTTCTCTCATAAACTTATTCCAAATTGGTCCAGCTGTAATCACCGCGTCTCGGTTCATCGGAGCATTGTTATTGTTGCCCACCCAAACCCCAGCTGCCAACGAAGGAGTGAAGCCCATGGTCCAGCCATCACGAAAATCTTGAGTAGTTCCAGTTTTAGCTGCCACTGGTCTATTGCCAAGTGTAAGCGCAGAGTTAGACCCGAAAACATATGCCCGTGCAGCATTGTCAGTCATAATATTTTGCAACAAGTAAACCGCTTGAGGGTCTAGGACTTGGTTGCTTTTTTCTTCATACTCTTCCAAGGTTTCACCATCTTGGCTAACTACTTTTAAGATTGAAGTTTTCTCCATCTTTTTCCCGCCGTTGGCCAAAGTCGCATAAGCAACAGTGTGGTCTACAAGTTTTACATCGCAACCACCAAGAACTAGTGACAAACCACAATCTGTAAACGGCGCTTCAATGCCTAGATTACGCGCAGTTTCTACAACTTTATTTTCACCAACCAAAGAAATCGTTTTAACAGCCGGAATGTTTAAACTTCCCGCTAAAGCTTTGCGCATAGAAACTGGTCCGCTTTGTGATAAATTGAAGTTCTTCGGAGTGTAGTTACCAAAATTAGTTACAACATCCATTAGTACAGAACCTGGAGCATATCCATGGTCTTTCCCAAAGGCAGTTACATACGCAAATGGCTTAAAACTACTTCCTGGTTGTTGCCAAGTAGTTGTAATGTTTACATTTGGCTCAAAAGTACAGCTTTTACCAGGCACACAATTGGCAGGCTCAATTTCACCAAAATAGTCCTTACTTCCTACCATTGCTAGAATTTGACCGGTCTTCGGATCCACCGCAACTAAAGCAGCGTTATTGCCACCATAAGCTTTATTTTTTGCAGCACCTTCAGTGACAGCTTTTTCAGCTATTTCTTGAAGCTTTGAGTCGAGCGTGGTGTACACTTTCAAACCACCTTCTTCTAGTGTTGCTTCCCCATACTTCTCTGCTAGATACCCTTGTACATACTGAACGAAATGAGGTGCTTTAATAGAGCTTTTAATTTGTTGGAACTCAACTGTTTCGTTCAGAGCCTGGTTCATTTCTTCTTCAGTAATGTATTTTTCATCTTTCATTTGTTGTAAGATGAATTTTTGTCGACCAGTTAATGCCTCAAAGTTTGGACCACTCGGATTGTAGAAACTTGGGGCTTGAGGTAGAGCTGCTAGGTATGCGCTCTGGGCCAGGGTTAGCTCTGATGCACTTTTATTAAAGTATGTTTGTGAGGCAGCCTGAATACCATAGGCATTTCTACCATATGGAATTTCGTTTAAATACAACTTAAGAATTTCATCTTTACTAAATCGAGCCTCAAGTTGTATGGAAAGAATAATTTCTTTAATCTTTCTCGTAAACGATTTGTCTCGGGTCAATACAGCATTTTTTATAAATTGTTGAGTGATTGTACTTCCTCCTTGGCGCTTCTCTCTATATATAATGTCCACGATAACCGAGCGCATCAAACCGGTGATAGAAATACCAGAGTGGTTGTAAAAGTTTTTATCTTCAACCGCAATAGTAGCGTTCTTTAGATTAGGGGAAACTTGATCAAGTTCAATTAAAGTTCTTTTAAATTCTCCATGAACTTCATACAACAGGGTTTCGTCACGAGCATAAATTTTAGTGGATTCAGGAACATTTCTACCCAACAAGCGGTTTGGGTCTGGAAGGTCTTTACTGTAATAGATGAAAAAGAAGGCGATGAGTAAAACTCCGCCTGCTCCAACTCGAAAAGCCCAAGTGCCAATAATTGGCCAAGGTAGATTCTTGAGGAATCGCTTGATTTTAGCTTGCCAAGATTTTGGAGAGCGAGAGGCTGGTTTGGTTGGTGTTGAATTACTAGTCTTTGGTTTGTATTGATAAACTTTCATAATATTCTAATTATACGGAATTTCTTCAGAAAAATGAAATCCTGCTGTTTCGTGTGTAATATATAGTGTTTTTGCTATAAACCCGTTCTCTTTATACTTAATATAAAGACGGAGCAGTTCAGTTTTTCTTACGCATAGACTTAAGCGGTTTTACCAAAATTAAACGACTATTTTTTGTTCAAGTTTCTTTGTGTTTAGCAAAACTGCTAAAAAAACAAAGCGCCTCTTACTGAAGCGCTTTGTTTATTCTTATTGTAGAGCATAGTGCTATTGCTAAAGCATCAGCTGCGTCGTCTGGTTTGGGCAAACTTTTTAGTTGGAAAGTCTGTTGCACCGCTCTTTGGACTTGGGACTTCACAGCTTTCCCATAGCCACACAAAGTACTTTTAACTTGAAGAGGTGTGTATTCACTTAACTCTAATCCCTGATTCTTGCAGGCTAGCAAGCAAACTCCTCTGGCTTGGGCAACGCTTATCGCTGTTTTGTGATTAGTTGAAAAGAAAAGTTTTTCGATACCTCCAGCCACTGGTTGGTAAAGTTTTATTAGGTCGGTTAGGTCATCGTACAACACCTTTAAGCGTTCTTGCTCAGAGTCAGTTTTTTTGGTAGTCACCACCCCATATTTAATTATTTCGTATTGCCCATTTTTAGTGCCGAGTTTTATGAAAGCAAAACCAGTAGTTGCGGTCCCCGGATCGATTCCTATATAGATCATGTGAAATTTATGCAATGTTAGTGAATACTGCCGTGACGTCGTCATCGTCTTCTAGAGCTTCAAAAAGTTTTTGAGCTTTGTTTAGGTCATCGTCATTTAGTTCAAGTGGAACAGTGCTTTCTAGTTCGCCCTGCTCGTTTTTTATAAACTGCCAAGCAACGCTTCCTTGTGCGCCCATGTTGCCTGAATTTTTTGTAAAAATGGTTTTCACATTTTGCACTGTCCGATTTCTACTGTCGGTAATCGCTTCAATTAAAAAAGCAGAACCACCTGGACCATATCCTTCGTATACAACTTGTTCTAAAGCTGCCGAGCCGTCTTGCCCGAGCCCCTTTTTTATGGCCCTGTCGATATTGTCATTCGGCATTCCTGCAGCTTTAGCTTTGTCTATTTCCAAACGGAGACGTGAATTGAAAGAAGGGTCTCCACTGTTTCCTTCTTTTGTAGCGACGCTAATTTTCTTTGAAAGCTTACCAAAAACTGCACCACGTTTTGCGTCCGCCGCTCCTTTTGCTCTTTTGATTGTTGACCATTTGCTATGCCCAGACATATAAAAACTCTTTATTTAAATGAAACCAAAAGGGTAATTTCTCCCTTAATACTAGCCTTTTTAGTTAAAGCAGCCAGAACTTCTTCAGGTGCGCCAGCGATATATTCTTCATGCATTTTAGTGAGCTCTCGGGCAATTACAATTTTGCATTCAGGGAAGGCTTTATGAATTAAGCTAATTGTTTTTGTAATTCTATGCGGTGACTCATAAGCTATTAAAGTTGCTTCAACAAGCTTAGCTTCTTCTAAAACTTTTAGAACCTTAGGTTCGGTTTTTCCTAGAAATCCCACGAAAATAAATTTATCAGTGGGAAGGCCTGAAGCAGACAATGCAGTAGTAACCGCGCTTGCTCCTGGCAGTGCTACAACTTCAATTTCATTTTCTCTACACAAACGGATTAATTTAAACCCAGGATCAGAAATACTCGGCGTACCTGCATCGGAAACCAAGCAAGCATTTTGAGTTGATAAAACTGAGAGCATCTCTTTGCTAATTACCGCTTCGTTATGGTCGGCCAATTGAATAATTTTTTTCCCTGTCACACCGAGATTGCTTAAGAGTTTGCGTGTGTGGTTAGGATTCTCGGCAAGGATCAAATCGCAGTCATGTAAAACTTGCTCACTTCGTTTCGTGACATCATTTAAGTTTCCAATTGGGGTTGGGACAATATATAGCATAGTATAAAACTGGACTAGCGTCCTTCAAGGTCTAGTCCAAACATTTCTTCTAATAATTCATATTCTATTCTCAGTCTGTCTCGATAGTCTTCTAAAATATCTTTTTCTGCTCCATTGGCATCGGCCAACTCCTCTTTGGTTTGCTTTAGTTCCAAATCAATGTCTTGTAGCCTTACAAAGGCTTCGTCTTCTGTTGCTGGAGAATCCTCTTGCCACTCTTCATAAGTCTGCCCAAGTTTTTTGGCGTAGCGATCTTCAAATAATTCTTTTTGTCTGTCTTCGTCCATAATTTTATTATTAGTAGTGAAGTTTTTAAGTTGAATGTAATTTATGGTGGGCGTGCCTGGATTCGAACCAGGGACCGGTCGTGTATAAGACGACTGCTCTAACCAACTGAGCTACACGCCCTTTATAGTCTTACGATGTCGATGGAAGCAAGTTCCACCTCCCAAAAGGATGGCTTATTTTAGATAGCTATTATTTGTCTGACTCACTGTGTTCGTCAGCGGCCAACTGAGCTACACGCCCACGTCCTAACTACCTTCGCATGTTCAACTTTGACTATCGCCAAAGTCTCACAAGCTTCGGTGTTACTCCTCTCAAACTTTCGCTTAACCCTTCGGGCCCAAGCAAAAGTTTGGTAGTGGGAAATTTAAACAAGGAACTAATCTATTATACGAAACTTATCGCTCTTGAGCAATGCATTAAATAACAAAAAAACCACCTAATTAAAGGTGGTTTTTAGAGATTTATACTACAGTAGCGTTGGCTACTGTGTCACCAGGATCAAGTCTCATCACTTTCACTCCTTGTGTAGCTCTTCCTAGAGTAGAAATAGTTTTAATAGGTGTTCGAATAGTTTGCCCTTGTTTAGACATGATTAACAAATCTTTTTCTGCAGCCTCTTGTTCGTCCAGTATGCACATCGAAACAATTTTGCCAGTTTTGTCTGTAATCTTTACGGTTTTGATTCCACTTCCAGCTCGTTTTTGTACTTTATATTCAGTTAATGGGGTTTTCTTGCCAAGCCCATTTTCTGTAACCACTAGCACGCCACGACCGTCAATTTGCATTTCTTTATCGATGATATCCATGGAAATAACATGGTCGCCTTTCTTTAGGCGGATTCCAGTTACTCCCGCTGCTGTTCGTCCCATGGCACGGATATCGCTTTCTTTGAAACGAATCGCTTGGCCATCTTCTGTGGAAAGCATAATTTCATCACTACCAGAACTTGGTCTTACCCATCTTAGTTCATCGGTATCCTTTAAGCCGATGGCGATAATTCCAGATTTTCTAACTTTAGTGAACTCGTCTTTATCAACCTTTTTGATTAATCCATTGCGAGTTGCCATTACTAAGAATTTATTACTAGAGTTCTTTGGAATTCCTATAACCGCTGTTGAAAATTCATTTGGCCCAAGCTGTAAGAAATTAACCAGTGCTTGGCCTTTGCTTGTGCGAGAACTTTCTGGAAGTTCGTAAGCCTTAGTTACAAGCACGCGTCCTTTGCTGGTGAAGAACATTATGTCGTCGTGAGTATTTGCAGAAATAGCTGTATCGACAAAATCTTCATCTTTCAGAGACTGACCAATTACTCCTTTGCCACCACGAGTTTGTTGTCGGTATGTTTCAGGAGATTGACGTTTGATGTAACCAGACTTTGAAATTGTTAAAATGACGCTGTTGTTTGGAATTAGGTCTTCTGCATTAAATTGACCAATGGCATGTTCAACAATGTGAGTGCGTCGTTCATCACCGAACTTGGTTTTCATCTCCAGTACTTCTGTTCCGATAATGCTGAGAATTCTTTTAGGAGACTTTAAGATTGCTTCAAGCTCAGCAATTAATTTCATTTTTTCTTTAAGTTCATCTTCAATCTTTTTGCGTTCTAAACCAGCAAGTGTTTGCAAACGCATGTCCAAAATCGCGCTGGTTTGGATATCGCTGAGTTTGAATTTTTTAACTAATTTTTCATGAGCTTCTGCACGGTCCGCGCTAGCACGAATAGTTTTAATAACTTCGTCGATATGATCGAGTGCGGTTGTTAAGCCTTCTAAAATGTGTGCACGGTCTTTAGCTCTGCGTAACTCAAACTCTGTACGACGACGAACAACTGTTTGGCGATGTTCAATATACTTTTCTAAAATAGCTTTAATGTTCATCACCTTTGGCTCAATCCCATCCACTAACGCCAAAGTGTTCATATGAAAAGTGTCTTGCAGTTGAGTATAGCTAAACAATTGGTTCAAGATTTTGTTAGCGAAAGCATCTTTCTTTAGTTCAACAACAATTCTTACGCCATCTTTATCACTCTCGTCGCGTACATCTTTAATGCCTTCAATTTTCTTGTCGCGCACTAAATCAGCAATCTTGGTTAATAAGGTTGCTTTGTTAACTCGGTACGGTACTTCTGTAACAACAATGCGATTGGCGCCATTTTTCATTTCTTCTATATCAGTTTTGGCACGAACAACTATACCGCCTTTGCCTGTTGCGTAAGCTTCTTTAATCGCTGGACGGTTATAAATTATCCCACCTGTTGGAAAGTCCGGACCTTTTACAATATCAGTAAGCTCTTCAATAGAAACTTCTGGATTTTCAATGATTGTTGTGATGGCGTCTGCAATTTCTGTAAGGTTGTGTGGTGGAATGTCAGTAGCCATACCTACGGCAATACCCAAAGTACCATTAAGAAGCAACGCTGGAAGTTTTCCAGGTAACACGCTTGGTTCTTTTTCAGTAGCATCGTAGTTGTCGCGAAAATCAACAGTATCTTTTTCTAAGTCATCAAGAAGAGCTTCTGCAATAGGGCTCATCTTAGCTTCAGTGTAACGCATGGCCGCAGCACCGTCGCCGTCCATAGAACCAAAGTTACCTTGGCCAATTACTAATGGGTAGCGCATGGAAAATTCTTGTGCCATGTGAACCATAGAATCATATACAGCAGTGTCGCCGTGAGGGTGGTATTTACCCAAAACTTCACCGACGATTTTTGCAGACTTTGTAGTTTTTGATGAACTTCGTAATCCCATGCTGTTCATTGCATAAAGAATACGGCGGTGAACAGGCTTCATGCCATCACGTACATCAGGAAGGGCACGCATTACGATTACGCTCATTGCGTAGTCTAAATACGATTCTTGCATTTCATTTTCCAAGAAACGTTGTTTGATGAAACCTAGGTTGTTGTCGAGTTGTTCGTTGGCGTCTTTCGGCATAAATTTATTCTATAGTGTTTAAAAGGTCTGTTTGGTTTTCTCTGAAAGTATCATTGAGCTCTTGAATTAGATCGTCATTATTTATCTGACGTTTTGGTCCCTCAGGGTTTCCAACTAGAAGCCAAATGGTCAGCAGTAAAATTACTACCAGAGCGATGATGATGTACATCAACCGTCTTCTTTTTGCTTCAGAAGCGTTGCGAATTTTTTCTAACCAGTTACTCATTCAAATTATCTTAATGGCTCCAAAACTATAATGCTAGTATTTTCCATGGTCATATCTTTTTTCTTCATGGAAAGTTTCTCCATGCTCTCGTGTTTCAGTCCTGTTTCTTTCAAGAAAACTTCTAATTTTTCGTATGGTAATTTCAAGCCATCAGTTTGGTGGTGGCTTGGAATAACTATTTTTGGTTCAATATCGGCTACAACTTGAGCAGCTAGTTTAGGTGTCATGACGCTATTGCCGCCAACTGGAAGAATTAGAATATCTATATCGCCCAAACCTTCAAGATCGTTTTCTTTCATTGTGAATTCGCGAATATGGGTAAGGTTTAAAATGCGGATATCCTCTGTTTCTATGTAGAAAACTGTGACGTGTCTTCCTTCGTCTTGTTTCAATGGAATTCCAGTGACGGCTACATTTTTAATGTCATAGCCCCCTGGGTCGTCTATTATGAATGGTTCGCCAGAAACACCAGAAATTGTGGTGTATAATTCGTTATTTTTCTCTGCTAGCATTACTAGCTCTGCGGCGCCTCGCGGGCTAGTTAGTCCTGATTCCCTGTTAAAAGGATCAGTTATTATAGTGGCCTCTTTGGAGCTGATTTTAAAGCTTGAAAGACCGAAAAATTGTATTTGCATAAGAGAATTATAGCAGTTTTTTGCTGATATTGGAACTTGACAAATTTAGGGATTTATAGCAAAATGAAGCTATTCAGGAGGAAATGAATGAGAAAATTTGATAACGAGCTTGAAGATCACATATTTCTTCAAAATCTCTTGGAAGCCAAAGCTTACAGTAAAGGCGTTCAAGGCAGGAGACGAGAACCTTACAATACTCACGATGCGGTAAACTCTCTATATACTGGATCTCTAGCCAATTTGTTTGGGGTTTACTTTGATCCTCGTCAGACTGCAGATCCCTTTTCCCATGTATGTAAGGTCGAGTGCGATGTTATTCTCAGAGAAGCCTTAAAAACCCTACCAAATAAGCGTTATCTCTTGGTTGTTACATTAAGGTTTGGTCTTTTTGGAAACTCAGAACGCACACTAAAAGAAATCGGTGTAATTTTGAGGGTCACCCCAGAAAGGGTTCGTCAAATGGAGATGAGGGCCCTGAGGATTCTAAGACACCCGTCTAGATCTTGGAAGTTGAAGCAGTTTTACAAATACTAGCTTCTAGCCCCGTCCATCTTTGTAGATAGGCGGGGCTTTACTTTTCCCGTCAAAACCCTTATAATTCCCCTACTTACTGGCGCACGACGCCCTCGAGACCGAAAGGTACTCAAACTTAAATCTTAACCCCCAGTAAGTCAAAGTAATGGGCGCGTTTAATAATTAATCAATCTGAGAGAATTTGCATTGCGAAACTGTGGTGGAAGTCACTGTTTTTTTATTTACCAAATGACAATTAGTAGAAAAGCAAAAGCTCAATCAGAAGAAAATATTTTTATGTCAGAAGAAAACCAAGAACAAGAACAGGAAGTGGTAACTCAAACGACTACCGCTGATCCTAACTCCCAAACTATGGCCGACCTGCTTTCTAGCGGTGCGGAAATTCGCGTGCTAAAACCAGGCGACATGGTTGAAGGAACTATTATTACAGTTAGTAAAAATGAAGTTTATATCGACTTAGCAGGATACGGAATTGGTGTGGTACGCGGTCGTGAACTTTACGATGACCAAGCTACTCTAAACTCTCTAAAACCTGGCGACACAATTCAGGCTTCAGTTGTTGAAACTGAAAACCGTGAAGGTAACGCAGAATTATCTTTGCGCCAAGCTGGACACGAACGTGTTTGGTTAACGTTGCGAGAACTTATGGAAAGCAAAGATATTGTTGCTACCAAAATTTTAGCTGCTAACAAAGGTGGCTTGATGATTGAATTAAACAATGTGACTGGTTTCTTGCCTGTATCT
>JBBSJS010000023.1:0-13905 GCA_038257015.1 Candidatus Doudnaibacteriota bacterium | reverse complement strand
TGAAACTATGATAAAAACAATACTAATTACTGGTGCTGGGAGTGGGATAGGAAGAGATTCGGCAATTGCATTGGCTAAGCGTGACCACAAGGTTATCGCTACAACCGAAACAGATAAACAAGGAGAGGAGTTAAAAACTTATTCCTCTGAAATAGGGTGTGATTTAGAAATTTTTACTATAAATATTACAAATAAGCAGGATAGAGAAAAAATTCGTAACTTAAAAATTGATGTCTTAATTAATAACGCGGGGATAGGAGAAACCGGACCGCTTTCAGAAATTCCTTTAGAACGCATGCGCAGTGTTTTTGAAACAAATGTTTTTGGTACAATCGCGCTTTCTCAAATAGCTTTAAGCGGGATGATACAACGCAAACATGGTAATGTAATCATTATTAGCTCTCTTGCTGGAAGAATCCCACTTCCATTCCTTGCGCCGTATGGAATGACAAAGTTCGCTTTGTCTGCGGGTGCAGCGGCAATGCGTAAAGAAGTTTCGCGTCTGGAAAATAACGTTTACGTTTCGTTGGTAGAACCAGGTGCTTATGCCACTGGTTTTAATGAATTAATGATGGCAAAGAAATATGAATGGCTAGATGAAAGTTCAAAGTATTTTAAAATACTTTCAAGTTTGCAAAAAGATGATGCGCGTTTCGCGTCTGCTCAAACAAGGTCAATAGAAAGTATTGTGAAGCAAATTATTAAAGCTACGGAATCTAATAATCCGAAATTACGATACGGCGCACCATGGTGGCAATCGTGGGGTGGCGAATTGTTAAGAATTTTTAAAGGATAACTTAAAACCGCCATTAGGCGGTTTTATTGTGGCTGAGCTCCTCGAGCTAGAACCGTGTTCAGGTCAATTTTTTTTATTTATAGCTTATAAGCATTAGTTTTGTAAAAACCTTGATTTTAGAAATGACGTAAAATCATCCATTTCTTGTTTATATAGTTTATACTTTTCCGCTTGTTCTTCTTTAGATAAAAGTTCAATTGTCTCCGCTCCCATACTTTGAATATTAAATCCACCAAATGCCCCTATTCCATCAAATACTAAACGAGCGTCTAAAGCCACGGACCTGTTATTGTAAAACTCCGCGAGTAAATTCATCATTTTTTGTTGCTCTTTCAGGTTTTCCATTCTCCATTCTTTTTGCTTTGCTTCACTTTCTTTCCACCCTTCTGGCTCAGAAGCATATATTCTAACCCATGGATAAGGAAGCCCATGGTCCCCTTCCAAGTGTCCTTCACAGGATTGGTCAGGAGAGAATTCATAAGCTTTCATTGCGATTATCGATTTTTTTATTCCTTCGTCAATACCCTTACCTAATCCATCGGTAATTTGTTCAATTTCTGTTGTAAGCTCCTGCCAACGTTTCTGCTTATCGGATTTTTCACCCAAAGATTCTTCTGGAGCTTTCCAGTTAGCATATTGTTCGTGCGATTTTTCCATAACCAAAGTATATCAAAAATCCGCCAATCTGCGGAATGATCTTATCGACGTGCCTCGGGCGCACGAGACAGGTACGCTCCTCGGGCTAGCCCGAGTTGGCTGGCCGTTTAGAGCTAGAACCAAAATCGGAATTACCCCGGTTGGGTTTTCTAGGTGATTTCATTATAGAAGAGTCGACGCGTCTAGGGCGCTGTCAGAATTTAAACGTTTGTTAATATTTTTTCACTAGTTGAAACATTATCCTCAATGAATTCATCTAGGATTTTCCAGTCTTTGAATAGGAACTTATTTGGGTTTATGGTTTCAACATCTACTGGTATTTCAATTCGAGTTTCTTTCTGTAGTTCATCTGGGATTATGTAATTGCCTGATTCGATATCCATATCCTTAGTTTGTTCCAATTTCATAGCATCGTATTGATCTAACTCTGATTTGGGAATCCTAACAGTGGTTATACGACCGCCTGGCTTTCTCATGTGAGAATAAGCCTTTAAATCACTAATATTATCTGTAAACCACTGTCCTACAACTTCTTGTTTGGAAACAATGCCTTCACGAGGATTATCAGTCGCATCATACGACTTATTAGGATTTTCATAACGATAAAGAGTTACGTATCCATCATCATTATATGCTTGGGTAAGTTTCTTTAACTTTTCCTGTTCAGGATTAAATTGTTCAAATTCCATAGACATGTCTAAATTATATCAGTATTTTAAAACCGCCGTAAGGCGGTTATCTATACGTCTCGTGCGCACGAGACGGGTAAGCTCCTCGGGCTAGCACGAGTTGGCTGGGGTGGAGGGATTCGAACCCCCGAATGATGGTACCAGAAACCATTGCCTTACCACTTGGCCACACCCCAATAATTTGTTTTACTTACTATTTATTTAATACATCTACTAGAACGCACCTCAAGCATAATGGTCTCGCCACAACGCAACTTATGGCGCTTGTCTTGCCTCCGATAAGCCATACCCGCAGACTTAGTTGAGGACATATCATCAACCTCGCTAGTTCCGGTGTTGCTCCTCTCAAACTTTCGGTTAACCTTCAGCCTAAGCAAAAGTTTGGTTTTGAACCTCAGATATAATTATATAAAAAGACTTATAACTGAGAATTCAATCTCAATTATAAGTCAAAAGGCTTGATACTTCAAGCACGAACGAAACCGGTTTGCTCAAGCAAATGGTCCAGAACATCGAGAGGCATACCGATTACGCTACTTGTCTTCCCTTCCGGGACTTTTTGGTGCCTACCGACGATGTCAGACGCCGGATTACCTGGAATACCAAAAGGGATTGCTCCACAACACTTATAAGTAAGTTCATCATCAAGTATGATTTGCATTTCTTCTTGAGAAAATGGACTTATGGAAATTTCCACAACTTCTACAGCACTAGATTTCTTGCCGTTATACATATTGCGTACGTGCAGAGCTGTTACAGTTGAAGGGTTGCTAAATCGATATGCGACCAGCTGATCTTCTGCTTCCTTCCTGCTGGTCGGTTTTTCCAGAATCTTTCCGTTCCATAACACGACTTGGTCGCCAGTTATCACGCAAGCTTCTTTACCGCTTTCGCGCAGAAGTTGTTCAATCTTGTCAGCTTTAGCCTTCGCTAAGGCAACGGTTAAAAGTTTGGGTGATTCGAAGCGAATTGCTTTCTCATCAATATCTGATGGCATTACTTCAAATTGAAACCCCGCGTCCAATAAAACTTGTTTGCGGAATGGTGATTCCGAACCTAATAATAGTTGCATTCATCTTCCTCCTGTTCATATTCTATTTGTCGTTTAAGGACACAATATAGTATAATAAAAGTAATCGAAAGTCAATCCAGAAACAAAATGCACCACCTCTTTAGTCTAATAAAACATGGGTTCTACATTTTCTTAGTCGTCTTAGTGATTTTTCTATTTTGGTTTTTACCAAAATACTCCTATGTAAAAGAAAACCCCGGTTACTGCGTAAACTTAACCAACAACTTGTACTGGTGTGGTGACGAAAATAATTTGCAAGAACTTTTCCAAGACAACAAACAAATTGATACTGAAAAATTAAAACAGTTGCAAGACAACAGCAACAATTTAGATGCACAATCTCTCATCACAAACTAGAACTTTTGTATTAGTCTTGTTCTTCGCTTTAATAAGTGCGTATGGAGCACTAGCTTTAAACTCGCGTTTAAATTGGCTAACTTTTCCTATCATTGAGCGTGTTGCTACAGATACGGAGCCGGAAGTTATTGAGGAAAACTTTAACGACAACATCAATGCTCAGAACGAACAACCAGCTCAATTAGTAAAATTTGAAGACCCGGAAGCTTTAAAACTAGAAAACTGGATTGAATACGATAGCAATCAGTACACTCTTACTTTCAAACATCCGCGCACTTGGTTGGTAACATTTAAAGAGTTAGATGAAGATTACGATTTAGTTGAGATTCAACCGGCAAATGGCCCTACAATGAAAATCTACATAAGCACTGCTAACTACTTTGCGCTAGACGGGCTTCAACGTACCACTACCACAGTTGGCAATCGTACTGGATTTACAATAGATAACATTATTTACGGCGTGAAGGTTGGAACAAATTTCTTTACCCTGGATAATGCCGAAAATAACAGCTACAACCAACAGTTTGCAGAAATCGTGAAAAGTCTCAAGCTCTAAATTGCAAATTTAAAAACGCTTCTATCTTCTAGAAGCGTTTTTTATATAATGACACCACCACCAATACATGCGTTACCTTTGTACATCACCAAGCTTTGACCACTGGCGATAGCTTTTTGTGCAGTCTCAAACTCCACACGATAATGATCTTTGCTAATTTCTTGAATATGTAAATCGACCAACTCCCCTTGATGACGGAATCTCCCTTTCAATTTAATCGTTTCTAAAGATGATTTTTTGAAGAGAATTTCTAACGGAGTAACCCAGTTCACACTATGTATTTCAATTGTCTTAGTTTCCAGCAATGGATCGTTGGGATTATTCGTAACCACCAGTTTGTTGGTTTTTAAATCTTTTTTAACTACAAACCACGGACCGTCAGCGCCAATGTGAATTCCCTGCCTTTGCCCAATCGTGTAATTCGGTAAGCCTTGATGCTTTCCCAAAACTTTTCCTGTTGCATCAACAATCTCTCCAGTTTTCAGTTTCAGTTTCTGCTCCAAGAAATCTTTTAGCCTAATTTTACCGACAAAACACAAACCCATACTTTCTTTTTTGTCAGCGTTTGGTAACTGAACTTTTGTTGCCAACTTTTTAACATCAGCTTTTTTCATATCCCCAATTGGAAATAAAATATGCTGAAGTTGTTCGGATTTAATATTGTAAATGAAATAAGTTTGGTCTTTAAAAGTGTCTTTGCTTTTACACAACTGTAATTCACCATCTTTATCAGAACTGATTTGCGCGTAATGACCAGTAGCAACATAATCAAAGCCGTTTTCCATCGCCCACTTGTAAAGTAATTTAAATTTAATTTCTTTGTTGCACATCACATCAGGATTCGGAGTGCGACCAAGCTTATACTCTTCAAAGAAATAGTTTAAAACATTTTTTTCGTACTGCTTTTCAAAATCTAAGGTATGGAGTTTCAAACCTAAAAATGCTGCTACACGAAGTGCATCTTGTCTGTCTTGCAACCAAGGACATGCTTCAATTTTTAAGCCCTTTGTAGACGACCAGTTTTTCATGAAAGCCGCTTCGACTTCGTACCCTTGTTCTATCAATTTCCACGCCGAAACAGCAGAATCAATTCCACCGGAAAGTGCCATAAGTACGCGCTTTTTATTATGTTTCATTTGCTTGTTCATTGACATTCTAGCTAATTAATGGTATAATAAAAGGGTTGATAAAATTTGAACTCTTGGAGGAGAATATGAATAAATTAGAAGCTTTTTTCTGGATGATAATCGGTCTTGCTTTTGGTGTGTCTGTGCCTTTGGGCATAGAACAGACCATTCACTATTTGTCTCCTACCGAGACAATGGAAGCGAACCGAGCTTTCCTGTTTTACTTCCTTATCGCAATTGCATCGGGAGTTCTTGCGGGACAAACAGTTTTATGGTTGCGTCGTGACAAAAACGACAACCGTATCAGTGCTATACTGGGATTCATCGCTGCCTTTATGGTTTGGTGCGCATTCGGCATCAGCAATACTGGCAATAAAACCTATGTAGTTGGGCTAGTGCTTGCGCTTGCCTCATTTACAATAAGCCTGATCGTTCACAGCGCCAAGATCTTGCCGTGGTCGGCAAAGAGAAATCTGTCGCTCTAATTCGCGAAGTTGGCTGATAGAAAGTTTATCTTTCTGTCAGCCTCTTTTTTATTTTAAAAACTATTTTACTAAAGCTGTAACCAATACACCCGCGGTGACTAGTCCCCCACCAATCAAAGTTCCAGGTGTGGCTTTTTCACCCAAGAATGCAAAGGCTAGAATAATTGTAAGGGCTATGGATAACTTATCAATCGGTGCCACCTTACTCGCCTCACCTAATTGCAAAGCTTTGTAATAGAACAGCCATGACAAACCTGTGGCAATTGCTGATAAGAAAATAAATACATACGAGTACCGGGAGATTTTAAAGATGTCACCAGCATTGCCTTGAATGAACACAATCATCCAGGCAAATCCGACAATTACAATTGTTCTGAGTGCCACTGCTAAATTACTATCCACCCCCTTAATGCCAATCTTGCCGAATATTGCTACCAACGACGCAAAGAATGCCGCCAAAATAGCATAAGCTACATAATTCATATTTAATTGATAAAAACTTTATTTAATTTAAACTTTCGCCCCTCTTCTAATAGTGAGGACGGATAAGTTTCTGAATGATTCCGAAGGCACGAAGTGCCGAGGACTAATGAAGAACTTATCGTCCCTCTTCTTAATCGCCAAATATTCATAACTCTGAGCGATTCTGCAACCGCGTAGCGGTGAAGCCTAGTGGAGAGTTATGAATGTTTGGTATTTCTTACCCCATCATGTTCCCAAATTTGGACTGCAACATCTTCTTGTGCTTTTTGTTCAAATCTTCTAATGCTTCACGGATATTGCGAGCGATTTCACCTCTATCTCCTACGATAGAATCTGAAACTTCTACACTTTTTACAACTTGGTTACCATCAATGGTAATTTTAATTTTCTCACCAGGAGATTTTCCTACAACTTCTTCAGCGCCGAGCATCATTTCAATCTGCTTGGCTTGTTTGCGCATTTCATTTAAATCTTTAACTTTATCGAATAAACCCATATTTTTATTTAGTATTAATTATTTTCTATAATAGTAACGTGCGGTTCGGTTTGATCATTTTGTACCCCGTCGTAAAGCATTGATACCAAACCTCCAAGAGATACGATAATTAAGGCCATCATCGCTAACCAACCAACCACTGGAATGAAACTTAGAATCGTAAACAATAGTACTCCTAGCAAAATACTATGCCAGTTCACTTCTACATGTTGCTTGCTTGAAATAAGGCGCATCACCTCTGCTCCCAATAAAACCATTGCAAGTAGCACTGACAAGGCTAGCATTAAGAAGTACAAGAACATCAGAATAATGGCGAGGTAAAAACCTACTCCAGTGATCATCAGAACGATTGAGATAACAGGTACTGCGATAATAGCTACAAATCCTATGCCAAGATTTTTCCAATAAGAGCTTTTTGCTGTAAGTACTGCACGATGACTAGTGCGAGCAAATAATCTAGTAAGTACCAAAGCTGCTAGTCCTAGAGCAATGATTTTGATGAGTGTTGCAAAAATCCAAGCAGCTATAAACTCATCTCCATTCCCACGCTCTCGGTTATTTTCAATTCTATCGAAACGGACTTCATTTACCTGAGCACCACCAGCTATGATTGCTTCTCTACTACCAGTGTAATTAATCGATTGAGCAATTTGTGTTTTTTCACCAATACGGAATTCGCGAGTAGCTTTTACTTTTACTTCCCCAGAAAGCATACTGTTAATACTCACGGTTTCAGCTGAGATATCGACATTGCCTGTGACTGGTGCATCTAAAGTTAACGAGCTGCCACGGAATATCAACTGACCGCCAATTGTCGCCTTGTCTGAGATAATTGTGTTTCCACCGAGAATAACCACATCACCAGACACATTTGAATTAATTAAGACAGTTCCCCCAGCAACTCGAACATCACCGCCGACAGGACTGCTGATTTTTACAGTTCCTCCAATTATCGTAAGGTCTTGTTCTACTCCTCCATCAACAGTTAAGTCAGCACCAACAGCGTACAGGTCACCTGTGACAGCGCTATTAACTAACACATCGGCGCCAGCTACATACAGATTTTGAAAAGTTTCTGAAGCAGGAGCCAAAACTGTAAGATTTTCACCCTCGCCTTTTAAGAAATTGGCAGCAGTGACAGGGCTTGCAAACATCCCAACTGTGGCGATTACAAACGCAAATAGACTAAGTCGTGACAACAATTTTTTAGTCATGATTATCAAATTTAATAGTAAACACGCCTAATTATACCAAAATTAAGCGCATTTACAAAGCCTAGCACTAGAGCTCTTGGCAGTTGACTTGCTCAGGTTTAAAACCACGTTGTTGTAGTTTTTTGGAGACTTCTTCCACAAAGTCTTTTTTTCCACAACATATCACTTCAGAATCACGATAGTACTCAGCAGAAATGTCTAAGTAGGTAACAATTCGTCCTACCTCCCCAGGCCAATGCGAGTGAGGCCTTACCAAAAGTGGCAAAAACTTAAAATTGCTGTGATTAAAAGCTAGTTTATTGAAACGATTGAAGTAAAAAACATCATCTTCAGAGTTCACTTCGAACAACAATTTTATTTCAGCTGAAGGATTGTTAATAAAAGCTGAGTTCAAAAATGAAACTAGCGGAGCAATACCAACACCTTGCGCAACTACCATCAGTGGTTTTTTAAAATCAACCTCTTTAAAACCACCGACTGGACCAGTTAGTTTAATCTGCTGTCCGATAGTTAAGTTATCTACAAAAGTTCTTAAATTAGATTCTTCTTTGCTAACATCGAAGGTAATTATCAGATGAGTTTGTACATCCAACGGCAAACTCACTATTCCAACCACTTTCTGCTTGCCATCTATTTGAAGTTGTAAACATTGCCCAGCTGTAAACTGAATGTCTTCAGGGGCGATCAACTTTATAGTCAATTCAAAAATACTTAAAGTCAAAGCTTTAAAACTGGAAATTTCTGCTAAGTATTGTTCGCCCATTTTATTTTGGTATTCTTTAAAACTAAAACAGTGTTGCCGAAGGTTTGATATCTTCTAACTTTGCCTTGGCAATTTTTGTGGATTTTAAGGCTGGTTTTGGAGTAAATTGCGGTGAAGTAGTCTCATTTTTGGCTGATTCAACAGATTGTGAGGCTAATCGGTAGGTGCAATAATCACAGCTATCGGTGTACTCTGGTAGTTCTCCGTCTAGGCATTTTTTTGCAGCAATAATTTTGTCTTCGACCCAAGCATCGCTGCCAGTGTAAGGAATTACTTTAATATCAAACTCGAGCTTGCCGTCGAAAGCTTCGCGGTCTCGCTTACCATTACAGTAAACAAAATAACCGGTGTTGGAAACTTGAAAATTATTTTGGCGCAACAACCATTGATAGATTTCCATTTGATGTTTATAACCGTCTTGCCAATCAGCATCAAGGCTAACTTCCCCATCTTTGGAAGTTGCTTTGTAATCTACTACTATCAATTCACCAGAGGGTGCGACCCAAATATCATCAACAGCGCCAAACATTAATAAATTAGTTGGCTTGTGCAAAGCTTGTACTCCTACAAAGTTTTCTCGCCAAACATCCATCTGAGGATGTTGGAAAGGCACGGCATCGATACCATAATTACTCATCAATGGGTGTGCGGTGTTCTTGGCACGATGTGCATCAAACTCTTTTTTTAGCAAATGATCGACAGCTGAGTTTAGGTTGAACGGAAATCCTGGCGGTTGACCCACGCCCAAACAACGATCCATATAGAAGCATCTTGGACAGTTAAAAAACAGCTCTAGTTTGCTCCGAGAAAGTTTGAATGGTTGTGCAGAATTTGGAGTATAAAGATTTTTAGTGCGCTTTCCAGAGTAATATTGGGACATATTTGGTGTTTAGTGATGTAATTATATCATAATGCTCTTGAAAAAATGGAGACAATGTCGTATAATTCACTGGTACTTAATGAAGTATATTTTAGAAATCCCAGAAATGGGACCTCCTGAATTACTTCAACTCACACCACCAGCCAGCGAGGGTGGCGTGTGGCGGAGGCCCTCCATTTGCAGGCTTTGCCGAAAATGGAGGCGACAAACGACAGGACCCTGAAAAGGGATCCCAAATTACTTGGGCCGTAGGTTAAGTAATTTGGGAAGAGGAGTAATTCTGCAGCTCGTGAGATTTTGGCTTTAGCCAAAGTTGAACATGCGGAAGAAATTATGACGATGGGGTATCGCCAAGTGGTAAGGCAGCGGCTTTTGGTGCCGCCATTCGTAGGTTCGAATCCTACTACCCCAGCCACCTCGTGCTAGCCCGAGGAGCGTACCCGTCTCGTGCGCCCGAGACGCTTAGAGCTTTGATTCCGCTGATTGGCGGATTTTTGATATAATATAAATATGAATCCTGAATACAATCATACCGAACAGATAGAAAAAAACTACGAGGGCAATGAGTCGGCATTGCTTTTTAGTCGGCTCAGTCGGCCAGAAATAAAAAAGCAGGTTTGCGATTTAATGTTTCAAATGGATTCACTATACACTGATGATGGCAAGGAAAAAGATGAAAATGGTAAAGAAGTTTGGCCTATTGATGAATTCGCTCCAACTTACGAAGACCAAGAAGTGGGCTATGACAAACGATTGCAAAATATTCAAGAAGTAACTTATATTAACTTCAATAAAAATCCACTTGAAACCCATAATTCATGGGAGATGTTCCCGCATTCTATTAATCCGATTACCGGACAGGGATGGACCAGTAAGGAATTAAGCATGGTAGAAGCTCATGAAAAGGGTCATAATATAAGAGATTATGACGGCCCTCAATACGATGAATACTTTCATCAGGGATTTGATCTATCTAAAATTACTCTTCCCTCAGAACGTATAAAACATATTAAAGAAACATGGCTACGTCATAGGGAGGATTCAAAAAAGAGCGAAGAAATTACAGATGAAAAAGTAATAAGAGCTGTTATTAAAGGTAATCTAAATGGAATGGAAATAGCCGAGCGCATGAACCAATTAAAAAATTATTTCGGATTTGAGGGAACAGAAGAGTTTACCAAAGCTCATTTAGATATCGCTCGTGAACATTATATCCCGGATACAGCAATGGATAATGAAATGACGGCATTTTTTCAAGTGATCACTCCAGAAACTGAAGATAAATTCTTAGAACTGATTAATAATTCAGGTATTTAATGAGAGACATTTGTCGCTTTTTGATGCGCTCGAGACGCATCGTCAAGGTAAAATAAAAGGATTAATTCTTACCTTGCAGGGCAACGCCGATTTTTGGTTCTAGCTCGACTTGGTCAGCCACAATACCCTGCTTCATAGCACGACTTGGAAAGTGCAAATATTTAATCATAAACTATAAAAACACGGATTAACCGTGTTTTTCTTTAGCTCATTAAGTCTGTTATACTCAATATATGAATAAATTCATTACTAGAATTTCGTACTTAATTCCGACAGGTCTTATTGTCTGTTTGCTATTTATAAGTGGTCATTTCTGTGCATTTAATAATTTCCAAACTAAAACAAATCATTCCCATGATGCAAAAGAACTAACCAAGCACTATAACTTACAGAATTGCTGTCAAAGTAATAATATGATTGAACTTGAAAATGCATTGGTACAGAAAAATACAAACAGTTATGAAGACATTCCTTTCCTCAAAACAACTCTTACGTATCACACAACGGATACCTTTGTGTCGAATCAACCACTGTTGAATTTAGATTCTCCCCCACCGAACAAATACACAAAACAAACTTCAAGAATACTTATTTGCTGATTTAGTGAATATTAAATTTTTAACTATTAACTAAATTATATATGAAACAACCAATTATTATCGGAGCAGTGGTGATAGTAGTCCTGGCCATTGGAATTACACTGTCTATCTCTGACCAAAAACTAAGTAAACTTGAAACTAGTGGCGATGAAACAGTAGCACAAATAGGAGAAAGCTATGAAGATCAAGGAAGAGAACATGTTCCACTTGAGCAAGTTTCTGATCCATCAAATTCTAACCCTCCAACCTCTGGCGACCATCTCGCGCAACCTGCTGAGTGGGGTGTTTATCAAAATGAGTTGCCAGACAAGCAGCTTATTCATAACTTAGAGCATGGCGGTATCTGGATTTCCTACAAAGATATTGACCCTGAAACTAAGTCTAAACTTGAATCTATTGGAAAAGCTAATCCAGGTAGTGTCATTGTGACTCCTAGAATGGCCAATGACAGTAAAATAATTTTAGCTGCTTGGACAAGACTCGAGAAAATGGAAACCTACGACGAAGCAAAGATACTTGAGTTTATCAAAGCCAATAAAAATAAATCGCCAGAACCATTGGCTAACTAAATTAAATAAATCAAGAAATGAAAAAGATAGTAATACCTTTAATTGTTATCAGTGTCATTATTGCAGGAGTTATCTATGCCAACTATAGCTCGAATCAAACAGTTGATAATTCTTTTGACCAAAATACAGAAATACCCCGAATAGAAACTGTGCCAGTAACTGATATGAATCAAGAAACTGATTCGACTATTAAAACTTACACCATGGAAGAAGTAAGGAAGCATGGTCCCGAGAGTTGGGACAATGGTGACCCTAGTCCGGAGTGCTGGATGATAATTCATGGAAAAGTCTATGAGATTCCAGAAAGCTTCACTGAGAACCATCCCGGAGGACACGCTATTTATGATGGCTGTGGGACTGATGCTACAGAGTTGTTTGAAAACAGGCCACAAGGTTCTGGTACACCCCATTCTGCAAAGGCTCGAACAATGTTAGAAAAATATTATATCGGAGATTTACAAAACTAACTGAACAGTAACAAAACTATATGAGAAAATACTTAATATTAATCGGACTAATACTGACTCTGGTTGCTTTGGGAATATATTTTTCTTCAAGACAAGATAATGCTGTACTCGACCTTCAAACTAATAACAATTCATTAGATAAAAGCAACTTAGGGTATGACCTTAAGATAACTTCGATACCGGAAAATATTATTCCTAACGAGCCTACAAAAATTGTCTTTGTAATAGTCAACGAACAAGATGAAGTAGTAAAAGATTATACTATCTCGCATGAAAAAATCATGCATTTTATTCTTGTTCGAAAAGATTTACAAGGCTTCCAGCATCTGCATCCTGATTTCAATCAATCCACTGGAGAGTTTTCACTCGATGTTACTTTTCCAACAGATGGACCCTACAGAATATACCCTGACTTTATCCCAACCCCAGATAATCCCGAAAAACAAACGGTCACGCTCAGTAAAGATATTAGCGTTGGTGATTTAAGTAAATACCAAGCTCAACCGTTGACCGCAGATACGGAAAATTCTAAGTCTGAGAATGGATTTAATATCGATTATTATTTTGGCAGTATTCCCCGAGTAGAAGCTCAAATTGACTACAGTCTTACAATATCTAAACCTAATATTAATGAACAAGTTCAGCTTGAGCCATATTTGGGTGCTATGGGACATAGCGTAATTATCAAGGAAGGTTCACTTGATTTTATCCACACACACGCTTTGGGTATGGATATGGGTGACATGGAAGGCATGTCAGCAGCTGAACACGCAGGCCACTCCAGTGAACCAGATACAGCAGATTTTTCAACTAAGTTTTCAGAAAAAGGTAAATATAAGATATTTACTCAATTTCAAGTTTATGGAAATGTTATAACAACAGATTACGTAATTGAGGTAAATTAATAGTGATGAAAAAAATAAATACTAAATCAGGTTTGGCTAAAATAAAAATTGCTAACGGCACAGCGCATAAAACAACTGACGATATCCGTAAGGCTCTTATACGAAATAAGTCTGCGCGCGTGATTTGGGAACAACTCACTCCCCTGGCTCGCAATGAATGGATTTGCTGGGTTACCTTTGTTAAGAAAAACGAAACCAGAAAACATCATGTGAAGCGATTAATCGAAGAACTCAATGATGGCATGCGCCGACCTTGTTGCTGGATTGGGTGTATCCATAGAAAGGACAGAGAAATAAGTCCTTCCATCCAAGGAATCCTCAGCAAGAAGTCAGCAAAGACTAAAAAGTAAACAAACTGTATCTAAATTCAAATCAAAAATACTGCCCTATAACCTGGGGCAGTATTTTGTTATACTGAGTCTATGGATAACAAAAATGTATTATATATAGCAATTGCCGTTTTTGTGGCAGCC
>JBBSJS010000022.1:0-14019 GCA_038257015.1 Candidatus Doudnaibacteriota bacterium | reverse complement strand
CTTTTACTTCATAGCCCAATTCAGATATTTTATCTCTCAGTTCATCCGACTTTGTGAAGTCTTTATTGTCACGAGCTTGTTGTCTTTGGATCACCAAGTCAGAAATTTCATCAGGAATTTCTATTTCAGTTTTAGAATCTAATCCCAAACCAAGAATTTGGTCATTTGCTAAAGCTGACTGCTTGTCATCCCAAGTTTCTGCCAAAGCTTTAGCGGTGTTAAGGTCATTATTAATAGCAGATAAAAAGTTTTCAGAAAGTTTTTGCTGAGCTGAGCTTTCTGTGGTGGTCATTAACTTCATACGAGCTTTATGAGAGGCTTCTAAAGCTTCCCAAGAAAAGTTGGCTTGAGTTTTATAATGGCTTTGTAAAAACATATACCGTAAATCAAGTCCAGAAAAGTTTTTACTTTCAATATCGCGCAAGGTGAAAAAGTTCTTTTTACTTTTGGACATTTTATCGTCTTGAACCATTAAGTGTTCTGGATGCATCCAGTGTTTAACAAAAGGGCCGAGTGGTTGCGATTGTGCAATTTCGTTAGTGTGATGAGGGAATACTAAATCTACTCCACCAGTGTGAATATCAATCGCTTCGTTGCCAAAAGCTACCTTGTTAATTACCGAACATTCAATGTGCCAACCTGGACGACCTTTTCCTAAAACATCGTGTTCCCAAAAAATATTACCATCGGCCTCAGTGTGCGCTTTCCATAAAGCAAAGTCACTTAAATTATCTTTATCATATTCGTCCACTGCAACTCGCGCCCCAATTTTCTTACCTTCTAAAAACCTTTCACCTACCAAAGCGCCATAATCACCGAAGTCGGCATGGTATTTTTCGATACTAAAATATACGCCATCATCAGTGTGATAAGCATAGCCCTTCTCAATAAGATGTAAGATAAATTCTTGAATTTGCGGGATTACTTCTGAGACACGAATAAGTCTGATATTGGCTACATTAATATTTACCGAAGATAAGTCTTGCAAAAATGCATTCAAATATTCGGTAGTGTAATCATGCAAATCGGCTACAGTGGCTTCTGTGCCAAATTTCTCAATTGTGCCTTTTATAGTTTTATCATCTACATCAGTGATATTCATCACGTAATCAACTTTCAAATCATTGGCTATCATTGTGCGATAGAGTACATCTGCCATGACAAAAGACCGTAAATTGCCAATGTGGGCAAAGTTATAAACCGTTGGACCACAAGTGTACATACGGATTGTTTTACCGTCGGTAGGAGCAATAGTCTCAACGTTTCGACTGAGAGTGTTGTATAGAGATAATGTGTGATTCATAAAGTTATTCTAGCAAAACTTGAGGTTCTCTGCACAGTCTCAGGGTTGTTACTGGTCTTTTAGAAGTTTCTGGATAGTCTTTTGGTGATCCTGTTTTAAACGCATTAGTTTCTTTGGCTCGGCACTATTTTCTACGATATCTGCTAAATGTAGACCACCGATATAGTGGGGCATGAGAACATAGTCCACTTTTTTAGCGTACAGTTTTACAGCTTCAAATTCATCTTGCGCTGACACAATCAGTCTGATTTTTTTTGTCGAGATTTTCAGAGCTTCAATCAATGCCAAAGTGTCGTGGAAGTCCGGGATGGTTGAAATTATCATAGACGCTTTATTGATATTGGCTTCTTCTTGAATGTAAGGGTCGGTAACATCTCCGCATATCGATGTTATTCCTCGACGGTGATAGTGAGCAATAACATTTGGGTCGAAATCTATAATAATAAAATCTTTCTGGCTTTTTGAGAACGCTTCGATAATGTTTGAGCCCAGTCGGTGAGCGCCAACAATTACAATATGATTTTTTGGAGGTTTGTCATTAAGATCAGGCTCTTTGCTGTGATTGTCAAAACTAAACCATTTAGTGTATGGAGAAATTAAGGTATATATTTTTTGCAGATGAGCGACCGCATAAGTTGATAATGCGATTGTGAAAATTGCTACCAAGGTAATCACTGTAGTTTCTCGTTGAGTAACATGGCCAAGGACTAATCCGACAGCCATCAGCTTCAAGCTGAATTCAGAAATTTGAGCAACGGTTAAACCTGTAAAAAAAGAAGTTCTCGGTTTGTAACCCATGTAGCTTAAAATTGCCGTGATAATAACCGCATTTCCGACAATTACAAACAAAGATAAAATCAAAGCGGGGATTAAAACTCCTAGCATATCGCTTAAAACAATCTTACTGCCTAGCACCACAAAGAAAATGATAATAAAGAAATCACTAATCGATTTAATTCTTCCAGAAATTTGATAATGTGAGCCGGAATTAGCCAATGCAAGTCCTGCAATAAAACCACCGATTGATGCATTAAAGCCAATTAACGGCGAGCTGAAAAATGCACCCAAGCCAAGCGCCCAAGCAAGAGCGAACAAAAGCAATAATTCGTCAGAGCGATTAATACTAGCCAAGAATTTTGGAAAAATTTTCCTAACGATTGCTCTTACAATCATTATTATCATGAAGATTTTTGCCAAAGAGATAATAATATTTCCCAGAGCACTAAATTGTGGGAAGTACCAATTGGCCTCAGGGCTAGCGACAGTTGATAGAGCAATTAAAATAAAAATAGCTATCAAGTCTTGTACAAGAAAAATACCCACAGCAAGTTTGCCATACAAACTATGAAGGTCTTGCTTGTCTAGTAACATCTTCACAATGATGATTGTGGACGAAAAAGTTAAGGCCACAGCCATATACCAGGCCGACAAATTTCCAAAACCCAGTAACCTAATAATTAAATACCCGAACAGTGTTGTGAATAGGACTTGACCGACACCGGCTGCAACTGCGGCTTTCCCGATTCGTTTCAGTTGAGACAAATCTAGGTTCAGGCCAACCATGAACAACAATAATGTGATGCCTATTTCTGATAAGTTGTAGAGAATATCGCCGTTTTGTAATTTGTACCAACCTAAAGGACCAATGATTAGGCCAATCAACATGTAGCCAATCACTGCTGGTTGTTTTAAGAGATGTAAAAAATAAGCAGCAAGTCCTGCTATTACCAGCACACCAGTAAGTTCAAAAAACAAGTTATCCATTTTGTCTAAATTTTTGTTTCAGAGTGTTTAAATCAATTTTATTATAACACAAACTTGTTAGTTTGCTGATAAGTGTTTTTTAGTTTAAAATTAGATTAATGACTGATAAAGCAAGTAAATACGACGCAATATTTCTAATCGGACCCCAAGGTTCTGGTAAAGGCACGCAAGGCCGTCTTTTAGCAGAGCGATTGGGATTTTTCTATTGGGAAATGGGTGGAATTCTCCGAGAGGAAGCAAAAAAGGATACTCCGTTCGGTAGAAAAGTAAAAGGTTTGATTGATGAAGGTTTGCTGCTTGAGGATAACGAACTGTTGCGTATTCTTAATATGGAATTACCAGAAGTAACCACTCATCAGCGTATTGTGTTTGATGGCGTACCTCGTCGAGTAGGTCAAGGGGTTCATTTAATTTCATATTTACATCGTGAAGGCTTTACCAAACTTGCTACCATCTTTATTGATGTACCCTTGGACGAATCAGTTAAAAGATTAACTGAACGAGCTCATCACGAGTTCCGTGTTGATGACACTCCAGATAAAATCAGACGCCGTTTACAAATATACCAAAGCGACACACTGCCGGTCCTGGACTTTTTAAAAACTTTGAGTGACTTTTACAATATCGATGGTATGGGGAGTGTAGAGGATGTTACTAATCGAATTAACGAAGCTTTGGAAATTTAATTTATGAAATCGATGGCCAACAAAAAACCTTCGTTGAATCTTATTCTGCTAGGTGATCCTGGGGCTGGGAAAGCGACTCAAGCTCGCTTGTTGTCCGAGCAGTTTGACTTCATTGATTTTGATATGGGTAAAGAGTTGACCCGTCATCGAAAAACCCACCCTAAAGTTGATGCCATTCATAAAACCACGACAGATAAAGGCAAGCTTACACCAACTAAAATTGTTCGGGAAATTATTGAAAAGAAACTTAGTAGCAACAGTGCGAGCAAAGCAATATTATTTGACGGTACTCCTAAAATGTTGGGTGAAGCAAAGTTGGTGAGAAGTTTGATTAAAAAGTTAGATAGACCAGAGCCGTTAGTAATATACTTATCGATACCACAAAAAGAGATTTTGGCACGAGTGCTAAATCGTAAAGGATATTACGAAAAAAAGTTTAGCCAAAGAGCTGATGACAATGTTCGCGCTTTAAAAAACCGCGCACAGTATTACAAGAAGAATATTACAGAAGTAGTAGACTATTTTTCTAACCATTATACTTTCAAAAAACTCAATGGACTGGGAACTATTCAGGAAGTTCATGAAAGAATACTAAATGCAATTAATAAGTATAGATAGTAAAGTGAAAAGCTATATTAAAACTGAAAATGAAATTGAGTTAATACGCGAAGGTGGTAGAATACTTGGCGGTATTTTGAAACGAACCAGTGAGATGGTTAGACCTGGAATTTCCACAGCTGAGCTAAACGACTACGCTGATAGTGAAATTAGAAAAGTTGGTGCAAGACCAAGTTTTTTGGGTTATGGCAGTAAGAAAAATCCTTTTCCTGCAGCACTGTGTACATCGATTAATGATGTCGTGGTTCATGGAATTCCTTCAGTTGAAGATATTTTACAAGAAGGTGATATTATCGGTCTTGATATAGGTATGGAGTATAAAGGTTTCTATACTGACACAGCAGTAACTGTCGCAGTTGGAGAGGTTCCTGTTAGAGTGAAAAAACTCATCGAAACTACTAAGCAATCTATGAACAATGCGATAAAACAAGCCAAGCCAGGTAATCGTATTGGTGATATTGGCTTCGCATCACAATTTACAGCTGAGTCACAAGATTTTAGTGTTGTCAGAGACATGGTTGGTCACGGTGTAGGTTATGCAGTGCATGAAGAACCAAATGTGCCTGGTTATGGGAAAGCAGGGAAGGGATTACTCCTCGAAGAAGGAATGGTTTTAGCAATTGAACCAATGCTTTGCATGGGTAAGCCGTACATCTTCTTTGACACCGATGGATGGACTATTCGCACTCACGACGGCAAACTCAGTGCTCATTTTGAGCATACAATTGTCATTACGAAAAAAGGGGCTGAAGTCTTAACGGTCAGGGAATAAGTAGAAGATTATTAATTTCCGACTAAACTAGTGCTATACTTACATCACTAAACAACAATCATGTCACAAGAACTGTTGGCTTGCTTTGATAGAGATCGCAATGAACTTCCGAGCTTGCCTAAAAATATCGCCCTTTCTCAGCCCTATCCTTGTTTTCATGCCATATCAAAAGTCTGGGTGATAAATAAGAACGGAGAGATTCTTTGCTCGCAAAAATCTGAAGGAATGTACGACGGGGGAAAGTGGCAAACATATCTTCGCGATTATGTACTTGGAGGAGATAGTTCTACGGACACTACTGTAAGAATTGTTAGAGAGCAACTTGACTTGAAAATTGACCCACAGAAACTAGTTTCAGTAGGAGAGGGTCGCAGTGACTCCCATTCCCACTTTTATAGTCACTACGGGTTGTTATGGGAGTATAGTTACCAGGCTAGACCAAACTTCACTGACATTCAAAAAATTAAATGGTTGAGCTTTGAAAAATATGCGAACTTGGTACTTAACTTCCCAACACTTTGGTGCAACGAAATTAGCATGGAAGAATACCAAGCTTTAAAAATAATGTTAAAAATTAACTAAAAATATATGCAATTAAAACCATATACAAAACTGCTCTCGGAATCTTGGCAGGAATTCTCCAAAGATTTCCAAAATTACTTGACCATCGCTGTGGTGGCCAGTGTCGGTCTCTTGTACGCCATAGTAATTGATTTTGCTAACTTAAATAATGGAATGATTCATGAATTAATTAGCGCGGCACTTTATATAGTATTTGCTTTCATGGCATTACTAGCAGTCCTCATTAAAGTCAATGAGAAATCCAAGCAACTAACTGCTCAAGAGAGTCTCACTGAAGCTAAGGCAAGTTTTGGGAAAGTATTCAGTACTTACCTTGTGGCCTTAATCTTAATTATTTTAGGTTTCATAGCTTTTATTATCCCGGGAATAATTTTATCAGTAATGTTCTCTTTTGTTATTCCGGTTGCTTTGTTTGAAGCTAAGTATGGGATGACAGCAATTCATCAAAGCAGATACTATGTTAAAGATTACTGGTGGCACATCTTCGGACGATTCCTATTCATTGGACTAATTGTCGCAATCCCACTTTCTCTGCTACAAGGTTTGTTGAATCCGGTAATTGGTACGCAAAATGCCACGTACCTCAGCGATTTTATCGGGCTGTTATTACTGCCATTGGTAGTAATTTACAACTATAACTTGTATCAGGACTTGAAAACTATCAAAGGACAGAATCACAATTCGACCCTTCAAGCAGATAGCGGTGTTCAAGGATCACCGACCGCTGAGCATAGCTCCTCGGCTTCCGAGAGCGGTCATCAAGCACCTGAGATTCACAACAACAATTAGTAAATAAAAAAACGCTCTGTAATTAGAGCGTTTTTTTTATTTTATTTCCTTGAACTGATTTCATCAGAGAGCAAAGCTATCAACTCTGCTGTTGTTTTAAGACCTAAGTCTTGATTCCCACGAGCTCGGACTGCCGCCGCTCCTGCTTCCATTTCTTTATCTCCAACTACCAGGATATACGGAACCTTTTGTCCACTAGCTTCACGAATTTTTTTGCCCATCGATTCATTACGTGAATCAATTTCAACCCGCAAACCAGAAACTTCAGCCTTTAATTGTTGGGACAAGTTTTTAGCGTATTCAATATGCTTTTCGGCAATCGGTACAATAGTTGTTTGCACAGGGGACAACCATAATGGTAAAGCGCCTGCGTATTGTTCAATTAGGATACCCATGAACCGTTCGAAAGAACCTAATATTGCTCTGTGAATAACAATTGGTTGTTTTCTACTTCCATCACTATCAACATACTCAAGTCCAAATCTTTGTGGCATTTGGAAGTCGAGTTGAATAGTTGCCAGTTGCCAATAGCGACCCAGAACATCTTTAATTCTCATATCAATTTTCGGTCCATAAAAAGCTCCGTCACCTTCCTCAATTGTATAATCCCAGCCTGCTTTCTCCAATGCAGATTTAAGTGCCTCTTCGGCTGGTTCCCATTCTGCTTTAGTTCCCAACGCACTTTCCGGCATTGTGCCTATTGTCACTTGCTCAATTTTCATATCGAAGACACTATAAATTTTCGTCACTTTTTCTAGCAAACTAGCAACTTCGTCAATAACCTGAATTGGTGTAAGGAATATATGGCAATCATCTTGTCCGAAAGCTCTCACTCGAGTTAGTCCAGAAAGTGCACCAGAAAGTTCATTACGGTACAAAGTTGTCATTTCGGATAAACGAAGAGGTAGGTCTTTATAGGAATACAAACCTTGTTTGTAATACAACATATGGCCTGGGCAATTCATCGGTTTTAGTCCAAAAACTTTATTTTCAGATTCCAAAGTAAACATGTCGTCTTTGTAATGTTCCCAATGGCCCGAAGTTTTGAACAATTCAGAATCAAATAATTGAGGTAATCTAATTTCACTATAACCTTCACCATAAGATACTTCACGAACAAATTTTTCTAATTCATTACGGATAATTGTTCCTTTTGGTTGATAGAAAGGAATACCTGGTGAATACTCATGAAAGAGAAATAATCCCAGTTGAGGACCCAAGATACGATGATCTCTTTTTTCAAGTTCTTCTTGAAGTTTTTTATAATCTTCTAAATCCTGAGCTGTTTCAAAAGCTAAACCATAGATTCTTTGCATTTGAGTGTTGGCCTGATCGCCGCGCCAGTAAGCACCTGAAATTCTATGCAGTTGAAATGAATCTGCATTAATTTCAGAAGTATTCTCAACATGGCCGCCGCGACACAAATCAATAAATTCACCGGTTTTATATAAACTGACTGAGCCATTTTCAGAACTAATTCCTTCAGCTTGCTCATCAAGTTTTGTACTTCCAAACTTCTCAATGTCTTCAATTAATTCAACTTTAAAAGGTTGATTGAGTTTGCTGAAGAACTCTTTTGCTTCTGCAGTGCTAAGCTCTTGTCGGGAAAAATCTAAGTTGCTTTTTGCTAGTTCTGCCATTCTGTTCTGAAGTTTGGGTAAGTCTTCTGGAGTCAGTGGTCGTGGTAATTCAAAGTCGTAATAAAAACCGTTGTCGATTACCGGCCCGACACCAAGTCTTGCTTCTGGAAACATTTCTAAAACTGAACTTGCAAGTAAGTGGGCGAGTGAGTGTCTTTTGTTGTTGAGTGAATCATTCATAAGGTTTAGTTAATAGTTATATAAAATAAAACCCAGACATCAGTCTAATTTAACTGAAGTCTGGGGTCTAATAATTTCTAAAATTATTGACGGTTCCGTCCCAGCGTTCCTTCTTTTTCTCAAAGAAAGACTTTTGAAATATTTAATTCATTCAAGCTCCACGATTGGTAGTCGCTTCATTGCTTGTAAGATCAGTATAATACTATTCTTCCAAAAATCAAAATAAAAAAGAGGCAAGCACTGAGGAGGTTAGTGCTTGCCTTAATTGGCGGACGGAGAAAATTGAGAACGGTCGGCAACGCACTCTTTGAGTGTGAATACATTGCCGACCTGTTCAGGAGGTGGTCATCATCGTTGTCGATGATGACCTAGTGAAAACTTTTATCTCCGGTGAGATACCCTTCTTGAATTTGTATAATTGCTCGAGCCTTGACGTAAACCCTTTGCTTATAATAGGCTCGAGTTTTTAGAAGAAACGCTACTGTTCTGATCGGCGGAGAGGCTGATGAGACCATTTGCTTATCAGAAAGGTTAACGCTCTCTAAAAACTTATGTAAGGTTTATAATTGCTCAAGCCTCAGTGTTTTAATTCTGAAGCTCGAGTTCAGGAGGATTGTAACGCTGCTCGGCATTGAACGCGCTACCCTGAAACTGAACTCTTTTAGCACCTATACTGTACCAATTAAACTCACATGTGTCAAGGGGTGAGCAATAAATTATTCATCTGCTACCATTTCAACATCCTGAACTAATTTTAGCTTATCTATAAGGGTTTTGGATACCCTGACTGAGGTTTTAGTCTTAATTAGCTTGCTGTTTCCATTTTGGCCGACTCGCAAAAACACCGGAACATTGCCTTGATGAGCTAATAATATGTCCTTAATCTTATTTAAAGCATGCGCATTTTGGATATTTGGGAGATGAATAACCATCTGATGCTTTTTTTCCATCTCGCCTAAGGCCATTGAATATAGGTTATCATTAGGTATTAACTGAATTGTCTCAGCAAGTAATTTGGGATCCCCATCTTTATCTGAGAGCTTCCCAATAATTTGTACAACTTTATCTAAATCTATTACATCCACGCTTTTGGCAAGAACTTTTGGAAACACTAAAACTTCAATACTAGAAGTTAAATCTTGCACTGTAATAAAAGCCATTGGGTCATTTTTCTTCGTGATGGTTCTCTTCATACTAGAAATAATCCCACCAATAGTTACCAGTTGATTATTTTGTAAATGGTTTTCGGGGTTTGTGAGTTCAGAAATTTTCGCAAAACTATCTAAGACTTGTTTATAGTTTTCTAGGGGGTGACTAGAAACATATAAACCAAGGTGTTCTTTTTCCCAAACAAGCATTTCTTCAGGACTGGCGGGAGGGGAATCTATTAGTTTTAGTTTGCCAATTTGCATGGACTTTCCAAATAGAGAATTTTGTCCGGTGTTATCTTGTTTAAAGTGTTCTCGTAGATAGTCTAAAACCCTTTCGGTGTTAGCTAGTAGCATGCCTCGTTCACCAAAGCTATCTAAGGCACCACTTTTTGCTAATGCTTCCCATGATTTTTTATTTAAATTCTTTGTATAGCAGTTTGTTAAAAATTCTTCTAAAGTAGTTAACGGAATTTTATTGACATGACATCGAATTACTTGTTCCACGACATCATTGCCAAGATTTTTAATTGCGTTTAAGCCAAAACGGATAGTGTGATCATCGATTACAGTAAAACCACCATAGCTTTCAGAAACATTTGGGGGAAGTATTTGAATTCCTAAATTTTTACATTCTTCAACAGCAGCGTAAATTTTTGCTTCATCACCACTTTCGGCACTCATTACAGCCGCCATAAATTCCACAGGATAGTTAGCTTTCATAAAAGCAGTTTGGTAACTGACCACTGCATAACTTGCGGAATGAGATTTGTTGAAACCGTACGCGGCGAAAGGTTCAATCCAAGTCCAAACTTGATTGGCTTTAGCTTCCGACCAATTTGAAGTTTTCATACACCCTTGTATGAACTTTTCTTTTTGCTTGGCCATTTCTGCTGGAATTTTTTTACCAACAGCTTTACGGAACTTATCAACTTCTTCCCAGGTGTACCCAGCCAGGTCGTGGGCAATAATCAAAAGGTCATCTTGATAAACTAAGATACCGTAAGTTCGATGTAAAATTGATTCTAAAGCAGGATCAAGATAGCTAATAAGTTTGGAGTTTTTCTTGCGAGCTATGTAGTCGGGGATAAACTGCATCGGACCTGGTCGATACAAAGCAATCATGGCTGAGATGTCGAAAATGTTGTTCGGTTCCAGTTCTTTTAAGTACCTGGTCATACCCGAAGAGCCAAGTTGAAAAACACCAAAAGTTAACCCTGCGGACAGTAGTTTAAAAGTCTTGGGATCAGGGTGAGGTAAATCATTAATGTTAATTTCGATGTCGTGTCGGTACTTTACCAACTTCAAAGCTCTTTCTAAGATTGAAAGATTACGAATACCTAATAAGTCTACTTTGATAGCTCCAACGGCATTGTTTTTTGCATTCTCATCGAGTGCATACATGTCGTATTGTGTAATCAAACGGTTGCCGTCTGGTTCTTTTTGCAGTGGAATATTGTCGGTTAATGCTGTCGGTGTGATGATAATGCCGGCTGCATGGATAGATGCGTGACGAACACAACCCTCAAGCTTGAAAGCGATGTCTATTACTTTTTTTGTTTCTTCGTCTGTATCGTAAATAGCTTGAAGTTCGGCATTTATATCCATGGCTTTGGTTAAAGTCATGTTAAAGCCCTGCTTACCAAGGGGAATCATTTTGGCAATACGGTCACATTTGCCATAAGGTACACCCAAAGCACGACCCACATCCCGTACAACCGCGCGGGCTTTCATTGTCCCAAAAGTGATTATTTGAGCTACATTGTTGTGGCCGTATTCATTGGTCATCCATTCAATTACTTCATCACGGCGATCATCAGCAATATCTAAATCTATATCAGGTGGCGTAGGGCGATGTAGTGTTAAGAATCTTTCGAAAGGTAATTGATAATATAGCGGATCAACGTTAGTAATTTTTAAAATCTTTCCTACTATGGAACCAGCTGCAGAACCACGAGTATTTGTAATGGCCCCAAGTTTGTGAGCACCTTCAACAACATTGGCCATCATTAAAAAGTAAGGAGCAAATCCTTTTTTACATATAATGTCTAACTCATAATCGATTCGCTCCAAGACTTCTGGGGCAACAACTCCATCTGTACTATATTCATCTTTCATTAACTCATGAACCACATTAGTTAAGTGGGTTTCGGCGGAAGTATTTTCTGGTAATTTAACTCTCGGGAATAAATTCCGCCCTAAAGGGATTTCTAAATTACAACGATCTGCGATTACCTGAGTATTTTCTACAGCCTCTGTTATATCAGAAAAAACCTCACTCATCTCTTCAGGACTACGAAGCGAGAGGTCGTGACTACGCATATCTAAACGATTAGCATCGCTGACTTGTCGGCCGGTGCCAATACAAACCATCACATCTTGTGCTTCGGCATCATCTTTATTGATGTAGTGACAATCTTGTGTGGCTACGACTTTGATGTTGAACTCTTTCCCTAAAGCGATAAGAGCTGTGTTCGGTTGCAAGACTTCGTCGTTACCATCATTGGCGTTGCGTTGGAGTTCAAGAAAAAAATTATCTTTTCCAAAAATATCCAGCATTTCCAGTAATGCTTTTTCTCCTTCGGCTTTTGATTTTTTTAGACCCCTAGGTACGTGACCTCTCGGACAACCAGAAAGAGCAATTAGCCCTGAACTATATTTTTTAAGTAACTCTAAATCTATGCGAGGTTTGTAATAGTAACCTTCTGTATGAGCAAAGGTAGTAAGTTTTATAAGATTAAGATAACCTTCATAGTTTTCTGCCAGTAAAGTGAGGTGAAAGTAGTCTGCGTCAATTTTACCTTCGCGGTCGGTCATTTTGCGTGGTGCGATGTAAGCTTCCATGCCAATGATTGGTTTTACTCCGGCTTCTCGCGCTTCGTTGTAGAATTCAATTGCCCCGTACATCACGCCATGGTCAGTTATGGCCAAAGAGCTCATACCCATCTTATTGGCTTGAGAAACAAGGTCCGGAATTTTGGAAAGTCCGTCCAAAAGGGAATAGTGGCTATGGCAGTGAAGGTGGGTAAACATGTGCTATAAAAAACTTGATTCTGACTTTTAGTCCAATATTTGTTATACTAAATTCATAATAACACAAAACTAAAAACGATGGCCGGACTAAAAGAAACTGTTCAAATTCAAATACAAGATATAACTTTAAGACTCGAAGAAGCTGGTTTTGGCTTTGGACGTGGTCTGCAGTTTTGGCCAAATTGGAAACGAAAAATTCTTTACACCCTTTTAATTGGATTAATACCAACTTTCTTAGCCGTTCGTTATGGTACAGAGTTGGTATTATCTTATCAGTACAAACAAACTGAGTTAGTGGCGCACCCATCTTATTCTCTGCCGAGTGATGCTGTGGTAACTCCTGTATCCATTGTGGGAACAGCCGGAAGAACTTCAGCTTATGTGGAAGTCCGTAACCCTAATTTAGAGTTAGCTGCGGATGGAATTAGGTACACTTTCACATTTCAAAATCAGCTAGGCCAGGAGATAGCTAAAAGCACTGGGATCACGTACTTGCTTCCAAATGAGCGAAAGTATCTAGTAGTTCCTCGTATAGACAGCACAGAGCAAATTCGCAGTGGTACTGTTGAATTTGAGGAAATTCGTTGGCAGCGAAAATTAAATCTTCCCGAAGTACAACTCATTACCAACGACCCTCGTTATTTTGATGAAGCTAATCCCTTAACTTTTTACGCTGAAGGTTCTGTTGTAAATAGTAGTCCCTACAGACTAAATTCTGTAAAACTTGTTTACTTTGTTTACGATCGAACCGATAGGATTGTTGCTGTTAGTCAGCGGGACGAATTTAACATTAGTCCTTTTGCTCGCAGAGCCTACAAACAATTATGGCCAGAACTTACCGCTAGTTCAATTGGCAGAGTTAAAGTTTATGGATATACAAACTTACTTGACCCGGCAAACGCTTTGTACGAAGACACCGCAACATCACAACCCCCAACCAATCCAAATAGCTCCAGTCCATTCTAAGCATGTCTAAATACTTCTCTACAATAAAACACTTTGATATTCCGCTGCTAATAGTCAGCGGATTATTAATCTTGCTTGGCCTAATTGTCCAATATTCAATTTCTCTATCCGGCGATCAGATGGAAATTTTCTACCGTCAGTTAGTTTTCGCTGGGCTAGGCACTATCGCTTTTTTATTTTTTGCATCATATAATTACCATAATTTGGCTAAATTAAATCGCGTTGGGTATATCGTGCTTTTGCTTTCTCTAATTTACTTACTGGTTTTTGGCGACCCAATTCGTGGCAGTGCGCGATGGATTGACTTTGGATTCTTTCAATTACAACCTGGTGAAATCGCTAAAGTAATTGTTGGAATTGGGCTGGCTCGGTACTTGTATTTAAAAAGAGGTGAAATTAACTCGTGGAAAAGTGTACTTGTTACTTTCGTCTACGCCTTGATTCCAGCCGCATTAATTTTCTTAGAACCAGATTTGGACGCAGCAGTAATTATTATGTCTATTTGGTTTGGCGTGTTGATGGTTAGTCCGGTAAGAAG
>JBBSJS010000021.1:0-15092 GCA_038257015.1 Candidatus Doudnaibacteriota bacterium | reverse complement strand
TCTACCAAACTACAGTTTGTGCAAACAAAATGGTGATGGTCCTCATGTCCCCCAAACTCATAATGAGCGTGTGAATGCTGTAAATTAACCTGTCTTATTAAACCCTTCGCATGAAAATCTTTTAAGGAACGATAGACAGTAGCCATGTCAGGAGCTGGAGATTTAAATTTAGCGTATATATTCTCCACAGATAAAGGCTCCTTACTATTTGCCAAAATTGCTAACAACCTAATTTTTGATTGCGTTGCTTTAAATCCAACCTCTCTCAATTGGGAGGCATAACGGCTGTCAGTTTTTGAAGATTTTGTAGTCATAAGATTCAGAAAGTTTCTTATAGCTATATTAGCATTATTCTTCTCTAAATGCAAATCATTTGCATTATTATTTAAGTTATGTTATTATTGTTTGGTATAAAATAACTAGATATCAATGAATACAATTTACATATTATTAGCGGCATTAGCTGTAATGCTAGTATCGCTTGTTGGTATATTTACCACAATAAAAGTTTTTCGTGGGTGGGCAGAGAATAATTTGAAGTACTTGGCTACTTTTGCCACAGGAGTCTTTATAGTAGTAGCTTATAATTTAGTAAACGAAACATTCTACTCTCACCTCTCCCCTGGTGCAATAGCTATTATCATAGCCATTGGAGGAATAATTGCTTTTGCAATTGATAAAGCAATACCTGATGCTCACCACCACCACGATAGCACTGAAAATCCAGTAGCTCACAGTAAAGCTGGAGCACAAAGAATTGTACTCAGTGATTCATTGCACAATATCACTGATGGATTTTTAATCGTGCCGGCGTTCTTAGTCGATATCAGACTTGGCCTTCTTACTACCGCAGGAATTATGATTCACGAAGTTGCTCAAGAGATTTCAGAATTTTTTGTCCTTCGCAGTGCCGGATATTCTATTAAGAAAACGTTACTTATTAACTTTGTAACCTCTTCGACAATTTTAGTAGGGGCAATAATCGCTTTGTTTATAACAAATGTTTCAGAAGACTTGGTTTCTATTTTACTAGCTATCGCAGCAGGGATAATAATCTACACTATAATTAAAGATTTGATTCCGTACTCTATTGCTGTAGCAAAAAAAGAAAACACCTATGCTAAGCATGTAGTTGCTGCACTAGCAGGCATTGCCATAATTTCTGTACTAGGTATCGCAACAGCAGATACTCATGTTCACCCTTCTGAAGACTCGGATGAGCATGGTCATAACGAAAGTGAGCACGATGAACATCACGATGAAATGATGGATGCACACTCTGGTGAAAAAGATACACTACACTAGATGTACCAGAACCAAGAATCCCACTAAACAACATAATAAATCTGAAATAAAAAAAATGCGCAGGTGTCTATTAAAGACACCTGCGCTTATATTTACCGAACCTTTCGTTTCGGTGACGGAGTGATGGTCATGTTAACCAAATCAAAGGTATCCCCTTCGACAACGTAAACAGTCACCTGCACCTTATCCGTATCGAGACTACCAGCTTGCTCAACAGAAATACTGTTTGATGACGAAATTTTCTTACCACGATACATCGGCAAGTTAAATCTTTTCGCCAAATCAACAGCAGTTGCCATAGCGACATGGGCTGTTAAACCCTCGCCGGCGGCAATTGTAAATTTCTGCTTCGGAATCCGATTGCCCAGACTTTGCAAATCGCCAGGCAGATTGAATGTTCCATTCAAGCAGTGGACAATAACGTCCATAGGTTTGTCACGACCAACGATTGTGACTCGCGCCACAAGCTGGTCATCGAACTTACCTTGATTCACATTACCGTCGCCGTCTTCGGCTTTCACCGAAGTCGCCGAGCCGAACAAGAACTCAACGTTTTGAACCGTTTCGTTCGTCTGGAGTTTCCCGCGTTCACGAAGGTAGTAAACTACATCTTCGTGCAACCTTGGAAAGGTTGTGGCGAGATACGCTTCACGCTGATCTGCCGGTAAACCCTTGAGGGTCTTCATGGCTTCAATGAAGCTCGGAGTAGAAAATCGCTCCGAGACGACCTTGTAATCGCTCACAACATCTTTCCCTCCGGCTTTAGAGCTGGAGATGAACATGTAAGACAAAACCAACAAACTGACGACCAAGCCCACGGCAAGCAAGACCATTGAAGGTCGAGGACCTTTGTAATCTTCGTTCTGTTCACTTTCATGAACAGATTCTTCCGATTTGACTACCTCCGTAGTCTCTTCTTCGATTTTCACCAATGCTTCGCTTTTCGCTTCATTTCCGTTATTCTCTAATATAATTTTAAATATCCTCCTGAAATTTTCTACCATAACTGCATCTCAGCAGTCCCATAGACTGGCAAAATTCTATCATATATTTCAGTTTTTGTCAATAGCTATTGACACTTATCGCATCATAGATTTAAAAGACCAACTCATTTGGAGTTGGTCTTTATTGTTATAGCTAGTTGCTGTCGGACTGATATCTGCTTCTACGGTCATCTGTCCTTGTGGTTGTGCTTCCGGATGTAGCTTGTCTAATACTCGCTCTCCTGCCACCAAAACTAGTAAGAATACTACCACCTTCAAACAGAGCAATATCGTAACCGCCTCTCCACCATGATTCGAAAGCTGTGAAGTTACTATAAAGTTCTAGCCCCGCCATACTGAATATTTTCATATGAGGACCGCCGCTTGTTGCTGGAATCACGCCCAATTCAGTTCCTGTGTCACTGCGGGCATTGCCTGCTGAGATTCTAACACCAAGATTGAAATCTCCATCGTAGGCAAAAAATTGATTGCGAATATTACCATCGATATCAAATAATTTTATATGCGGACCACCACCTTTACCAGGAGCTGTTGCAAAACCACCCCAACCTGTTGTGGTACGAGTACTAGTTGATGTAGCTTTGAAAGCTGCAACATCCACTCCCCCATAGAAGTTAGCGTCATAGGCAAACAGTTCTTTTATGACAACGCCTTTCCCATTAAATACTTTCACGTGTGGACCACCACCGGCACCAGGCCCAGTGACAATTTCAGCCTTGTCATCACCATCAATATCTGCAGCTGCAATTGAAACTCCACCGCGGAAATTCAAGTCGTAAGCAAAGAACTCGCTGACAAGAACTCCATTTGGTTTAAATATTTTAATATGTGGGCCACCACCTTGGCCTGGCGCAGTTATGATTTCATTCTTACCATCATCATCAACATCTGCTACGGCGACATCTACTCCACCAGTAAAGCTGGCGTCATAGGCGTAGAATGAAGCTAGTTGTGTTCCATTTTTCTTGTAAACTTTTATCAAAGGTCCCCCACTTGGACCAGCACCGCTTACATATTCAATATCAGAATTTGAATCTAAATTACCTGCAGCGATATTAGCACCGCCTTCAAAATTCTCATAAGGCAAGATTTCGCTGTCTTGCTTTGGAGCAGGAGTTGGAGTAGTTATTTTAACTGCGTTCTGTAAACTCTTAAACGGACTGACCGGTGTTCGGTCTGGTTGTCTAATTTCAAAATGCAAGTGAGGTGGAGTAGTTTCTGCATTTCCACTGTCGCCGTTATAGCCAATTATTTGCCCTGCAACAACTTTGTTTCCTGTTTTAATCTCAGGTGCATATGCGTTCATTCCATCACCCCTACCATCATCAGTACCAGGATTATCATTGTTCATGTGCAAATAGTGATAAGTAAACCCTTCGCTATCACGAATAGTCACTGCATAACCCCAAGTAGCCTGAGGATAGTTTACGCTGATAATAGTGCCATCAACGGCAGCAACTAACGGTCTCATTTTAGGAGCAAATAAATCGTTTCCCTCATGAGTTCTGCCGCCAGATCGAGCATTGCCAAAATCATCGTAATAACTAGCAGTGCCCAAGAAAGGAAAAACAATTGTTCTCACAGCTGAATACTGAGCTTTGGCTTCGTTGACTGTAGTCAAAGGCAAAATTACTAACACTGCTAAAACTAAATAAACTGCTATTTTTTTCATATGAATTTTGTTTCTTATTGTTTGACCAAAAATGACCGCAACTGACGGTGTGGTTTTGATACGTTAATATGTCTTTTCTAGTATATCGTTAATTCTAACAGAAAGGTTACAAATTAAAACCCCTTAGAATAAGCTATATTCTCTGATTTATTAACACAGCTTATTATTTCCAATAAGCATTCTTTTTTTCCTTATCCACGCCAGTTTTCAAGCATTTTGTAGTATAATTAAGTAACTAATGAACACACAGAAACAAACACAAATTGGCTTACCTGAAGGCTTTTTAATTGGAGCGGCGTCCAGCTCTCATCAAGTTGAAGGGAATAACTACCATAATGATTGGTGGCATGAAGAACAGCTTGGTAAAATCCCCAAATCTGGTAAAGGCCCGGACCATTATAATCTTTATAAAGAAGATTTTGCTTTAGCACGCGAGATTGGATTAAACGCGATGCGCATCTCTATAGAGTGGAGTCGCATCGAACCCGAACAAGGGCGATTCGACATGCAGGAAGTGAAACATTACCGTGAAGTTCTAGCAAGTATGAAAGCAGAAGGATTGGCGAGAATGGTAACTCTTCACCACTTTACCCTACCTCAATGGCTGGCTGCTAAAGGTGGATTTACTAATTCTGAAAGTATTGATGCATTCGCCAGATATGCAAAATTTATTGCTCAACAACTCGGTGACGAAATTGAATTATGGAACACAATCAACGAACCAGAAGTTTTTACTTATATGACTTCTTTGCGCGGGCTATGGCCTCCTTTTAAAAGGAATCCATGGCGCGCTTTTATTTTATTTCGAAACTTAGCCAAAGCTCATAAAAAAGCTTACCAAGCTATTAAATCGGTATTACCATCAGCACAAGTTAGTATTGCAAAAAATAATGTTTACAATGAAGCGTATCGCCATGATAATTTTTTTGATAACCTTGCTGTAAAATTAAACGACTGGTATGGCAACTACTGGTTTCTAAATAAAATTCGTAACGAATTAGATTTTATCGGTCTGAATTATTACTTCTATCACTCTTGGTCTCTCGGTTTTTCTGGGATGAAACAAAGGAATTTAGAAGGTCCAAAATCTGATATGGGTTGGAGAACATTTCCAGAAGGTATTTATCATCTGATTATGGATTTACATAACCGCTATCATAAACCAATTTACATTACTGAAAATGGGATCGCTAATGCTAGAGATGACATGCGCCAAGACTTTATCCGAGAACATTTGTCATGGTGTAGTAAAGCAATTCATGATGGCGCCGATGTTAAGGGTTACTTCTACTGGGCGCTCACAGATAACTACGAATGGTCTGATGGTTATGACCCTAAGTTTGGACTAATAGAAATTAATTACGAAACATTAAAGCGCACGGTCCGACCAAGCGCAGAAATAATTAAACAACTGTAATGAGTTTATTTATCATTATTGCTCTAACCGCTTACTCCCTGTTTGCCATTAATGGAATCATAGATAAGTTTTTATTGAGCAAAGCGGTGCGCTCACCAGCTGCGTATGCTTTCTATATTGGTATAGGTGGGCCACTGCTGGCTCTGCCGTTGATTATCTTTGATATTTCTGGAATGAAAGCTGGAATAGGCTTCGTAGATCTAATTATCGCAATCATTTGTGGAGGAAGCTTTATCGTCGCTCTATACTTTCTTTACTCCGCAACTCAAAAAACTAGCATCTCCCGTATCTTGCCAATCGAAGGTGGTCTAGTACCAGTATTTACTTTGGTATTTGCTTACTTCATTTTGCCGAACGATCGCCTTACCGACATGCAACTGATGGCTTTCATATTCTTAGTACTTGGTGCTGTATTGATTTCACTAAAAAAAGATAAAGATGGTACTTGGCACCCACAAGCAATGAAGCAAGCTGTGTTGGCAGCTATATTCTTCTCTCTCCATTTCACTTTGCTGAAGTATACTTTCGAACAAACCGCTTTTATTCCTGGTTTAGTTTATACTCGTTTGGGTTTCTGGGTTGTATCATTTGCACTTTTGATACCTAAGGATGTCCGTCGGGCTATATTCAGTACACCCAAATCTACCAGCACAGGCAACAAGTTCTTATATCTAGGCGCTCGCATAACTGGTGGAGTTGGTGGCTTCTTGCAAAACTACGCCATTTCACTTGGTAGTGTAATGATTGTAAATGCAATGCAAGGGACACAATATGCTTTGCTGTTAGTTGGTACGATATTTTTATCAAAGAAATATCCAAAGATTCTCTCTGAAAAAATAACTAAGAGTATTTTAGCTCAGAAGATTTTTGCAATCATTTTAATTAGCTTAGGATTAATAATTTTAACTGTTTACTAATATGAAACACGCACTTAAAATCGCCGGTGTAGCTTTGCTTTCCTTGGTGGCGGTGCTCTTAACTTTAAGCGCTTTCTTTTATAGCTTAGCCATGCCCAGTGATGATATAACTTGGGGTATAAACTTTTCAACAAAGTACGCTCGTGGTTTTGGTTATGAACCTGAAGAATTACTCAATCAAAGTTTGGGAGAGTTAAAACCAAAACATATGCGCTTGGCTACTTATTGGGATGAAATTGAGCCCATGCGTGGACAATACGATTTTCAAGAGACTGATAATTTAATCGACATCGCAGAAAAGTATAATGTGGGCGTCTTGCTAGTACTTGGTCGCAAACAACCGCGCTGGCCAGAATGTCACGACCCAAGCTGGTTGAAAGAATTAACACCGGAGAATCAAGACACTGCCTTAGCTGAAAAAACCACAGCGCTTGTTAACCGCTACAAAGAACGAGATGTTATTATTGGTTGGCAAATTGAAAATGAGGCCCTTTTCCACTACGGTGAGAATTGCCCAGTCTCCTCTACAAAGAAGCTGGGAGCACAAGTTGATTTAGTTAGAAGCTTGGATAACACCAGAGAAATTATTGCAACTGACAGCGGAGAAAAAGGTGCGTGGCTACCAACAGCGTGGAGCGGTGCGGATCTTCTAGGTGCCACAATGTATCGAGAAGTTTATCATGGTGAGAAAGGAAAATACTTAACCTACCCTCTTCCTCCACTCAGTTACAATGTTAAAGCTGGGATAGTGAGATTCTTATCTTCTACTGATAAGGTAATTGGGGTCGAGCTACAAGCAGAACCTTGGTTTATGTCGGATGCTTTGAGCACACCAATACCCGAACACTTAGAACATATGAATCCAGAAATTTTCGCTGATAATATCAAATACGCAACTAGTGTAGGTTTTGAGCAGAATTATTTCTGGGGGACAGAATGGTGGTATTGGATGGCCAAACAAGGTGAACCAGAGATGCTTGATGCCGCTAAACAATTTTTTGCAGAGCAACAATAAATTATGAAATTATTATTTGACATTGGCGGTACAACAACTCGGCTCGGAATTGCCTCGGGCGATAACCATATCGACAACATTATCACCTACCCCACTCCGCAAGACTACAAAGTTGGCATTGATTCTATTGCTCTACATGCCAAAGAATTAAGCTTGGAACAATCTATTGGCTTAATTGCCGGAGGTATCGCTGGAGGTCTTTCCATCGATAAAACTTCGTTAACACACGGAGGGAATATTCAAGAATGGGTTGGAAAAAATCTGGTAGAAGATTTGCAAAATGCAGTTGGAGCAAAAACTGTGATTCTTGAAAATGATACGGCCATGGCGGGATTAGGAGAGGCTTTATTTGGTGCAGGAAAAAACCACAGCAATATTCTTTACTTAGCAATTGGTACTGGAGTTGGTGGAGCGTGGATAAATAATGGTAAATTAATCACTACAAAATACGGATTTGAACCTGGCCACCAGTTTATCGATTACGAAAATAGGAAAAGTTTGCAAGATTTAATCTCAGGAAAAGCTTTAGCAAACTGGTTTGATAAATCTGTCGCCGAAGTTTCTTCAGAGGAAATATGGGATGAAATTGCCGAGCCTTTAGTAGCAGGTCTATTTAACTCATTTATGCACTGGCCGTCGGATATAATAGTGCTTGGTGGTGGAGTAATTTTGGGACATGACTTCCCACTGGAGGAAATAAATGAGGCCCTGCATGAACGCATGCCATCAATTTCACCTTTTCCGCCTGTTGTGCGAGCTGAGCTTGGAGACTATCCAGCTCTATACGGAGCACTTTCGAATAGTTCACAGTAACTTTAATTCTTATCTTATGAAATTTATTTTAATCCTGGTCTTAATTTTAGTTGCCTACCCTGCCGTATCATACGGACGACTGAAGTTTGTGACCAGTCAAGCCAATTTACCAAAAATTGTGCAACCGGAAAAAGTAATTGGCTCAGGGCCAAGTTTTAAGTACATAGCAGCTGGCGATAGTACAGCTTTAGGAATCGGTGCGAGTGTAGTAGAGAAAACTTATACTCATCGAATTGCCGAATATTTGGGCAACAAATTTGCTGTGGAATATAAAAACATTGGCGTCCCGGGGGCGCAGACACACGACATAATTAACAATCAACTTAAAACTATTATTGACTATCGACCGGATTTGGTAACAATATCCATTGGTGCCAATGATATCACTCACTTAAAAGATACTGGTGAAGTGCTAAACAATTACCGTTATATAATCGAGCAACTTACCAAAGAAACAGATGCTAAAATTTATATAACTAACGTCGCTCGTGTTGACGAAGCTAAACTCCTACCATATCTTTACCGATGGTATCTTGCTCGCGAATTAAAATGGCTGAACCCTCGTTTACTCGAATTAGAAACAGAGCGAGTGACAATCATAGATATACATGAATATGGTTGGTATATCTACTCGGATGAAAGCATTACATTTTCTGCGGACAGATTTCATCCTAGCGACGAAGGTTACAACAATTGGACTAAGGCATTCCTTTCAGACATAGAAAAAGAATACTAAACTTCTAAATTATCTTCTCTTTTAACAGGAGGAGATTTTTTATAATAGCTAACCGCGATTACTGTTGAAATCGGTACAGCTAAAATCAATCCCAAACTTCCAGAAATGGCCCTGACAATTTCTTCTGCCATGTACTCACTGTTGATTAGCACCCACAGAGGTTGATCCGACACTGAGGTTAACAACAAAAACAAAGGTAAGCTAGCACCCGCATAAACCAAAATTAAAGTGTTTACGAGCGAGGCAATATGTTCTCTGCCTATGGACATCCCTCGCGCAAATAATTCTTTTTTTGACATCTCAGGGTCAACTAACTGAAGTTCTTCAACAGAAGCTGTTTGTGTGGTAGTGACATCATCGAGCACACCAAGCACCGAGATTAAAATACTGGCTAGTAAAATACCTCTCATATCTAAATCAATAAAACCTGTCTCTAGTATGAAAGCGTCATTTTGGCCTAATCCAAAGAGATTTGCTAGATACACGAAACTAAAAGACAGTAAGGCTGTTAGAAATAAAGTAATAAGTGTGCTAATTACAGAAAGTTTGGTGCGAACATTATAACCGTGGGAAATAAACATGGTAATAAGTGCGATAGCCATGCCACCAGTCAACGCAATTAGAATTGCATTTTTGCCGTTAAGGATTTGTGGCGCAATGAAAAACAACATTATCAGACCAGTCAAAACTAAGCCCAATAACGACATTGCTCCCTGTCTACGACCAATAACAATAGCTGCGACAACGAACAACGCTATAATTAAATATAATCCGTTAGATCGATAACGATCAACAACAACATACTCAATATCTTGAGGTGATATGAGTGATTCAGTTTCTGTTGAATTTGAGCCATCAGCAAAGCTACCCAACACTACCCTGTCACCGGCTTTATAGACATTGCTGGAATTTAATTCCAAGACACCTGAAGATTCAATATTAACCTTACTGCCTTTGTTTACCCCCGACCGAATTTCTACTTCGAGAAGCTGATAGATGATTTGATTGTTCGAGAACTCTTCTTCACTTTGCTCCAATACAGCGGTAATTAATCCACGGTCATAATTACTAAACGGAGTGATATCATTTGCCGCAAGTTGTGGGTTAAATTTCTGGTTTGTAGAACTTGCAAAAAAGCCCAAGTATACAAACCCCAGGATACAAACTCCAACTAATATTAGCAAAATAGACTTCAACGATATGTTCATGATTATATAATAGCATGCAAGGAATACAAAAAAAACTAACCGCAGAGAGCAGTTAGCTTTTTGTCGACTTCAGTTTTACCCACCTAGTACAAAGAAGTTCCTAAGAACTGTACTATCAAGGTTTGTTGCTTGCCATTCAAGTAGATTGAATGCACAGCAAAACCAACATTTTTGAATTCAGGGTTAAGTAAGTTGCTTCGATGAGTTTCAGAATTCATCCAAGCATCTACAATAGAATGAGAGTTACTAAAATTCATTGCTAAATTCTCTCCAGCTATTTTAAACCTATAACCTGAATTATCGACCCAATACCACGGTGCTATGCCAGACGGACTAGTATGCGCAAAGTAAGAATTTTGCGACATGTCGTTTGCTTTAGCCATAGCGGCTTGGTTAAGTTTGTCATCCAAAACTAAAGCTGAAAGACCGTGATTTACACGATACTGATTAACATCTTGCAGAAGTTGTTCAGCCGTGATAACACTCAAGGCATCCGCTTGGTTTGGAGTTGCGAGCATCACATGCAAAGCTAAGGCACATAGTAAAACTATAGCCAAGGGCTTTAACAAGCGTGCTTGCAGGTTGTGTGTATATGTCATAGTGATCGGTTGCGCTACTGGCTCAGCGTGGTTCTAGCGCCCAAATACGAACCAAGCTTCATTGCCATCACTAATTTTTAAGTTGAATAACAAAAAACGACCTTTTATTGTAAATAAGTGAAGGTCGATCAAAATAGACTTTTATCCAATACTAGTGCATTGAATTAAAAAGTGTAGTGACCGGTTACGCCATTAGCTCGCTATAACTCAAGGCGTCCAAATGAGAGTTATAGGTCAAAGCCTTCACTGATGTATTGATTTGTTATTGCCGTTTCAGTCTACCAGTACATAGGCCCATTGTCAATAGAAGCCTACCAGCTTCCACCACCGCCTCCCCCTCCCCCGCCGCCAGAACCTCCTCCAGAAAAGCCACTTCCCCCGCTGGAAGATTTGCTTACTGAGACAACAGCTGATTGCACGGAGTTTGAGAAATCGCCAATCGCACTTGATAGCAATATGGCGTTAAATGCTCCGCCAGAATTATCTCTATACCAATTCGGTTGCGAGCGATAGATTTCTTGGAACTGTTTTGCCCATTGTGTTTCCACTCCCAAGGCCATAGCGAATGGTAATAATTTTTCAAAAGTTTCTGGGTTTTTATCAGGGGCATTATGAAAATCTAAACGCTCTTTCTCCGCAACTGTTAAATATCTTTTTAAACCCAAAATATGATTGCGGACTTTTACACCTTTGTCTGTTCGAGCTGGCATCAAAACCCCAAACACCACAATAATTATCCCACTGAACACACCTGAGATTAATCCGGCTCCGCCAAAACTGTTGGCAGTTAATATTCCGACGAGGAAACCAAACATTAGCCCAGCAACGACGACGGCTGCAGAAATGGTCTGTGGGTTTTTTCTGTAATAGCCTTCTGAAGTGAGTTCCTTGTAAACATTGCTCTTTAATTGGGCAAGTTTTGTCGCAAAAGTGGTATCATCTTTAAATTCCGAAAGTTTTACTTCAGATTTACTTTCAAACAAAGCCTGCATCAAAGCTTGAGTTTGTTTGTTTAATTTTTCATCGGCCTCTTTAACTTTGATTAATTTATAATCGGTACCTTTGAAAATTAATAACTTAGTTGTTTCTAGTTTTTCTATAGTTAAATAGCCAAGGGTTGCCAAGTATAAAATCTCAGCGGACAAATCTCGGTTATCCAATTTACCATCTACTAAAGTCCCAGTGTAAAGAGGGCTGAGGTTTTCTGACGGCTCGTACTGAGCTGTAATGATTCCACTATCTTTTGCGTCGCGACCAAAGCGCCACCAGAAGTAAAACATAATCACAAAAACTACCACCGGCAGTGCCAATGGCCAATTGTCAGCTATGAAATATTTCAGTTTATCAGTAAGTGTGATTACCGCCATGCTTCCCGCGGGCACACTCACCACAACAGTTAATCCATTATTAATGGGTAATTCGGTATTAACAGAGATTAGGACAGAGTTACCTTGCTTTATAATAGTACAATCTGAAGCAGTACTATTTGCAGGACCTGTGTAACAAACGGAATCTTTAATTTCGGCAGGCATTAGTACTTCAGCTGAAGAACTTAGTATTGGAACAGTCCAACCACTACCAATTGCGTCCCAGTATAACTCTTCGTGATCACTAAAGTAATTTACTGCGCGTTCCACTTTATAAGTTATACGATAAAAATTCTCTCCAGTGATTGTGATGTCTGGGTCTCCGATCTTTAAGACAACATCGTCACCGCTATATGATTTGTCATACGGAATTGGTTGGTTATTATTATCACTTACAGCAAAATCACTGAGTCTTAATTTAAACTTACCTAACGAGTTTTGATATTTGTATGGAATATTACGGAAAATACCCCTGCGTTCAAGTTGCCCAAAGTCATACAGAATTTCTTCAGTTACCATGACACTGCTGTCTTGGTTTACTTCAAGCTTAACTTTATAGTTATTGATTTTTTCCAAGCCAGTTTGTGCCTGCCCAGTTGGAATACTAAAAGTTAACGCCAAAAGCAAGACTGATAGCGCACTAAATAATTTTAGGGTTTTTTGCATCTGTTAAAGTTAATTTTGATACAAACAAAGTAATTATCACCCAGAATAGTAAAGCTAGGTCATTTTTAAAATAAGGGATGTCGATTAATCCATGAAGCGCCATAGCAACTAGAAACAGGATTACCCCAACGCTAATTACTTGTCGTCGTCTCCACCAAGCCAACCAAATCACTCTTAAGGAAATTAGTAAAAATGAAGCCAGTCCCAGCAGTCCTAAATCCGCCCAAAAATTAAGAAAAATATTATGAGGGAAATGATAAGGTTGGAGGTTTGGGTCGGTATTAAACTTTTCCCAATTATTGCTGAAGCCATTTATACCCTGTCCCAAGACTGGACTATCTTTAACTGTTTTCCATCCGGTTTCCCAAAGACTAAACCTGGCTACAGTAGACTTCTCTCCCATAAATGGAAGTAAAACGCGGTAACGCAAATTTGGAACACTAAGCACAACCAAGCTAACTAAGACTAAGGCCATAATCGAACTAAATAAAAATTTTCGGCTGGCTGTGATAATTCCGAACAAAACTAACGACGCCATTAATCCGATCCACGCCCCGCGCGATAACGACAGGAACAATCCCACCGCGCCAAGTATCCATAGCACAAACCATACCCAATGTTGTTTAAAGTATTCTAGCTTGGCAACTAAGCTTGGCAAAAGAAATGCTAACAGTGGAGTTATATATAGAGCGAAGGCGTTCGGATGAGCAAAGAAGCTAATGGCACGCCTTGGTTCTTCAGCGTTCCCCCACCAGCCTTCAGGTACAGTCCAAAGTGTTAGATACTGCACAACTGCCAATAACCCTGCGACTCCGACAAAAATATACAAATAGTTAATTAGTTTTTGTGTTGAGTTATTTTCAACCTCCGCATCAGCAATTAGTTCGTGGTAAAGCATGATAGCAAAAAGCATGGGTTGAAAAAACAAAACCAACCATTGCCCCAAATTAGGCTGAGTTAGACCACCGATAAATAGAGCTATTACACTACTAGCAAAAAAGCCCACGAAGCCAACTATAATATAACGGTCAATCTTAACAAGATTCTGATAAACTTCATTCCATTCCTTTGAAGCAAGAATTTTCAATAACCAGAATAACTGTAAACCAGCCAGAAATAGCATTAAAAAATTAGTGGGCAACCCACCAATGCTAAAACGCCAAACATACAACGGCGATAATAATATTGCTGCAAAGAGCAAGTAATTCATTTTAGTGAATATAGTCTTTAAAGTCGGTACGATACAAGTCGATTAATGCCACGAAGATAGCCATGAGAATAGGCCCGATAAGAAAACCTAAGAAGCCAAAGAATTGAATACCTCCCAAAACAGAAAGTAGGACTAAAATCGGATGCAATTTAGTTGTAGAGCCAATTAGCTTTGGACCGATTACATTATCAATTAGGCCTACAGCGACAACTCCCCAAATAGTTAAGCCAATTGCCTGAGGTGCTTGACCTGTAATAGCCAAGTAAATGATTGCAGGAATTAAAGATAGCGAGGTTCCCACTGTTGGAACTAAAGCAGTTAGTACAGTAAATAGCCCCCACAAAACTGGTTCCGGAATTCCAAAAATGATAAATCCCAAAGTTGCAACACAACCTTGTACCAAAGCAATTAAGAATTGTCCTTTAACAACTCCATTTACGGCCGCAACAATTCTAGAAAATAATTTGTTTTCTTGATTTGTTTCAATGGGTGAAATATCCATCAACATCGTTTTTATGGTATGGCCATCCCGTAGTACATAATAGAGCAGGAAGAAAAGCAAGAAGAATGCAATAAAGAAGCTGGCCAAGTTAGAGAGCAAGTTTGAAAAGGTTTCAAAAGCATTTGCTGTGAAGTTTCTCAAGAAAGAACCAACATCTTCACTTATTCCTTCAATCAGTCCTTGGAGTTGCACTGGAACATTGTCAATTATTTGAGAACGGTCAATTAGTAGTCCCCCTTGCTTAACACGGTCGTATAGTGACAATAGTTCTGTTACTAAAATTTGACCGAACAACCATACTGGTAGAGCGATAATTAAAAACACTAAAGCGATAGTAAGCCCGGCTGCAATACTGCGGTTACCAGTCCTTCTGTCAAAAAATCGGAATACAGGATTAAACAAAATAGCAATGATCAAAGCCAAAGCCATAATGTTAATAAACGGTTTCAAGATCAAGAATACCAATATTAAAACCAGAAACAGGACAACTAGAAAGCTAATTTTTTGCGTGTTTTTTAATCGTTGCATACGAAATTGATGGATAGTTAATCTAGTCTAAGTATAACAAAAAATCAGCTTTTAGTGTGAGGATATTTGACAAAAAGGGCTTATTCTATTCTACTTGTGAAAAGTTTCCTGCCGGAATCAATTCCGGCTTTTT
>JBBSJS010000020.1:0-16175 GCA_038257015.1 Candidatus Doudnaibacteriota bacterium | reverse complement strand
TGGTTAAATCCAATGATTTAAACCAATCTATGGAAAAAAGATTTGAAGCAGAAGAAGATTTCCTGTCCTTAATTAGAGTAGATGAGTACACAGCATGTGAATTAAATACTTTTGTTGATATACAGATAAAAAATTTGCCAAATTCTTCTGATAAAACTAATTACAAACTCAGTTTTTGCCCAGATACGATTAGTCATTAAATGTTAATTTATTTGCACAGTCTAATTGTGTTAAGATGCAAAGGTTCAAACCTAGTAGAATACTAAAGCTTGTGGCTGTTCTGGAGAAATTGAGGTTCAAAATAAAGTAATGACTGGTGCTGGTTTAAAAAGGGCTAGTAACAAGTGGTGGCGCTTTGAAGAAAAATGATTCATAATATACTTAATCAATTATAAATTTATCGCATAAGTTTAATATGCAAGTTATGAACAAATTAATTACAGCTCAAATTAAATATCTCATACTATTAACGATTCTAGTTTTGTCGGTATTTATCATTGTACAACCAGAGATAAACTTTGCCCAAGCACAAGAATACAGCGAAGATGGCTCAGGGGGATTTGTGCCTTGTGGTAACACAGCTGATAATCCTTGTAATATAAGTCACTTGTTTAGAGCCTTTGTGGTTATTGTAAACTACATGATTACCATGGCAGGATTCGTAGCAGTCGTGGCATTAGTTTATGCTGGGTTCATGGTGGTTGTTTCTCAAGGTGAAGACAAACTTGTCGAGGCAAAGAAACGGTTCTCGGGAGCTATTTTTGGTCTGGTGTTAGTAGCAAGCGCGTTCGTGTTAGTGAATACTTTATTCGACGGTTCAATGAGTATTGGAGTGAAGAATGGAGCTAAGATATTAAGTAGTCCATTAGATTACATTCGACAAGGTCCACCTGACCCAGCTCCAACAGGGCCATAGACTTAAAATCCAGTCCATAAAAGTAGACCAATCGATTAAGATTGGTCTACTTTTTATTTCAGACGGCAAATAAATGTAGCAAGTAAAAGGCAGGGAATAGAGGATATAACAACAAGTGAAAAAACAGAGATATTAACACACAAATCATAATGTTTTTTCTAAAATTTAGTGCAATATAAAAATATAAATGCGGCAGACTATTAAGATAAAGTAGATACTTAAACTAATTAGAAACAAGATATCGTATAGATTAATTAACTTAACAATAGATTTAAGTTGAGATTTAATATGATATATTCCAATCAGCTATAAAGCTTCATAAACAGTAATGAATAACATACTGTGTCGTACAAGATACATTGTGCGACGTGGTATGTTTGTGTGTTCTCTTGTTTTTGTACGTCTGCTTTATGTTTTTGATTCATTTTGAATTTAATTCTTTTTACTTTAGAGTTAATTCCATAAGTATTTCGATGCCATATACCAATGCCCTAGTTGGCCATAAGAAAAGCACTGCTTTCAATCGCAGTGCTTCATCTATTATATAACAATTAAGTAGACGGTCGTCATAGTATAAAAGTATGTACTTGTTAGCTACTTATGATAGAGATAGATTCAACTATCTTGGAGACGATATAATCCACGTCTTTAATAGTTAACTCTTGATACAGGCTAATTCTGAGCGTCTCTTGTGACTGCTTGGTAGTTGCACCAATTGCCATTAGTACATGAGATGGATCATTGCTAGCTGTTGAGCATGCGCTACCGGTCGAAACATAAATCCCTTTTGCGTCCAGATATATCATTAACGATTCGCCTTCTATTCCCGTGAAGGTGTAATTTAAATTATTCGGCAATCGGCTTAAATATTTTTCAGTGTTGGAAAGTTTTGATAAAGTTGGACCGTTCAGTATCAGCTTCAGAGTCCTTAATTTCGCTACTTTTTTATGGAGACGGTCGTTGAAGGCTTGTTGTAGAGATTGAAGTTTAATAATCGTCTTGCTTTGCTTGCGACTATTTGAAGCTTCTTCTAAGGCCGTTGCAAATCCTATGACTCCAGGGACATTCTCAGTGCCACTACGAAAGCCAGACTCTTGCCCACCACCGAACATTATCGGTCGAAGTGCTACAGAACTTTTTTTATAAAGGATTCCTGTTTGCTTTGGGCCATGGATTTTACTACCGTTAACGGTCATTAAATCGATGCCAAGTTTTTGAACATCTAGTGTTAGAAATCCTGCGGCCTGACAAGCATCAGTATGTAATAAAATTCTAGGCAGCTTCTTTAACACTCTCTGTTTATTAGTTTCAGCAAGCCAGCGAGAAATTTTAATGATTGGTTGTACTGTGCCAATTTCATTGTTGGCATACATTATAGAAATAAGAACGGTGTCAGGCTTAACAAGACTTTGTAAGTTCTTTAAATCTACAAAACCTTCTTTATCTACTTTTGCTAAACTGGTTTTCCATCCTTCTTCCTTTAGAGCTTCTAAACTTTTAAGAACCGCATCATGTTCAATAGCACTTGATATAATATGACCAACCTTACCAGTACTTAGTTGATGATGTCGAGCCGCACCAAAAATAGCTAAGTTGATACTCTCAGTACCGCCAGCAGTGAAAATAATTTCTTGAGGTCTTGCAGATAAGATATTAGCTATTTTTGACCTGGCTTCAGTCAAAGCTTTTTTTGCAGTTAGTCCAGATTTATACAGACTAGACGGATTACCGAAGTCTTTTTGCCAGTAAGGCTGCATAGCCTTCACTACTTTATCGCTAAGGGCAGTTGTTGAGGCGCCGTCTAGATAGTATGTTTTTTGAGGTTTTTGTATAGTCATAATTATATTTTATTGAGCTAATTATAGCTGATTATGATGACTTCTTAAACCCGGTTTAGAAAGTCGTATTTATCGAGAGGATTTTATAAACCCAGCGCTTTGTGCTTCTTCTTCAGAATTAAAACAACTAATTGGATTTGTTGTTCGTTCATAAAACGCTCCTCCTGGGATGTGGTAAACTTTGCTCTTGCTGCCTTTGATGTAACAATCGTCAGGGTTTTGAGTACTAGTCTTTTTAGAATTAACATTGCTTGTTTGTGTTTGTTCAGTAGACTTAATATCTTTCTTCTCTACAACTTCATTTGGCTGTCCCCTATCTTTTGTGGTATAATCAGTTTGTCTATCATCAATAAGTTTCGCTGAAGTGTTTTCTTGCAAAAAACTATTCGCACTAAATACGCCAGCTAAATAAACTGAAACAAAACATAAACACAAAATAGCTTTACTTTTGTGAAGCCGAAACAAATCTGTTATTTTTCCCATCTATAAATAAATTAATTGGAGGCTCTAATAAACTTTTATGAAATATGCTTTTATCTTAGGTCGAGTTTATACTCTCTCACTTGCTGAGCTTTTTTTGATTTTCAAACGACTAAAAATCACTGCTAACATCGTAGATGTCTCACCAGAAGTTTTATTTGTTGAAACAGAACAGCAAATCGATTTTAATAAACTTCAACGGGAACTTGGTGGAGTTGTGAAAATTGCCAAAGTAATAGATGAAATTGATAAGAAGCCAACTGACTTCATTAATTTTTCCTTGCAACATTATTTCAAACCAAGCAAGCTAAAGAATGATTTTCTAAAAAATAGCAAAGGCAAAATACAATTCGGCGTTAGTATTTATTTACTAGAAAGTGATGTGAAAGCTTTTGGTGAGCCAAAACGCGTGGGTATGTTCATTAAACGCGCTATGCAGGATTCAGGTGCAAGCATTCGCCTAGTGTTGCCTGAGTTTAACTCCCTTGCCTTGGCATCAGTAGTCGTTACAAAAAACTTACTTATCGATAAGGGTGCTGAAATTTGTATTTTAGCCAGTAACACTAAGCTGTATGTTGCTAAAACTTTGGTCGTTCAGGACTTTGAAGATTACGGTCGTCGTGATTATCAAAGACCAGTCCGTGACGAGAAACAAGGAATGATCCCACCGAAGGTAGCTCAGACAATGATTAACTTCGCTAACGCTAACCAAAACGATACATTGTTGGATCCATTGTGTGGTATCGGCACTGTTGTCCAAGAAGGCGTCTTGATGGGCTTCCGCATGCTTGGCACAGATCTAAATCCTAAGGCTATTGCTGGTAGTGAGACCAACTTAGAATGGTTTAGGAATCGTTACAAAATTCCTAATGGTAAATTCCATGTTGAAATTGCTGACACCCGCGAAGTGTCAAAAGTTGTCGAAAATCTAGGCAAGCTTGGTGCTTTCCCTCAAATCAATGGAATCGTCACAGAAGGTTATCTTGGGCCAATGTACTCCGAATTCCCCTCCCCCGAAGAGATAAAAGCTAATTTCAAAGAGCTGAGCGAATTATATACTGCGGCCTTCAAAGATTACTTAAAGTTTTTGCCAAAAGGTGCACGTGTGGTGATATGTTTGCCTGCTTATAAGAAATCTCAGAACTACTTAATGTTCCCCGACCTTGACTTTATCACCTCTTTGGGATATAATTTTGTAGATCTCATGCCCTCTATCTTGGCCGATTCTATGCCGTTTTTGAGACTTTCGGATCGAAAAACAGCTGTTTATGATCGGAAAGACCAGATAGTCGCCAGGGAAATCGTGATCTTCGAAAGAACTTAAAAAAATTCTAGAATAATTCTAAAATTTTTATCCAATTACCTTTTAAATATATCAACTAACTATTAATTTTTTCACTTGGGCCCGTAGGGTTAAGTGAAAAAATTAGAGGAGTACTTGGCGAAGCTCGTGAGTTAACGAAGGATTACTTCGGAACGAACATGCGAAGACAAGTAAGACGACATGGCACATAAGAAAGCCGGGGGCTCAACCAGTTTAGGCCGTGATTCCGTTTCCAAACGCTTAGGTGTAAAAATCTTTGGTGACCAACGAGTTAACAAGGGAGAAATTATTGTTCGTCAACACGGCAGTAAATTCCACCCAGGAAAAAATGTTAAAATCGGTGGCGATTCTACTCTTTATTCTGCAATTGATGGAGTAGTAAAATTCCAAAAGAAAATGGAACGAAAATTTCACGGCAACTTAAGAAAAGCCCGAGTAGTTAACGTAGTACCTATAGAAGCTAAATAAGCTTTATAAATAAAAAATACCGCCTGAGAAATCCCAAGGCGGTATTTTTTATATTAAATGTTTTTAGTTACTTGGTTAATTTCTCGAATCTTTTCTAGAGTAGCGGGTTTTTGTAACTCTTGCTTCAAATATTCTTGGAACAGTTCTGTTTCGTTCTTCTTTTCAAATGACCATCTTTCGTCAAAATAATTACGCCAGTCGCTGCCTTCCTGAATATCCATAATCGTATACGTTGCATAAACTATATAACGTTCATCAACCATGGTTGCGGTTTGGTAAATGCCGGCTCCAGAAATATCTTGAAAGATTTGACCGGTATAACCCAGAGAGTTTTCGCCCAATACCCCAACTAAACTAACCTCACGGATACCTGTAGAAATTGTATCTGTGATTGCGATTTCATTAACTTCAGGTGTGATTTCAGATTCCGAACCCTTCATAAAATTATCAAACGCTATAAAGTTATCCGCTAGTGTTTCAGAAAGCAGAGCATCTTCTTTGTCTAAGACTGTGATACTAAAATTGAAATCAGTGGTTTTGGATTGGCAGGTCCACCATCTTGGATATGGTTCCTCTCTGTTTGTCTGTTGTAAGTCAGAAGCTTCTACAAAGCTAGGCAGGACAACATTTTGTCCGCAAATTTCTGTAGTTGCTAACTTGTCTACTTGATCACTCTCTTCTTTATTTAAAACAGGAACTTCATTATTCACAGGTGCCTCAGGAGGGGTTGATTTACCATAAATTAAATAACCACCAACAGCTAAAACTGCCACTAAAACTAATAACGCTAAAACGTAATTTTGTGGTTTATCCACTGTTGGTTTGATGTCATTATTGTTTTCTAATTGCTTTTCTTGAACATTGTTATCGTCGTTCATATAATGGAAGTTAATTTATTTTATCTTGGTTATTGCCCTAACAAATTCCACAAACAACGGATGTGGTGAAAGAGGTCTGGATTTAAATTCTGGATGAAACTGCGAAGCGATAAAGAACGGATGATCTTTTAACTCTATAATTTCCACTAGTTGTCCATCAGGTGTTGTACCAGAAATAACCAGTCCTGCTTCCTCTAACTTCTCGCGGTATTCGTTATTTAATTCATAGCGATGGCGATGTCGTTCAGAAATTTTTGCTTGTCCTTTATCTTTTATCCATCCACCACGCAAATAGGCTTTTTCAGTTTTAGTGCCTCGTTTGATAACACAGTCCCAAGCACCAAGTCTCATGGTTGCTCCATACTCACGGTTAAGCAACATTTTTTCTTGCTCGGGCATGATATGAATAATTTTATGACGAGTTGATTTGTCTACTTCGGTGGTATTAGCCGAGCGTAACTTTGCTACACTGCGAGCAAACTCAATTGAAGCTAATTGCATACCATAGCAAAGCCCCAAGTATGGAACTTTATTGGTTCGAGCAAATTTAATCGCTTCGATAATTCCTTCTGTTCCTCTACTCCCAAAACCACCAGGTACACAAATCCCATCATAATCGGCCAATATTTTCTTGGCACCCATTTTCTCGATTGAGTTGCTAGAAACCCAATCTAGCTCAATTTTAGCGTTATTAGACCATCCTGCGTGCTTTAAGGCTTCGATTACAGAGACATAAACATCTGAAAGCTTGAATGCTCCAGTTTCAAAGTATTTACCAACCACTCCAATTTTGAGCACCTTTTCTGCTTTGGCAATCTTAGTAATTTTTACAGCCAAGTTTCGCCACTGCTTTAGGTCTTTTTTCTTGTTTGGAAGATCAAATTGTTTTAATACTTTATCTGTTAAACCTTCATTATCAAAATTAACCGGGACGCGATAAATTGTGTCGACATTTGGAGCAGAAATAATATTTTCAGCTGGGATATTACAAGTCCACGCCAAAGTTTGTTTGCGTCTGTCGTCTAACGCTTCTTCAGCGCGAGCAATTAGAAAGTCTGGTTGAATCCCTGATGAAATTAACTGACGTACAGAGTTCTGAACAGGCTTAGATTTCATTTCACCAATACTCGGTGGGGTTGGTAAGTATGCTACATGAACGTGAGCAGTTTCACGACCGTCACGATACTTCATGATTCGGTTGGCTTCGATGAATAAAATGTTTTGATACTCTCCAACTGTTCCACCGATTTCACAAATGACAAAATCAGCCTTCCGAGCACGAGCAGCTTTTTCTAATCTATCAATAATTTCTTCTGGTACGTGCAAGGCTACTTCTACATCTTCACCTTTGTATTCAAAGTTACGTTCTTTTTGAATAATCGATTGATACAGTTGGCCGTTGGTTAAGTAGTTAGCAGCGGATAAATCTGTATTTAGGAAGCGTTCGTAGTTACCTAAGTCTTGATCGGTTTCCATCCCATCGTCTGTAACAAAAACTTCGCCGTGTTCTTGAGGACGGATAGTTCCTGCGTCAACATTTAAATAGGCATCGCATTTAACAGGTGCGACAACATAACCGCGTGATTCTAGCATGGCTGATAGTGAAGCAGTAGTTACACCCTTCCCTACTCCAGAGATCACACCACCGGAAACGAAAATGAATTTAGTATCTAGTTTTTTAGCTTTACGAGCTTTTACGTGATATGACATTTAATTGATTTTAAAGACTTTATTTTCTACAAGAATTGGGGTTGGTGTACCGGTTTGAGGGTCGATCGGGCCAGGCTTACTTTCATAAATTTTTATTTGAAAAGAAGTTTCGTCTAACCATTCAATTTCTGTCCATAATCCGCTCATACATCCTGAGAATGAACAAACATTGTATGTTCGGTTTTTTGGTAAAGTTTCTAGAGCTATGGCTTTGTCTTTCTCAAAATCAAGTAGATATAAAGTTTCCACATCACTTTGGTTGTCGGGGTTAATCACGCTGGCCGCATACGGTCCAAATTGGGAATATTTAGCACCATCGTTGTGGTAATACTCGCTAATGCCTAACTCCTTGATTGTGTTTCCTTTACCGTCAAATTTTATTATTCTTCCCAATCCTCCGTCGGTTTCATAGGCTATCAAATTAAAGTAAATATGGTCTGGGTCAATGCCTTGTATGTCCATTGGTAATAGACTGTAGTTAAATGAAGCTTTGATAGGAGGATAAGCCTCTTTAATACTTTCAATCACAATTGTTTCTTCATTTGATTCTTGGTCTACTTTTATGATCTTACCATCATAGTTTTTCTCGTTAAGAGTTTCAAATGGAGCGTCTGGGTCGTAACTAGAAACAAATTTATAAAAGTAGCCATTAGCTGATTCTTCCGATTGGGATTGTGTGTTTGAATCTGTGGGTAATTGTTCTTGTGGGACTTGCCCCCTCAAATACAAACTAACAAAGAATAATACGATAAGCACTATAAGAAGCACTAATGCTCCAAACAATTTGCGATGGTTCATGTTAACCCTTTATTATATTAATTTTGGTGATTGCGTAAACTCCTTGGCCAAGTTTAATTTTAACTTGGTGAGTACCGAGTGTTTTAATTACTGAATGAAATCCAATCTGATGTTTTTCTAGCTTTACTTTCAGTTTCTGATTAATAGCTTCAATAACATCCTTCTCGTGAACGCCTGCAAAAATTTGACCTTGCTCACCAACCTTAACAGCAATAGTAAAGGTGCGCTTTTCTAAATCAACTTTAAGCTTTTCATACTTAGACTTTAAGTTTTCTTTTTTTGCGCTTTTTTCTTTTAGACTCTTGGCAATTTGCGTTTGCACTTGTGCTGTTGCAATTTCGGCCAAACCTTTTCTAAGTAAAAAGTTATGAGCATAGCCATCACTCACTTCTTTTATCTCTCCTCTTTTGCCGATTTTCGGCACATCGTGTAATAGTATGATTTTCATAAAAAATAAAAAACTCCCTTTTGGCAAAGAGAGTCGTAAGTTATAAGATACTGATTTTCGGCTCTTTTTTATCTTACAGCCGATGTGTCGTTGTGTCAAGACTTGTTTTAAATACGCAAGTATTTACGGATTGCCAACAAGCTTGAGATGGTGCTAAGTAGGAATGCAATTACCAGCTGTAGCAGGACGACCATAAAGAAGGTTTGCAGTCCACCATCAAAAATACGTATTCCAGGGCTAATGTAGTTACTAACTTGAGGTAGTAGGTTTTTGTAGATTGGCAAAATCATCGCGCTGGTAACGATGGTGGCGATTAAGCTATACATTAAAGCTTCAATAATAAATGGTCCTCGTATATACCAGTTTGTAGCACCGACTAATCTCATAATTTCTACTTCCTCACGGCGATTATAAATAGCTAGGGTGATGGTGTTGAAAATTACTAGAATTGCGATTGCTGAGAAAACTCCAACAAGGATTAAGCCAACTGTAATAATAAAACTAAGCAGCGAGTTTAATCGACTAATTATGACACGGTTGTCTTCAAAATTTACTTTGTCCAAAAACTCTTGATACTTTTCTGAATTCAAGGAATCAGCAATGGCCGGATAGTCTTCTAGGTTATAAGCTTTAATTTGAAGTGTTGCTGGTAAAGGGTTTTCGTTTAGTTCGTCAACTGATTCTAAGAGTAATGCGTCGTCTTTATGACGCTCTTTAAAATTTATTAGAGCTTGCTCGCTTGAAACATAAGCAACTTCTTTAATGCGGGCGTCACGGTTCAACTCATCGCGAATTGTCAGAACTCGGCTTTCACTAACTCCAGTTTTGAAGTAAGCGCTAATATCAACCCTCTCTTGAATAGTCTGAACAGAGGCATTGGTTACAATAAACAATAATGAAAGAATAGACAGAATAACCAAAGTCACTACCATAATTAAAGTGGAAGCGATGGCTAGCCAAATGTTGCGTTTAAAGTTTAAAGCCCCGTTTTTTATAATTCGGAACAAAGAGATGAAATAATTCATATTTAAAGTTGGTACTTACCTTCTTCTTGATCGACAACCACCTGACCACCTTCTATGGTGATTACACGCTTCCTTAATTTATTGACGATGTCAGATGCATGAGTTGCCAGGATTACTGTAGTTCCTAAACTGTTAATTTTGAGAAGCAAGTCAATAACTTCATTGGCATTAACCTCATCTAGGTTTCCTGTAGGCTCGTCTGCTAATAATAAAACTGGACGGTGAGCTAGGCTTCTGGCAATGGCGATTCTTTGCTTTTCGCCACCGGACATTTCGTGTGGAAAGTTATTTTTTTTGTGAAGTAACCCAACTAGGTCGAGAATTTTTGGCACATCACGGTTAATTTGATCTTTGCGGTGGCCTGACACCTCCATAGCAAAAGCAACATTCTCAAAAGCTGTACGCCGCGGTAGTAGCTTGATGTCTTGAAAAACAATACCAATTTTGCGACGCAAATAAGGCAAATCAACTTTCTTGATTTTTGTCATATCGATGTCATCAATCATGATACGACCCTCATCCAAAGACTCTTCGCCAATCAACAGTTTTATTAAGGTGGACTTTCCTGCTCCGCTCATTCCCACCAATGAAATAAACTCCCCTGGATTAATCAGAAGATTAACATTGTTTAAGGCTTTAGTATTCGCGTAGTATTTTGTTACATTTTCGAACTTGATCATTAACTAAATTATACCACAAACTTCACAATTGCAGTTCAGAAACTGCAGTGGTTGGTCGCACTTTGACAACCCACACCAAATGTGCTATAAATTAATCAATAAAGCTGGTTTTAGACAGCTTTTATGTTTTTGAAGGATAGGCCTTCAGACCGTGCTGGCGTTTTCCAGTAACAGTTTTCAGGAGGAAAACACATGAAACGAATCTATTTAATTTCTGGGACAAGTTGTGTAAAAAACAACCCAGTTAATATCCATGAAAGCAAAAGTCTGTTAGGGCTTTTCCTTTCGGAACTACTGTCAAATTTGTATGGTGTAAATGTTGTGCAAGAGTTTTGCTCAGCAGAATGCTTCTACAACGAACTCATCAAGGTTGACGAAAACGACATTGTCGTCAGCGTGCAATCTACTGACTGCGATCTGGAATGGTTTGAAGGTTCATTAATAAACCGTCAGACAAAAATCATCCTGATCGGACCAATGGTTTCGAAGTTGGAATTTTTCGATCAATTCCCGAATACCGTGGCAATGCCAATGCCGCGCTATAAGAGAGAACGAAAGATGATAACCGATACAATTGGGAAGCCACGCCAGTTTCGCCCCACCTATAAAGGTGTCTGCTTGACCAGCTCCGCCGTGATGTAACGGTAACCACAAAATAGATTTAATATAAAAGACGCTGTGCCTTTACAGCGTCTTTTAATTTTATTTAACTTGGCTTTCTAAATATTTTTCAACAAAATCATCCAGTTTTCCATCCAATACTTTATCAGGATCAGTTTCTTCGTAGTCGGTGCGGTGGTCTTTTACTAGTTTGTAAGGGTGTAAAACGTAACTGCGAATTTGATTTCCCCATTCAGCCGATTTAAACTCTCCCCGTAGTTCTTTTTTTTCTTCGGCCAACTTTTCATCTTCAAAAGCTTGCACTCGGGCACGCAAGATTTTTAATGCTAGTTCTTTGTTCTGATGTTGACTGCGTTCATTTTGAATACTAACTTTTAACCCAGTTGGCTTGTGAGTGATTCTAATAGCAGAATAAGTAGTATTAACACTTTGGCCTCCGTGTCCAGAAGAAGTTGTGGCTTCAATTTCTAAATCTTTGGGGTCAAAAGTGACAGCTTCTTTTTCTTCCAGTTGAGGTAGAAGTTCTAGAAGTGCAAATGAAGTTTCTCTTGTATGGGCAGGGTTAAAAGGGCTTTGGCGAACTAAGCGATGAACACCGGCTTCGCTTTTCAACAACCCATAAGCAAACGGTCCGTGAACTTGTACTGTCACAGATTTAATTCCCGCTTCCCCACCTTTACTGATATCCACAACTTCAGTTTTTAAGCCTTTCTTTTCACAGTAACGCATGGTTTGACGAAGTAATATTTCGACCCAATCTTGCGCATCGGTTCCACCAGCTCCGGCGTGAATTGAAAAAATCGCGTCATGGTCGTCATATTGTTTGGATAGTAAGACAATTAGTCTGTTGTCGTAAAACTGTTTATCCAATTCCGCGACTTGTTCCTCTAAATAACTTCGAGTTTCTTCATCAGTATCAGTGTTGCCCTTAACCAGTTCTCTCAGTTCAAGTAATTTAGCTTCAATGTTATCCCAAAACTCTAAGAACGATTTTATAGTATTGTAATCTTGAGTAGTTTTTTGAGCGGTTTCTGAATCGTGCCAAAAACTTTCCGATTGCATTGCTTCTTCATACTCCAACATTTTTTGCTTTTTCTGTTCGAGGTTAAGATACTTAAGCAAATTAGAAACTTTTTCGGAGAGCTCATCTAAGTTTTTAAGTAGTTCATTCATAAATCTAATTATAACTTAATTTTTACTATAAAAAAACAGCTTAAAGTGATTAACTCTAAGCTGTGAACTGTGCTCTCGCAAAAAAATTATCTGCGATAATATGTTACGAAACGGTAACCTTGACGTTCATTTTCCGGCAGCACTTCTCTTTTCCATATATTTTCATCTATGTTGGGAAAGAATGCATCGCCTTCAAATTCACCGTCAATTTCAGTGATTTCCATTTTGCTTGCGAATGGTATGATATCACCGTACACTCTGGTACCACCTATTATATAAACTTCTTCGTCCAAACTTTCAGCACGCTGTGTAGCAGCGCCAGCGCTTTTAGAGAAGATTAATTTCGCCAGAGATGCTTCCCATTCAAATGTAGGGAACTGAGAGCAAATCAACTCTTTTAATTCGGGAATTGATTTGCTGGACAAAACGAAGTGAGTTCTACCGGGCAGCATTTTAGCTTTTCCGGTGAACTCCTCCATTCGTTTCAGAATAGACAAGAAGGTATTAAGTCCCATGACAATGGGATGACCTTTGGTCAAAGCTTTAAACCTTGCCAGGTCCTCTTGGACCATGGCTTGGTTTTCTGCTGTATCCCACGGCATCGCGTTATCCTTGCCGATTACTCCATTTGTTGCGACTGCTGCGATTGGTATTAACATAGTAGTTTCCTCCTAAACAGCCACCGGAGCCTTGATGTAAGGATCGTGCTCGTAGTTAATAACTTCGATGTCCTCGAACTTGAAATCCAGAATGTCTCTGACATTTGGGTTAAGTTTGATTTGCGGTAGTGCTTTTGGAGTTCTTGCCAATTGCGTTTCCACAGCATCAAACTGGTTCAAGTAGATGTGAAAATCATTGAAGTCAATGATTAACTCATGCGCTTTGTGACCAGTCGTCTGTGCCATCATGTGTGACAGGATGGCATATGAAGTGATATTAAAAGGCACTCCCAAGAAAGCATCAGCACTTCTCATTCGCATGTTGGTAACCAGATTCCGCTCCCCCGTCTCGTCGACGAATGAGTTGAACTGAAACAACATATGGCACGGTGGAAGGGCAACTTGAGTTGCTTCTATCGCATTCCAAGCATCCACAATTATGCGGGTACTGTTGGGATTCGTACGGAGAAGTTCTTGTGCTTGCTTGATCTGGTCTTTACCGTCGAGGTTGTATGAACCATCGTCATTTTTAGTGGCATTGTAATTTCTCCACTGATGACTGTAAGTCGGTCCTAGCTCACCCCACTGTTTGGCAAACTCAGGGTCAGCCAAAATCTTTGCGGTAAACTCGGTGATTTCTTTCTTCCACTCAGGACTGAAATCCATTTTGTCATCAGTGTAGCGAGGGAATTCATTCTCTCGTCCTACCGCTTTGAGCCAAGCAGCAAAAGGCCACTCAGTCCAAATTGGAACACCATTTTTTACCAACAATTCGATGTTAGTGCTACCAGAAAGTAGCCATAACAGTTCGTGAATGACAAACGGTAGGTTAACCTTTTTTGTAGTCATTACCGGCAAGCCTTTGCTAAGATCCCAGCGCAACTGTTGACCAAAAATCTTACGGCGACCTACGCCTGTACGATCGTCATGAATATCAACCCCATTTTCATAGCAGTTTTTCAACGCATCTAAGTAATTTTGCATATTTTCCTCCAATTTAAGCTCAAATTTACTTAGCTAAGCTTAAAAGAAGTTAATGGTAATGTCAATGGTTATTTACGAGTGATGTGGCGGAAAATCCTTAAGAGTTATACGACGAACTAATTCCCAAATCTTAGTGTGGATTTCTATTGGGGCCAGTAATCTGCCATCCTCAACGCACTCAATCAATCTGGTATTAGGGAACAGTTCAGCGATCTCTAAGTAAACTTGCTCAGCCATTTCAAGGTGATGGCGGTCTTGTTCGTGGATGTCAGTCTTGCGGTTTTGAGTGCGACCTCGTTCTTGAATTAATTCCCATGACATCTCGGAAGGAATATGCAAAATAATATTTAAATCAGGTTTAGGTACATTAAAAATTCCGTACTCTAAATGGTCTAACCATTTGTAAAACTTAATACGTTCTTGCTTGTCTTCAATTTTTGCACCTTGATGACCTGCATTAGAAGTTACGTAACGATTGGATAAGATAACTTTGCCAGCATGTAGTGATTCGCGCAATTTAAAACTTGCGTCAAACCTGTCTACAGCATAAAAAATGGAAGCGGGTTCTGGCCCAACTTCACCATAATCGCCACCGAGATATTTTTCTAGTGGTCCTGCTGATGCCGTACTGTATTGGGGAAAGTCAAAAACCGCGCCATCGTAACCAGTTTCGCTTAAGGTTTTTGCTAGTAGTTCGATTTGAGTAGTCTTGCCAGTTCCATCGGGACCATCAATTACAATAAACTTTCCGCTTCGACCAGGTTCTTCAGTTTTCTTTCCAAAAAGTTTTCTAATCATTTCTACTTCTTCTTTGATTTAAATTTAATCCACTCGTTATTCTTGGTAAAGTTTTTGTAAAATTGCGAGGCTTGCGGTTTCATCGCTCCGTAGTACTTGCTGTTTAATTTAGTTTTTCCGTAAGGTTGCTCGGCTTTACTAGAGAGTGGTGTAAAAGATAGCTGTGCAATTGGCATTTTGTAGTAAAGTTTGATTGGCAAGTTAGCAATGTTGTGAAGTTCAAGTGTCATCTTGAGCTTATTACCTGGGTCTAAATAACCGGCAGTGGCATGAATGATTAAACCCACTCTTCCGAGACTAGATTTCCCTTCAAGTCGCCCAACCATATCGTCGCCTACTCCAACAACCTCGTATGTCATTCCTAAAGCAAATTGACCAGGATGCAAAATAAATTGACGCTTTTCATCGATGCTCACCTTCTCCATCATGTCGTCTAAAGGAAGTTTGGGGTCTATGGATGTGTGTTCGTCGGTCCGAAAAATTAAAAAGTCCGCTCCTAAATGAAGGTCCACACTAGCTGGTTGGACGCAGTTTGGGAATAACGGATCGATTGTAATTCGACCAGATTTTATAGCTTGCTTGATATCTTTGTCGGATAAGATCATAAAATCACTTTAATTGGGACTTAATACATATAGTTTATCACAAAAACTGGCAATGAAAAAACCTCTCCGATTTAGATTAGGAGAGGTGTGAACGTAGTTCTATTCTAGCTTAGGCAGCTTGAGAGAACTGAAGCGGCATGAAATTATCATACTCTAATTCGAGAGGTTCTGGGTTGTAGCACCACTCTTCTAGAATTTCTTCGTAAGCTTCTTGGTCAATTATTGGCATGACATCATTAGTGATCAGTGCGGCGCTCATGCTTCTTTGTATAATAAGGAGAGCGCTTGTACGGAACACTTGGTGAATGTCCGAAAACTTGAGTTTAATTTTCGGAGCGATTATTAACAAGTGCTTGTCTAGTTCTTCTGTTAGATTGTTGATTTCCGTTAAGTCTGGGTTTTGATGCAACTTAACTGCATCGATCCCAACTAAGTATTTCATTGAAGTAATTTGAAAGTCTATACCAGACCCTCGTTTCTTTAACTTTGATTGTGCCATTTTCCTCCTCTAAAAATGTTTTGGTTTCTTGTCGCAATTTTAACATATCTGGAAATAACAAAAAACCCCCGACTTTTTTAAGCGGAGGTTTTTTATAATTTGAATTAAGCTTTAACTCTGATACCAGGTCCCATTGTTGAATTAATCACAATACTTGTGACAAACTGCTTTTTTACAGTTTGGGGTTTTGAAGAGTGGACTGCATCCATAAATGCTTTAAAGTTAGCCAACAACTTTTCTGTATCAAAATCAGTTTTACCAATGATTTGGT
>JBBSJS010000019.1:0-16364 GCA_038257015.1 Candidatus Doudnaibacteriota bacterium | reverse complement strand
TACTGAGTACACTTGCCCAGCCAAAGCATCAGCGACTTTGCCATAACTGCCAATAGATAACTTTGGTTTTAGTTCATTAATTGTCTGCGCAGTATATTGTTGATTGATATCCATAGCAATACCCAATGCGATTGCCTTAAAGATATCGCCAATGCTTGCTTTCTGCTGAGCCTCCAATTGAGCTCGTTCATTTTTTACAGCAACCATTTTTGTTTCAATATCAGACAAAGTATCTTGCACAGCCTTTAGAGGCTCTTCCTGAGGCACTGCCGCAGATGCGGGGATATAAGAATTTTTTACAGCAAGAAGACATGCTTCTTTAGAATTCAAAGCTAATATTTTTTGAGAAATAAATAATGTACCAGTTACTTTTGTTTGATCCCCCATCCCAGCTACTGAAGCTGCCAAGTTATCAATGATGCTATATAAAAAATTTCCACCGAGTACTTCACAAGCATTTACAGGTTGCTCTAAAGCGGTACGAGCCAGTCCGTACTGTGGAGGCAAACCTTTCATTACTAGTTCAGCAGTTTCAACTGCTGTAGCAGTTACGTTAGCTCCGGCACTAACACCAGTGGTACCGAAAATTCCGCCACTCAAGGCACTTGTAATTGCATGGCCGATTCCCTGGATGGCAGCGTTCAAAGTATCAAAGCCTAAAAATGCATCTGCTTTCTTGGTAGGAACAAAAAAAGACGAGCTAATGCTAATCACTAAAATAATTATTAAGCTTTTTTGGGTAAACTTTTTCATTACAGTGCAACTCCTAATTGCTGACCTAATTGTAATTTCAAAGTTTCTAGTTCGTTACCGATTTCAAAAAATAGAATTCCTGCCGCAGATCTGTCTTCTGTATTGGCATCACCAGCTACGTTACTAGCCATTGTCATAATGGTTGTGTAATACAAAAGTTTTACACGATGATATCTAGATAAAGTTTGTGGCACTGGCAATTGCTGAAGCTCTCCGATTATGCTCTGGTAGTATGGTAAAGTTTTCGCAACCGCTGCTCTATCTTGAGTGCTTAAGATACCGAGCAACTCTAATGAACCATAGTAAGATTCGATTACTTTGGATTTACTAACATACTCCTCTAAGCTTTTTTCTGAATCTGGAACTGCATTAATAGGAATTTGATTAACAGTTTCATTACTTAAAATATGATCGATTGATGCTTGAGCTTCAGTGCTTAAGCCTAATACTGAACCTTCTCCAAAACTTGGATCTAGCAAAGATAACTGCTCACGCTTGAACTCAGCAACTTTCTCATTTGATTCATAAGATACTCCAGGAACTTCAGACTCAGCTTTTAGTATCGCCTCTTGCACACTCATCTCAATATCTTGCTCTAAGTCGGCTTGAGTAAATTGAAACTTAAAAAGGTTCTCTAAAGTTAGAGGACCTTGAATAAAGCTGAGCATGACCACAGCAGCTACAGTAAAAGCGATCATTCCGTAATGACCCTTAGCAAACCCAAGACTATTTAGTTTTGTTTTTATTTTTGAGAACATCTGCTCTACAATTCCAGACCAAGAATACGCAGTAGAATATTCGACAAAAATGCCGATAAATACAGCCTATTCCCTCTTGAATCTTGTTTATTTAATTGTATTTTATTTTTGTTTCGAAAAAAGTTTTCTTACTTAGTTATTATAGCAGATTTAGCTAAAATTTGCAAGTAGTTTTGGTAAGTTTTGTTATAATAAGAGTATGAAAATATTTTTACTTAGTTTCGCGACCCTAATTCTCATTTCTGCTGGTTGTAACAACTCCCCTACAAAAGCACCAACAGCCACAATTGGCAACGACACAATTACCTTAGAGGTTGTTAATGACGCCGAGAGTAAGCGCAAAGGGTTGTCTAATCGCGATGGCATCGATTCAGATAATGGGATGCTGTTTGATTTCCGTGAGGAAATAAATCGCAAGCCTAACTTCTGGATGAAAGATATGCGATTCGCTATTGATATAATTTGGATTAAAGACAATAAAATAATTCACATCAACGAAGATGTCCCACCACCGAAAAGTATCACCGACCAACTACCCACTTACGGACCACCAAGTGAAATTGATTTTGTACTAGAAGTTCAATCTGGTTTAAGCAAAGGCAGTGAATGGAAAATCGGTGACGAGATAAAGCTGAGGCTATAAAAAAATCCTCAAGAATATTCTTGAGGATTTTTAATTTAGGGATTTATTAATTTAGTGAGCGCCAACCATTCTTTAATGGTAAGTTGTTGCGGTCTAATCTTTGGGTCAATTTTCAACTGAGCTAAAGTTTTTTCTACCAACTCTTTATCTAACAATAAATTATTTACCAAAGTATTGTGAAGTTGTTTTCGTTTTCCAGCGAAGCAGGCTTTTAGAACTTTAAATAATTTTTGCTCATCGTAATTTTCAAACAAAGGTTTTTCTGGAAGTTCAACATGAATTACTGCACTATCAACTTTTGGTGCAGGATGAAATTTATGCGCTGGGACAACTTGGACAACTTTAGCAGTGCCGAAAAGTTGAACGGAAATTCCTAACAATGCCAAGTCCCCCGGTTCGGCCACAATATTTTGTGCAACTTGTTTTTGAACCAACAGCGTTAAACTTTGTGGTTTAAATTTTGCTCGCACAAAAAGTTGAATAATTTTCCCAGTGATGTAGTAAGGAATATTTGCCACCACTTTATACTTGCCATGCTTTTTTAATTTCTCATTAAAATTAAAAGAAAGAATGTCTGTGAGTTCGTACTGAAAATTATCAAACTTAGTTTCCAAAGATTTTAGCACTGGCAAAAACTGTGGATCCTTTTCTACTGAAAAAACTTTCTTAGCTCTTGGCAAGAGTCGTTCGGTAAGGTTACCTATCCCAGGACCAATTTCTAAAACTACATCCTCTTTGGTTACTTCGGCAGCGTCGATCATATCCTCTAATACAGTTTCGTCCATTAAAAAATGTTGGCCATAAGTCTTGTTGGCATTTAGGTTGTAACTTTTCAGAATACTTTTTAAAGTTTCAATAGTCATAAAATAATTTCGTGAATGTTTTTAAAATGGTTCGTAACTTATCTCGTCGTCAGAATTGTATAACCGCGCGGCGTCTCCTTTGAAACTAATTACTTCTTGTGGCAGTACTTGGAGAATTCGAGATGGTGGATTGGACTGGAAACTACCATACATTTGCCTGCTCTTAGCATACAACAAAAATAATTTTCTTCGGGCGCGGGTGAGTCCGACATACGCCAAGCGAATTTCTTCAGCTAGCTATTTGGGGTTTAACATGGATTGCGAATGGGGCAAAATCCCCTCTTCTAATCCTACAAAGAACACTGTGTCGAACTCCAAACCTTTAGCAGCGTGTAAAGTCATCACAGTAACACTGTTATCCTTATCAGAATTTTCATCCGCAGAAGTGACCAACGCAACTTCCTCTAAAAACTGTACCAAACTCTCTGTCCAAGTTTTATCGTCAAACTTAGCAGTAACGTTGAATAACTCACGGACATTTTCCACTCTCATATCACCAACTTCAGTGCCATCCTTGAGATACGTTTCCATCTGACTAAGTTTGATGGTTTGTTTTAATAAATCAGTTAGAGTTGCCTCCGCAGATAAACCGCTCAAGCTTCTAATAGTAGAGTAAAATTGCTCTATACCCAAACGAGCTTTTGCAGGAATTTCACTGATCGGCAAAATTTCTAAAAACTCGCTCAAGCTTTGCTCTTTGGGCTGTTGCAAAATAAGCTCTTTTAATAGGGCAAATGATTTATCTCCTACCCCACGAGGTGGTAAATTAATCACTCTCTTTAAGCTGGTAATATCGTAATGATTCAAAACCAAACGCAAGTATGCCAATACATCTTTAATTTCTTTGCGTTCATAGAACTTCAGACCACCAACAATCTGATACGGAATTCCTGCTTCTATAAATACTTCTTCAATTTCACGAGATTGAGCGTGAGTACGATAAAGAACTGCAAATTCCTTCAATGATTCGTGCTCTTGCGGTAATTGGGGCACATTATGACTAGAATTCCTGAGTCCACCCCGCTGGTGACGACTTAAATACTTATCAAGAATTGAAAATTGCACGGGTTCTTGATCATAGTCTTCCTCGTACTCAATCTCTTCTTCAGCTTCTAGACTAGCTAATTTTACAATTTTACGGGCCACGAACAAGGCCTCTTCTCGCCCATCAAAAACCTCTTCTATGTTCACCGGATTGCCTGAATCGTTCTCGGTCCATAAAGTTTTAGGTTTTTGTTCAGTATTAAGTTCAATCACTTTTTGAGCCGCAGCTAGAATGTTCTTCGATGAGCGATAATTCTGTTCCAGTTTGACCACCAAAGCATCGCTAAAATCTTTTTCAAAATTCAAAATATTGGCAATGTTACTACCGCGAAAGCCATAAATACTTTGAGCATCATCACCAACTACGAACAAATTCTGATGTTTGGCCAACATATGCAAAAACATATACTGCGCTTGGTTAGTATCCTGGTACTCATCCACCAGAATGTACTGCCAGCTCTCTTGGTATTTTCTTAGCACTTGTGGTAAAGCTTGAAACAACTTTATTGGAAGCATTAATAAATCGTCGAAATCTAAAGTGTTCTGTTTGAATAAAAAGTCCTGGTAGCGAATGTAAACTTGTTGAACTAATTCGAACAAGTAACCATCCAACCCAATCTGTAACTCTTTGGGGGTTTGCAGTAAATTCTTAGCACTCGATATGTAAGAGCGGAACAGTTGCGGTCCATACTGCTTGGGGACATCCAAGTCTTTGAGAATGTCTTTAATAATCTTCAACTGGTCATCACTGTCGGCAATCACAAAACTTGGACTGTAACCCAACTGCGAAATTTCTTTTCGAAGAATCCTTGCGCCAATTGAATGGAAGGTCCCAAGCATTGGCCGGCCTAAAGAATTTACAACACCAGACTCTCTCTTTAGAACTTCCACACGTTCTTGCATTTCTTTAGCAGCCTTATTTGTGAAAGTAACGGCTAAAATATTTACTGCTGGTACAAGGCCTCGTTCTATTAAATAGGCAATACGGTAAGTTAAGACACGCGTTTTACCACTCCCTGCTCCCGCCAGAACTAAAACAGGCCCCATAGGGGCGGTGACTGCTTCGTACTGTTTTTTGTTTAAAACTGTTAAATCCATCTGTAACTATTATAGCATTTTGTGGTTATATTTTAACGGCAAGACTACGGTATAAAAAATCCCAAATTCACCTTTATTTAAGCGGAATGTGGATAATAATTGGCTTAGTTCAGAGCCGATTAGGCACCTGTGGAGAGTAAAACTTGATATCTCTTTTCAGGGCTGATAAACTTCATTAGTAATATTGAAATTAAAAGATTTCACGATTCAATTGTTAAGTAAGCGCTAAACACTTGAATTATAGCCTGAATCTTTGGTGGCTTCCTGAACCTACACTTGTATAAGTAACGGAAGTTAGCTGATCAAAGAAACAGTGCTCGCTCTCTTTGCTCCCACTATTAATATAGGCAAAGACGACTTACAAAAGTTTAAGGCGTAGAGATGACGACTCAAACTTCTGCAAGTTGCAGCGAAAAGGAAAAAATATTTCATCTTTAGAATTTAAGAATTTGCTTGCTCGTAAAATCCGAGTATACAAATTTGTTTCTCAGTATTTCTTTAAGAAGACAGTTAACTCTGTCAAAAGAAACTTCCCTAGTGTATCAACTTGGTACTCTGGGCACTTTCCCGCTGTTCGTATCAACAATAAACCTGACCCTTGGGAATATGGTTTAAACTTCTCCAGTGAAGCAGTGGTAGGGCTTGTGGTTCTACTAATAGCTGCGGCTAACCTTGTAGTATTTAATCCTCTTAAAAAAGATTACGTTCACAAAGACAATAGTCTTGCAGCGCATTTCTTAGGCAACCATAGCGAGTTTAACGACAGCTTGCACGCCAAGCAGAACACTGTTAACACAACTGTTGCTAATAATCGAGGATTGTTTGCACAAGTATTCGCAGACAACACACCTAACCCTTCAGTACTTGGCGTTAGCACTGTAGCAGAAGAAGAAATAATCGATGACAGTGGTATCACCAAAGCAAACCCGGACAGTATTCAGAAACTAGTTTCCCAACAAGTTCAAGTTTACGAAACTAAACCTTTTGATACTGTATACACAGTAGCTACTCAATTCGGAATCAGTACTAAAACTATCCGAGAATCCAACGGTTTGCCGGACCATGCCCTAAAAGCAGGTTGGCACCTAGTGATCCCCCCAGTGGAAGGTATTGTTGTAAAAGTTGAAACCGATCTTAGTTTGTACGACATTTCTAAGAAATATCAAGCTGATTTGGAAAAAGTAGTATCGTATAATGGTCTTGAAGGACCTGACTCAGAAATCGCTTTAGGTGAATATTTAATTATTCCAGGCGGTGTTCTCCCAGAACCTCCAAAACCAGTTGAAACTCCTTCTGCACCATCCAGCGCTGCGACACCAAAAGCTACCAGCCAACCATCTGTACCTCGCGCAGCATTCGTAGGAAGCAATAAGTTCGCTGCTGGACACTGTACAGCTTGGGTTGCAAGTAAAGTAAAAGTTTATTGGCGCGGAAACGCTAGTGCGTGGATGAGTAATGCAAAACGAGCAGGTGCTACCGTTAACCAAACTCCAAAAGTTGGCTCGATTATTCAAACTAATGAAAGCCGTTACGGACACGTTGGTTACATCGAAGCCGTGAATGGTACTAAGGTTACCTTTAGTGAATGGAACTACAAAGGACTATTTATTAAAACCACCCGTACACTCGACATGAGCGACTCTAAAGTTAAAGGAATTATCCATCCATAATCGATAAAATTAAAACCTCCAGAATATTCTGGAGGTTTTTTGTTTGTAATTAGTACTAAGTGAGCTCGATCTCCGGGCAAGTTAATTCTGAACTCGACCATCCCTTGACCCATTTGGAGAGTCTTCAGTAGATATACCATCTACTTCAAGTGAAATATCTTGGTTTGTAAAACTATCTTTTGCATTAAACCGAACATCTCGTAATAATTGTACAGCTTGGTTTAATTCAGCCTGGCTTGGAGTAAAACCAACATTAAAACTTAGCATCCTTACGGGTTGTGTCTTTCCAGCATGAGCCACAAGTTGACCAACATCCCAAGTTAAGCGACCAGTCGAACTATCAAACTTTACTAAACTACGCTCACGAGCAAGAATAGAGTTTGTATCAAAGTTAAGCCCAAGTGGAATTAAAGCTGTAACCACGCCGTTGGAATAATCGTTACTGGAGTTCTTTAATTCGATATAAACTGTGTAAGTACTTGGTACTCCGACACGCGGTGGAAGCGAGCCTCCTGCATGAGCTGAGGAACCGGACATATCCGATGGACTTGAAACTTTAATCGCCAGAGCATTGCCAGGCAAGAAGTCCCTAAACTCATTGCTACGAATTTTTACTGCCGACTTAACCTCAATATTCTTGGCGTTTCCAGCCACCGCTGGATCGTTAACTCTCACAGTAAATCTAACAGTTCCGGAATCCGAAGGGTTAAGTCTTTCTAAAGCAGGCACACCGGAAGCGTTCCAAGTAATACTGTTATCACGAACCAGTCCCGTATCAGAACGGATTGATGTTAAATCAATGGCTGGAGAGTCCAATTCTAGAATGATAATTACACCGGTAGCTACCACAGCAGCGTTATTTTGGAATCGGATTTCGTATGTTAAAGTATCGCCAGGAGCAACTATATTGCTGCTATTTTGTAACTTCTGTTCTATGAGCAAAGGCTGGGTAGATATTCTTGTAGTAAAGGCAGAAGCTGATTGTGCGTAGTAATCACCTCTTTCGTCTGCAACCAGGAACTCAACTTTGAAAGTTTTTTGATCTCCGGGACGAGAAGTGTTGAAATTGCCTTGGAATTGTATCTTGCCTGAACCTCGTGGAGCCAGTGAATTAATATTCCAGATATTATTTCCTAAAGCTGTATCAGGCTCAGCATTGCCGTAGCTAAATCCTTCTGGGTAAGTCACCTGAATACGACCATTGGTAATTTCTTTATCAGAGTTGTTTCGATAATTAATAGTATACTCTGCAACTTGAGCGTTGTTCACTTCTTCTGAACCACTAACATCTAAAATAATGTCGGCTGCAACAATTCTGGTGGTATGAGATACTTCTTTGACGAATTGAGAGTTAAAATTAATGTATTTATATTTCAATTTTGCGACCAAAGTTTTTTGGTCGTTAATATTACCTTGGACTTGAACCTTCACCATCACAACCGCATTCTGGCCTGTGCTTAAATCTGGAATCAGATAAGAATTCCCGGAAAGGTTATTAGCTCTCGGCGAACTGGAAACATAAGTCATGTCGTTATAAACAAGTTCTAATTCCATATCTACTAATTTTACAGGATCCTCATTCACTATAGTGAATTTGTAAATCGCCTCATTACCGCTCGGCACCATCTCGGGCGCATCAATTAGAACATTAACTTTAGCTTGTTGAGTTGGCTCAGGAGTTTGAGTGCGAAACGCAAAATACCCCAACACAGCGATAATTACCAACCCTAGCACCAATGCCAACACATACCATTTATTATTTGAAAAAAACTCCAAAACTGCTTCCCATTTAGAAGAACTTGGTGGTTCATTTCCTACAGGGGTTTGTGGTGGAGTAATTGCGAAGTCTGAAACTGGCTTAGATACAAGCTGTTGCTCTTCTAAGGTTTCCATATTTGGTACAGATTGTGATTTGAATTCGTCCATAGTATAGCCTTTTATTTTCTTAATTATATCATAGGCCAGAGCGCAAAAACCGATGTGACTTGATTTCCCTCTCCAACTGGTAGTTAATAAATTCGTTTACAATATCTTGCAAGCCCGTAACCTGTAATTTCTTGTCTGATGAAATTTGCAAGATCTGTCCAAAACTTACTTGCTGTAACCATCGTAGTTGCTTGTTAAAGCTAGCAGGGACCAACTTGGCCGTAGAACTAGCAGCTGATGGCGGGAGTAACCCACCTTTCTCAGCGCTAAATAAAAGTTGATCAGCAACAATGTCTTCAGATAACGTTTGTAAACCGAGCCCGATGTTATTCATCACCAATAGCTGAAATTTAATCAATCCTAAATAAAGAACCTCTGCTTGTTCAAATTTATTTACGCTGTAGCTTTCTAAAAAATTTAACAACCCTTGTAAGCTGTAATAAATTTCTTCACTCGGTTGTTCATCTGGCGCTGCACGAAATACAAGCTCGGCAGAAGAAAACCAGATTTTTTGAAGTTCCATACTTTCATATAAATGCGCTGGGGCACTAATAACTTCAGTCTGAATTAATTTCGGTAGCGATGGAGAATTGGTGAGTGTGGTGTTAATTTCAAAACCAGGCTGAGTGCCTGTTTGCAGTTTGCTGGTTTGCAACTTCCCCGCTTTTACTAAAGCGCGCAGTTTTCCTTTTTGCAAAGAAAATAAAGTGACAATTTGATCGGTCTCACTGTAATCTTGTTTTTTTAAAATAATTGCTTGGAATTTATTTTCTCGCGACATCGTTTATATAACTAATTTAAAACTGGCCTCTTTATTAAGAGGCCAGTTGTTTACTGTTGTATTTGATTACCAGGAGTCTCTTTGGTAAACACGTCTGGGTTGGCCACATAAAAGATTCCTGCCAGAAAACCGACAATGAATAATACCACTGCTGTGGTAATCCAAATATTGGCACGGGCTTTGGCAACGTACGCAAAGTTATCACGGAAATGCCCTTGAGTAAAATCTACCTGTTGGTCAATTTTACGAGTTCGAGTTTCTGTAACATAGCCCATCTTAACTTGCTTTGGTGAAAAGAATTTAATTAAGTCGCTACGAGAAATAATTCCTATGAGTTTATTAGTGCTATCTGTAACAGGGACAGGATTAACACGCTGCTCTCCAAAGATGGTAGCAAGTTGTTCTAATGGCGTGTCGGGACGCACAAATGGCACTTGCTGATTCATAATATCTTTTACCGTCGCGTTGATAATCTGATTAACTACATGAGGTAATTCTTTTTTCCCACCTTGAATATAATCCATGTTCGACAACATTTTGATATAAGTCGGTAAATAGAGATTAGACTCAGCGGTGATAAAATCACGCTCAGAGACAGTTCCGATAACAACACCTTGTTCATTTACCACAGGAAGTCCTGAAAAATGATGTTGGTGCAGGATTTCGGCTACTTCACTAACAAGAGTTTCTGGAGTTACAGTCACCACATTGGTAGACATTAAATCTTTAACGAGCATATGATTATCTAATAATTAGTATTTAATTCTTCACCAAGCCAAGCCAAATAGCTTCACCATTAACAGTAGTTTGAGTTTCAAAGTCAGCTTCGATTTCAGGATCACTGATTACATTGCCGACGAAGGTTTTCTTCTTGTCTAAAAATTCCGTCACTACCGTAACAAGTTCTGCATTGGTGGTAGCATAATACAAATCAACAGTTTCACCAATCCTTAAACCACTTTTCTTACGCAAGTCTTGAACTTGTCGTTCCAGCTCTCGAGCAAGTCCTTCACGAACTAATTCTTCACTTAACACTGTATCGAAGGCCAAGGACACATTATCTGCTGTTTTGCCAACCCAACCCTCGCGCTCTACTAACTCGCCCGCTGAGACAACATTTTTAACATTCAATTCTTCCTGCAAAATTTTCCCCAAACTCTTATCTAAACTACTACCACTCTCTGGTAAAACATATTGTAATTCTGCTAAAGGTTGGCGGACTTTCAGATTTTGCTCTTTTCTAACAAACAAGCCTAACTCCACAAGTTTTCGAACTTGAATCATTTCAGTTAAAGCCTGTTCGGAGAAATTATTCACCTCGCTCCACTTCGCCAAATGAACTGACTTTTCGCCAGTTAAGTCTTTGTACAAGTGCTCGCTCAAGAAAGGCATAAAAGGTGCAAGCATCTTGGAAATTTGCACTAAAACATATCCAAGGGTTTCTAAAGCAGCCTGAGCTTCTAAGCCGTCACCGCGCATACGATCACGACTGCGGCGCACATACCAAGTCGAAACTTCGTTTATTAAATCTTGAATCTCGCGTCCAGCTTTAACTGTGTTGTAATTATTTAAATACTCTGTTACTAATTTTTGAGTTTGATGAAGTTTCGACAGCACCCAGACATCCAAAACGTTAGTTGTACTTGGCACACTTGCTTCTTTAATATGACCCTTGTGATACATACGGAAGAATTGCCAAACATTGTAAAGAATCATGCTGAGTTTGCGATTCACTTCAGTGACGGCTTTTTCAGAGAAACTGTAATCATCTGCATTCATCACAGTTGAAGTGAGCATAAGGTAGCGCACAGAATCTACACCCAACTTTTCGAAAATCACATTAGGGTCTGGAAAGTTCTTTTTTGACTTCGACATCTTATTACCATCTTCCGCTAAAATTGTTCCGGTGGTAACAACATTTTTAAATGGTGCTTTGTCGAAGATAATTGTGCCAATTACATGCATGACATAAAACCACGCGCGAGTTTGTGCAATATACTCAGCAACGAAGTCGCCCGGGTATCGGTCTTGGAATAACTGATTGTTATCGAACGGATAGTGAAGTTCTGCAAATGGCATGCTGGCGGACTCAACCCAACAATCCACAACTTCTGGAACACGAATCATAATGCTACTACATTTTTCACAGCGCAGCTCTACTTTGTCTATGTATGGTTTATGCAAGTCGATAGCTTCAACATTGTTTGGATCGTATTGAGGATAAACTTGATCAAAGTTATTAGCCTTCTGTTTTAATTCTTCAACTGAACCAACACACACGACATCTTCACAATTATCGTTGGTACATTTCCAAAACGGCAAAGCTGTCGCCCAATAACGGTTACGAGAAATATTCCAGTCTGGTGCCATCTCCACACTTTTTGCAAAACGGCCATTCTTTAAATGGTCTGGATACCAGTTAATATCTTGATTGAGTTCTAACAGACGAGTTTTAACTTTTTGAATATTCACAAACCAAGCGGAGAGTGCGGAATAGTAAAGCGGAGTTCCACAGCGCCAGCAATGAGGATAGCTGTGAGTGTTATTTTCAATTTTATAAACCAACCCTTTCTCTTCTAGCTCGCGCAAGACTACTTTGTCTGCATCTTTAAAATACAAGCCCTGCAGTCGCTCTGGCATTGCATTATTATAAATTCCTTTGTTATCTAAGATATGCTGACGAGGAAGTCCTCGTTTTTTAGCAGCTTCATAGTCTACTTCACCATACATGGCGGCATTATGCACCACGCCGGTACCATCAGTAGTTGTAACGTAATCTTCAGCATAAATTTTGTGCGCAGTTGCCAAGTCTGGGTGCTGAGCCAAAACTTCTGGAAATAAAGGCTGATAACTTAAACCTTCTAAGCTTCTTGAAGAGAATTCTAAAAGTTGTTCATACTCGCCCGATAGAATTTCTAAACGTTCTTTGGCTAAGATAAATTTTTCATCATTCTGTTTTACCAAAACATAAGCAATGTCCGGACCAATATTGAGTGCTGTATTCCCGGGCAAAGTCCAAGGAGTTGTAGTCCAAGCAAGCACGAAAGTTTTTTCATCAGTAAGAGTATCTAAGATGCGTTGCTTTGGGTGAAGTTGAAATTTTACAAAAACAGATTCTTCCGTGACATCTTTATAGCTATTATCCATCGCCACTTCAAAATTAGACAACGGAGTTTCACAGCGAGAACAGTACATTAAGACTTTGTTGTCTTCGTAAATTAATCCCTTATTCCAAATCTGTTGAAGTGCCCACCAAACACTTTCCATGTACTTAGAGTCCATGGTTTTGTAAGAGTTTTCAAAATCTACCCAACGACCCATCCGATTAACAGTTTTGCCCCACACATCAACATAAGTCATCACACTGGCGCGACATTCTTCGTTGAATTTATCTACACCAATTTCTTCAATTTGTTTTTTGCCCGAGATTTTCAATTTCTCTTCAACAATATTTTCAATTGGCAAACCGTGACAATCCCAACCCCAAACGCGACGAACATAGCGCCCTTTCATTGTTTGATAGCGACCAACTGCATCTTTGATAGTAGAGCCCAAAATGTGACCATAATGAGGGGTACCAGTTGCAAATGGAGGTCCGTCGAAAAAGACGAATGGTTCGCCATTCTCTGTTTGTTTTAGAGATTGTTCAAAAATATTTTCTTTGTTCCAAAATTCCAAAACACCCAACTCAAGTTCATTAAAATTAGGCGCGTTACTCAATGGCTTTTTATCTGTTTGTTCTGTCATAAATTTATCTTTCTATTAAGGATTACATTTCCTCTGGCGCTTCTATCCCGAGTAGGTTTAAGCCATTTTTCAGAACAGTTGCTGTTGTAAGCAACAAGCTAATTCGCTGTTCTTTTAACTGTTCACTTTCTTCTTTCACAACCGGAACATTGGCGTAAAAAGTGTTTAACGAACTTGCTAGCTCATACAAATAATTACAAAGTAAGTTTGGCTTATACTCACGCGCTGCAATTGCAACGACTGACTCATATCGGATAATTGTTCGCATTAGGTGAAGCTCTTCTGGTTTGGCCAGCTCTGAGGGCTTCGCATTAGTTGAAGCAATACCGGACTTGTGAATTAAACTTTGGATTCTAGCATAAGCATATTGAATATATGGGCCAGTATTTCCTTCTAAGGCAATAGTTTGATCTATATCAAAATATATGCGCGTTTGTGGTTCATAATGCAAGTAGCCATACTTTACAGCTCCCATGGCAATCTTTTCTACCAACTTATCGTCATCCACAGAACCTTTAAGTCTTTCTAATTGACTCATAGTGTCACGAACCTTTTCTTTAACAGTATCGTAAAGCTTGTCAGCTGTAATCGTATTACCTGAACGAGAAGACATCTTATCCCTTCCTAAATAAACATGCTCATATGGTAAATGTTTAAAATTCTTAGCCCATGGGTACTTCAACAGTTCAAACATTTTTTTCAAAACCTGAAAATGATAAGCCTGCTCTGTTGCAGTTGTCACAAATACCATATCTGGATTATGTCGCTGATTGCGCTGATCCCATAAATACATGTCTTGAGTTATATATATTGTTGTACCATCTTTCCTAAGCAAGTATTTTTTACCTAAGTTCTTTTCTTCAAATTCAACACTAACACTTCCGTCTTCTTCTTTTTGAAAAATACCGCTCTCAACCCCTGCCAATACCAAGTCTCGCCCTTTGTCATAGATATCACTTTCAAAATCTACTTCATCAAATGTACTACATTCACGTTTGTAAGTTTTTCTTGCACCATCAAAATAAAAATTATTCATTTTTTTCCATACATTCCGAATTTCTTCATCCCCATCTTCCCACTTACGGAGCAGTTCTTGCGCCTCTTCTAAGAGAGCTATCTCAGCTTCTTCACTCTCTGCAGCTTTCTGCCCAAACATTGCGTAGAATTTTCCAACAAAATGGTCAGGCTTAACAACCGCCTGCTCAGGAGTTTCGTTATTGCCATATTTCTGATACATCATAATGCTCTTCATGATATGAATACCACGGTCGTTGATAATCTCACATGACACAACATCATATCCGATCGCTTTGAGTAAATTTATACAAGCTTTACCATAAACATTATTCCTAATATGTCCGATGTGTAGAGGTTTGTTTGTATTAGGACTAGAATATTCGAATACAACCTTCTTACCTTCACCGACCTTAGCCTCGGGAGTGCTAAATATAATTGAATTTTGCATGGCGAAGATCATACTTGCCAGAACTTCATCTTTTAACGTGAAATTAATAAACCCACCAACAGAATCAACTTTGGAAAAACTTTTTTGTTCGTCTAAGATTGAAATTTTTTCTGCTAGCAGTTTTGCAAACTCCATCGGGTTACCAGCGGGAGCTGTGTTGAAGTTTTTAAACATCACCATCGCAGCATTAGTGGCATAATCACCGAAGTCAGTCTTTGGATAAGCCACATCAAAATTTGCCACAGCAAGAACACTCTCTGCTTCCTGAGGAGAGATTTCAGCCACAGCTTGTTGGATAAGTTCGGAAATATAAGCTTTCATAGGCTTAATTATACCCTTTATAGACTTAAAAGTGAACTTATTACTTGACAAATGTCTAAATTTTCATTATGATTGTGTGGTTCAAAAATATGACAATTTCTTGGAGGAAATATGTTCTTTAATAGTAAAACATTTAGACAAACTGTGGTTTTTTCCATAGCGTGCTTTTTACTCTTCGTTGCTATGTCTTGTTATAGGGCAAGCGATAATTCTACTACCCCTTTTAAACTAAAGAATACATCCTACGATGGAATATCTCAGAAGATGATTCTAAATAAGCCCCAGTCAGAATGGGCTGTTCCTGCAGATATGAAATCCGAAGACCTGTTCTTGATAGAATTGAAGTCATCAATTCATGTAGGGATGGATAAGTATTCAGAAATCAGTGAAGTCAAAAAGTTGAAAGAATACTACGGACAAGATCTGAGCATTGGTGTTCTCGACCGGAATCCTGATAAGAGCAGATATCTTGATAACTACTCTACTGGAAAAATTGTAGCCTTAGCATACCCCAAAGCAGCGAGGGTTGAAAAAGGAGTACTAACCTTAATCGGTTACTATCCGAAGGCTAATGGTGGTGGAGTGATTTCCATGCCAGGCTTTCGTTCTCCGGATATAGTTTGGTTTAATGCTAGATTTCTTCATGAACTTTATCATCAACATCAACATGACACGGGTCAACCTGGAGCGCTAGCTTATTCAAAAACAGATGTTTGGGTTCTTGAGGAAGTCAAAGCCCATGAATTTGCAGGTAAAGTTTTAAATGCAGGCACTAAAGGTAAATACTTTGATGTGATTAATCAGATTATTAACCAAGGCGAATATCACTCGGTCGTTGAGATGCTCAATGCTACCAAACTTGAAGATGTTCAACGGATGGATAATCTTTTTGCCCCGGCAAAAGTAGAAGAAATGAATAACAGGTTGCCGCAATATTATCTTGACTTGTCTTTCTCGTGGCTTAAGTTGAAGCACGAAGGACAAAATCTAGAAAAGAACCAAATCACCGTCTACAGAAGTCTTCATTAAGGACCTTTGTACATTTCCGGGTTTAGCAGTACTGCTGAACCCTTTTTTATTGATAATTTTTACTTTCGCAAAGCTCTAATAAAAGGTAAAATACTCTTATGAAATCCTTAGCTTACAACAAACGAGCGAAATTTGACTATGACATCAAAGAAACCTTCGATGCTGGTTTAGTATTGGAAGGACGAGAAGTTAAATCGATAAAAGAAGGTAACGCTTCAATGACTGGAAGCTATATCAAAGTTAATGACTCGGGGGCAAGTTTAGTC
>JBBSJS010000018.1:0-16734 GCA_038257015.1 Candidatus Doudnaibacteriota bacterium | reverse complement strand
TGTTAGATGGTATAGTGTCTTGATTGCCACTACCTTCTTCCATAGAAGTTTGGGTATTAGAGTTGGTAGACTCATTTGCAACTTCTGAATTTTGACCAGAGTTATAAACGAAGAATGCAACAACTGCAATTACTATTAATGCAACAACTGCATATACAAATTTTGTTTGATTATTCATGATATGGCATCTTAATGATATTTGATTTATTATAACATAGATGAAAACTTCGAAGATTCTAATAGTAGTCGGCCCCACTGCTAGCGGTAAAAGTGAACTAGCTGTGAAGTTGGCAAAAAAATATAACGGGGAAATTATTTCGGCAGATAGTCGCCAGATTTATCGCGGTCTTGATATTGGCTCAGGAAAAGTAGAAGGAAAATGGCAAAGATTGCCATCAAGCAGTCACCCCGAGTCACTGTCCAGCCATCCTGAGCGAATATTATCACAACCCATTGTCATCCTGAGTGAGCGTAGCGAGTCGAAGGATCCCAGACTCTCTCCAGGAGATTCCTCGACTACGCTCGGAATGACAATAATCAGCCATTCTGAGCAAAGCCGAACCCGCCTGCCGGCAGGCAGGGGGTCTCAGAAACAAGCCTTCATATACAAGAACATCCCGCACTACCTAATTGATGAGGCTAGTCCACGCGTGCAATATTCGGTAGCACGATTTCAACAAAATGCTCGTAAAATAATTGCTGATATTTTGAAACGCGACAAATTGCCGATTATTTGTGGTGGCACAATGCATTGGATTGACGCGGTTGTCTTTGAACAGTCTTTACCAGAAGTTAAACCTGATGCAAAGATTAGAAAGCAGTTATCGCAACTTTCCGTTGACCAAATGTTTGAGATGCTCAAGCGCTTAGACCCCGAACGAGCTAAAACTATTGACGCCAAAAATCCGCATCGCCTTATTCGAGCTTTAGAAATAGTAAAAGCTACTGGCAAACCTGTTCCAAAAATCCCCGCCCTTCCCTCCCTTAATGAGGGGAAGATTAGAGAGGGGTCGTATGATGCGACCTGGCTTGGCATTAATCCCGATAAAGAAATATTGGAAACAAAAATTCAAAAACGACTCAAGCAAAGATTAAAACAGGGCTTGGTTGAAGAAGTGCAAAGTTTACATAACTCTGGACTGTCTTGGAAAAAGCTAGAGGACTTTGGGCTGGAATACAAGTACTGCGCTTTGTACTTACAAAACAAGCTTAATAAAGCTGAAATGGAAGAGCAACTTTTTATCGCTATCCGCCAATACGCCAAGCGCCAAATGACTTGGTGGAAGCGAAATAAAAACATCCGCTGGCATGCGGATGCTTTTGATGCATTAAATGATACTACCTCAATTTTTTCTTAAGAAGTTCGTTTACGACTTGTGGATTACCTTTGCCTTTCATGTGAGCCATCACTTGACCAACTAAAAAGCCAAATGATTTCTGCTCGCCGTTTTTGTAATCAGAAACAGCTTTTTCGTTTTTAGCAATAACTTCATCTACTGCAGTTTCAATCGCTCCTTCATCACTAACCTGAGCTAAGCCTAAATCTTGAATGATATTATCTGGCTCTCCACCTTTTTCATACATTACTTTGAAGACTTGCTTAGCGGCACTGCTAGAAATTTTTCCTGAATCTATGTGAGCAACTAATTCTGCTAAGTTTTCCGCGCTAACTTTTGATTCAACTGGGTTTGCTAGTTGCGAATTTAGTAAAGCTGAAAAGTCTTGCAAGCACCAATTAGCAGCACTCTTAATTAATTTGGCACGGTCACCAGTACCGTCTGTTTCAATCCGAGCATCAATTTCGCTAACAACATTTTCGAAATATTCGTTGAGTTCTTTCCAGTTCAGTAAGGTTTCAATAGTTGCGTCATCAAGTCCAAACTCTTCTTTAAAACGAATCCGCTTCTGTGATGGTAATTCTGGAAGTTGAGAACGCAACTCTTCGATAAATTCAGGAGTGAAATGCATCGGGGCCAAATCTGGTTCTGGGAAATAACGATAGTCATTCGCCTCTTCTTTAGTGCGTTGCTCAACAGTTTTGTTATCTTTTTCATTCCAACCCATCGTCACCTGTTTTGGCATTTCCCCATTTTCTAACATTTCAATGTGACGAGGAATTTCGTAATTAATCGCCGCTTCCGCAAAACGAAAACTGTTGATGTTTTTTACTTCAACTTTATACTTCGGTAAAGATTCTTCTCCAGGTTTTCGCACAGAAATGTTTGGCTCACAGCGCATTGTACCTTTTTCCATGTCAGCACTTGAAGCACCAACATAGCGAACAATTCGCTGAAGTTCTTGCAAGAAAATTCGCGCTTCTTCGGCTGTTTCTACGTCAGGCTCAGTAACAATTTCCAGCAAAGGTGAACCAGCACGATTGTAATCTACAAGTGAGTAAGGCAAACCTTCTGGGTGCATGTTTTTACCGGCATCCTCTTCTAAATGCGCACGAGTAATACGAACTCGCTTGGTGTAGCTTGCTGGGTTTGTGATTCGTTCTGCGTTGGCAGGAATTAAAATTTCCACCCAACCGTTTTGTGCGATTGGTTCATCGTACTGAGAAATTTGATAACCTTTCGGTAAATCAGGATAAAAATAATGCTTGCGATCGAACTTGGAATATTTAGGAATTTCACAGTTTAATGCAAGTCCCACCATCACCCCCAAACGAACCGCTTGCTTGTTTAGCACTGGCAAAGTTCCAGGCTCAGCTGTAACCACTTCGTCGATGTTAGTGTTTGATTTCTTCTCATCTGGGTTATTAGGCGCGCTCGAAAACATCTTGCTCTTAGTTGCAAGTTGTACGTGGATTTCGAGTCCAATAACTGGTTTGTATCCGTTTAGTTCCATTTATTTTTTGCTGTCATCTGTTAATAAATTTCAAATACTTTTCTTGTGACTGTTTATTCAGAAGTAGCGTCTTGAATTATTTGATTTGCTCTTCTAATTAGCTCATTTTGACTAGCTTCATAGTCTGTCACCAAATCGTAAGGGTCTTTGGCTGCTGCATTTTCAAATGATTGCTTCATGCTCAGATATGATGCCACAATCTCAGGTGTTAAATCTAGACTAGCCAAATCCTCTTCGTTTAACCATTCGCCATCAGTCATTTTATCCTGTATTGTCACTTGTTTCTCTTCCTCCACGCTGGAATCACTTATGTCAGCGCTTTCCTGAAATGATTCATTCTTAAAGTCCACTTCATCATCTAGTCCATGTTGAGCTGGTTCAGTGGGTTGTTTTTCTATACTCATGTTAAATACCTTTCTGTTTGTGCCAATCAGTTACTTCCTGAAAAGCATACCCGACATTAAAGACTTTTTCATCACCCCATTGTGAGGAAGTGTTATTAAATCCAATAAATGAATTATACCTTTCAAGTTCCATTAAAATTTCTATTATGATTTAAAAAGATAAATGCTCCTTTGATTGCAAAAACTGTTACTAACAACCATAAAAGGGAGTAAGCCCAATCTAAATAAGGGAAGTATAGTCTCGCACTATCAATTTTATCTTTTACGTAAACTATTTTGACAGTATCACCTACGTCCATTAGTTGCAAAAATTGCAAATTACCATAATCGCCTGTCGCAAGATTTTGTTCATTATCTTCATGATCAAAGTATTTAATTATTTTAATTACATTTGACCTACAATTATGCTCACTCGTACAGCCCCCAATAAGCTCAGTTTTTACATCTATCACCTGTCCTTCTACAACCCTTCCATTTAACGCAACACTTAGATTCGGTCCAAGTAAGTGCAAGGGTATCAAAGAAAATAAGGTTATTAGAAATAATAGCACTATAAATATAGCTTTGGTAGTTTTAGAAGGCTTGTTCATGCTCTTTGTTGTTTGTGCCAATCAGTTACTTGTTGATACGCGTAACCGACATTAAAGACTTTTTCATCACCCCATTGTGAGGAAGTGCAATCTAGTCCAATAACTGGTTTGTAATTTTTAAGTTCCATTAAATTAGCAGAGTTATACTTTTGATAATTTCATCGTAATATTTAGAGGTAAAGGTCCCATGGATTCTAATGAAGTATCCTTTTGGGTGCTGGAATAGTACAGTTTCTCCATCGCCTAATTCTGAGCATTGATACCTAACTGCCGCTTGTCCATCTACAAGGTCTTGGTTCAGAATTTTACAATACTCATAACTTTTTATATTTTTAACTTCTGTAGATAAATATCCTTCAGGTCTGTCTTCTTTGTGAATTCTAACACTACCAGTTGCTGTTGCCACTTCGCCAATGAATGTATTATCTCTCATCAAAATTTGTGATTGTTGCTGGTAATCTTGATAGGAATTGCCTTCAGTAAATACCACTGGCGAAGTATAAGCTTCTTGATTGTAAGTAAAACTTATTCCGAAATCCTGATTTTTATAATTAACCAACTTTCCTTCTGCCACATCAGCTTCTGATTTTCTGGTCGTATCTGAAATGTTCGTATTTGTCGGTATTGTTTGTTCTGGTGGATTAATGTTATTTGCTGATTCGCTAACCGAAGTATTCTGCGGTACCAGACTGATATCCTTCTCCTCTTGCGAGTACCAATAAAACAAAATTACCAATATAAATCCTACCGCTAACAACACTCCTAGAATATACTTCTTCGTCATATTAATTTCTCACTTTCTGCTTGTGCCAATCAGTTACTTGCTGATAGGCGTAACCGACGTTAAAGACTTTTAGTTATTCTGATTCAAACCCATTTATTAAACTAATAATTTTAAACTCATTTTGAATTATAAGTCCGATTGATGGTTTGTAGTTATTTAAGTTCATTTTCTATGTATTTATCTAGTAAATTGGCGATCTCCTGGGTGTGCATATAACTGTTGGCAGACAAGGTATGATCCAACTTCTTTCCGTCTACTTTTATGGTCCAATTCATTGGAATTGTCGGGAAAAATCCTTCTTCTATAGACCATGAATATATCTCAATCAGATGGTTTTTATAATTGCCATTAACTACAAAAGATCGATTACTGATTAAGCTAAAATTACTAAATTTATAATTTAACCCTAAATTATTTGCAAGCAACTTCATTCTATTATGTACCACTAAGGTCACATAAGTTATTGCTCCAAGAATTAGTATACCAATGACTATAAATAAAACTAATACTATATCCATACTTAAACTCTTGCTTTCTTAGTGTGCCAATCGGTTACTTGCTGATAGGCATGACCGACATTAAAGACTTTTTCATCACCCCATTGTGGGCCGATGATTTGTAAGCCAACTGGTAAATTTTCACTAAACCCGCATGGTACAGACAAGGCCGGTAAGCCTGCTAATGAACCTGGGATGTTCAATTGATCAGCGATATAACCATGGAGTGGGTCATGTGCGGCTTTGCCTAACGGTTGGGCTACGTTGGCAGTGGACGGTGCTAATAAAATATCAACTTGTTTAAACACTTCTTCAAACTCATTCATAATTAAACGACGAACGCGCTGAGCTTTTTTATAGTACGCGTCGTAGTATCCAGCGGAAAGTACATAAGTTCCAGTCATAATTCGTCGCTTGGCTTCATCGCCAAAACCTTCGGCTCGGCTTTTGGAATACACTTCGAACAAATCTTTACCAGCTTGCGTGGAATGACCATAACGAATCCCATCATAGCGACTTAAGTTTGAAGCTACTTCGCTTGGACAAACAATTGCGTAAACCAAAGAACCATACTTCGTGTTCGGTAAACTAACTTCAACAACTTCTGCTCCTAATTTTTTAATCTCATCGATTGCAATTTCGACTGCTTGGCGCACACCACTCTCCATACCATCTATAAAATACTCTTTAGGGATACCAACTTTCATCCCTTTAATATCAGAGTTAAGTAGTTTTGAGTACGCAGGAACTTCACCGTGCCCTGTGGTGCCGTCTTTTTCATCACGACCAGAAATCACTTCCGCAATCATCGCTAAATCTTTCACTGAACCAGCCATCGCACCAATACTATCTAAAGATGAGGCCATTGCCGCTACACCATAGCGACTAACTCTACCGTAAGTTGGTTTCCATCCGGAAATACCTGTTAGTGAAGCTGGTTGGCGAATACTTCCACCGGTTTCTGTTGCCAGCGACCAAGGTGCAAGACCTGCTGCAACTGCGGCGGCCGAGCCAGATGAAGAACCGCCAGGCATACGGGTTTTATCCCATGGATTTTTCGTGGCGCCATAAGCAGAAGTTTCACCTGAAGAACCGTGCGCAAATTGATCCAAGTTGGTTTTACCTAACAGAACTGCTTTTTGTTCTTTCAATTTCGCAATAACTGTTGAGTCGTAAGGTGGGATGTAATTATCTAAAATTTTTGACGCTGCCGTCGTGCGAATTCCTTTGGTTAAGAATAAATCTTTGGCCGCAAAAGGAATACCACAAAGTGGTGGATTTTCTCCTGGAGTTGCAATGTAGTCATCGGCAATCTGAGCCTGCTTTAAAGCTTCTTCTTCTGTGACAGTAATAAAAGCGTTAAGCTCTGGGTCTTCAGATTTTATTTTCGACAAAAAATACTTCGTCAGTTCGACAGACGAAATTTCTTTATTATCTAATTTTTCGCGCAATTCGGCGAGTGTTAATTCTTCGTAGTTCATAATTTTTGTTATTCCGAGTAAGCCATGTCATTCCTCACAGCATTTGTCATTCCGAGCAAACCTTGTCATTCCGAGCGCAGCCGAGGAATCTATTTTTATAGATCATGAGATCCCCTGCCTGCCGGCAGGCAGGTTCGACTTCGCTCAGGATGACACTCTAAGTTATTCCAAGCGTGCCTACCTGACAGACAGGTGGAGTCGAGGAATCTCACTCACGGTGAAGTCCATTCTAAAGGATTGATTTCACTTTATAGTAACCTTCTTTACTTTCTGGTGCGTTAGCCAAAATTTCTTCTTGGTAATCTACCAGCACTGCTTTGTCTTCTCTCTGAACATTTTCCAAACCTGTGACAGAAGCCACAATTTCCAAACCTTCGGTATCTACCGCTTTTAATTCATCTACATAATCCAAAACCGACGAAAGGTCTTTTTGAAACTTTTCGACTTCAGCCTCGCTCAACTCAATACGAGCTAAGCCAGCTACTTTTATAACTTCTTCTTTGGTTAACATAGCTAAATTATAGATAAACTTTGCCTAAATGCCAAATTTTATTAAAACCTAATCGTGTTCATAGATATGTTATAATAGAGACAATTAATTAAGGAATAATCATATGCCTTGGATTGCCATTATAATCATCGTAGCGATTGCGGGATTCGCTATCATGATTTACAACTCATTAATCAAATCTCGTAACCAAGTTCAAGAAGCTTGGGCAGATATTGAAGTTCAATTAAAACGTCGTTACGATTTAATTCCGAACTTAGTCAATACTGTAAAAGGATACGCCGCACAAGAATCTGGTGTGTTTGAAAGAGTTACCGAAGCTCGCACTCGTGCGATGGGTGCTCAAACCGTTGAGCAACATCAGCAAGATGAAAACATGCTTTCGGGAACTTTGAAAAGTTTGTTTGCGGTAGCTGAAAACTACCCTGACTTGAAGTCCAACCAAAACTTCATGCAATTACAAACTGACTTAACAGATACCGAAAATAAAATTCAAGCTGCTCGCCGTTTCTACAACGGCAATGTTCGCGACTTCAACACGAAGATTCAAGTTTTCCCAACCAACTTGTTTGCTTCAATGCTAGGCTTTAGCGCTCAAGCTTTCTTCGACATTGAAGACAATGGCCCAGAAAGCCAACCAGTTGAAGTAAAGTTCTAAAGATGAATAAAAATAATTTAGTAATAACAATTTTGGCAGTTCTTGTCATTATTGCTGGTGCATTTTACTATCTGCAAAGCAACACTAAGCCAGTTGATAACGTTGTCGTTAATGTGCAAGAAAATTCTTCAGCTACAAAAAACGCGCCAACTGAAAACGAACCACAACCTTCACCGCTTAACTCAACTGCTGAGGATTGGGAAAAAGGTCAAATGGTGACTGGTGACTTTGATATTTATTCTAATGGTCTCGCGCCGAATACGTTATGTTTCAGGCCTGTGGAATTTGATGCATATTATTGTTTTAGCAACCAAGATGAAGCAAAGCAATTACTAAACATTGACTCAGCTGGAACACTTGGCGAAAATGATTGCGACCAAATCATTGGTAAAGCCAATATTTCTTACGCCGACTTTAAGCCGGGCTACTACAATAATGGAGGTGGTTCCGTAAATCTTGTAACCGTAAATCAAATTATTACTCCTGCTGAATGTAGTCCAATGAGTTAAAACCTATGCTTACCTACACCGAAATCTCCAAAAATAAACGCAATTCTGTATTGCTCATATTCGCTTTCCTAATAGTAATTACTGGGCTTGGTTTTGTTTTTTCACAAGCCTACGGCGCACCACAAATTTTAGTGCTAGCAGTAATATTTAGTTCAGTGTCTGCGCTTATCTCATACTTCTATTCAGACAAAATTACTCTGTCACTGTCGGGAGCCAGGGAAGTGAATTTGCAAAGCAGCCCAGAACTTTACCGGTTAGTAGAAAATCTCAGTATTACAGCCGGCCTGCCAATGCCAAAACTATATATAATAGATGACTCAGCGATTAATGCTTTTGCCACAGGACGCGACCCTAAACACGGCGTAGTCTGCGTGACAACAGGAATACTAAGTAGATTAGATAAGCCAGAACTTGAAGGTGTATTAGCTCATGAGTTAAGTCATATTGGTAATTATGATATCCGTTTCATGACTCTAGTCGTAATTTTAGTCGGGATCATCACACTGATAGCAGATTGGATGTTGAGAATGACCATGTTTGGCGGACGACGCGACAACAATAACAGCAACGCAGTTTTCCTTGTCGTGGGAATTGCCCTAGCAATCCTCTCGCCTATTATCGCAACCCTTATCAAACTCGCGGTTTCTCGCAAAAGAGAATTCTTGGCTGACGCCAGTGGCGCCTTGCTCACCAGATACCCCGAAGGTTTAGCTTCAGCTTTAGAGAAAATTGCCGCTGATAGAGAACCCTTAGAGGCTGCGAACAAGGCTACTGCCCATCTTTACATTTCCAACCCTTTCAAAAGCAAAGATGGTCGCACTTCATGGATAACTAACTTATTTAACACTCACCCACCACTTGAGGAACGCATAAAACGATTAAGGCAAATGGGAGGATAATACTATGACCGAAGAAATAAATTCCACTAACAACTCAGAACACTCCGTTCACGCAATTATTACTCAAGCAAAGAAGACCCTAAAATCCATGCACGAGAACCAAACAGAATTGGATAAAAACAATCCCGAATTCCAGAGCACCAAGGAAGACTTGGCTCAACTCTTGGAAATCGAACCTGCAGATCTTACGCCGCAAGAATTTACCAGCTTAGTAGAGTTGGTAACTAAAGCTCAAGAGATGACAGTAATCAAAACTCAAGATACAAAAACTGATGTTTAATACATCAGTTTTTCAATTTAAGATTATGTCCATCCGAAAGCCTCTACTGGCTAACTTTCTCATAAGCTTCTGCTTATCTTCATAAGGTAATTTGTCGAATCTTTTCTTCGCTGACGATTTAATTTTATTATCAGTTTTGGGAAGTTGTTGTTCCAGGTATCTCTCCATAACCTCCCTCTCATCTTCCAAGGTGAAATGGACTCGCAACGATTTTTCCACCAAGGTACTTTGCAGTAACTTTAAGGCCATCTTTTGCCTGATTGCAAAATAACCATAAGTTTTGTAACTTTTCATTGTTGCAATAAAACTTTCTGCATACTTTACATCATTGATGTAGTCATACTCTTTCAATCGCTTTATAACTTCATCGATTACCCCTGCGGCATATCCTCTTTGTGTAAGTTTTTTGCGAAGCTCAGTTTCTGTCTTTGCACTAAGGTTTAATAGAAACATCGCATAATTAAAACCGTGTTCCGAATTTTCTGGTTGTTTTAGCGGTTTTGATTGTTTATACATAATAAATTGATTATATCTTGCCTACAGAGTGATACAATGACCATATACATTATATAGCTATTTCATAAAGATTTCTTCCAGAAATAATCTATTGACACATGAGCACAGGCGATGTATAAATAAATTAGCAGTCTACTCAGTAGAGTGCTAATTACAGACTAATAAACGCTAACATTCCTTGAGGGAATGTAACCCACTCATAAACTATGAACAATTTTTCATTTATATTAGAGAGACTTTCCAGCCGCGCGAAGAATGCTTTGATTGCTGCGCAAATGGCTTCAGAAGAGTTGCACCACGACCATATTGGTACCGAGCATCTCTTATTTGGCATTGTCTCAGAGAAGTCTTCTTTTGCTGCTGAAATTCTGATCAAGTCAAAAATCTCTGCAGATTTACTAAAGTCTGAAATCGTTTTAGTAAACAAGAATAACGAAATCCCTGTCTGGAAACCAATTCTTTCCGAGAACCTTAGAGCTGCCATAGAAAAGTCGGCCATCGTTGCTAGTCAGTACGGATACCAATTTATCGGTACAGAACATTTTCTCTATGGATTAATCACAACTAACCATAACAAGTCACGAGTAATACTTTCTAAATTAGGAATTGATACTACTGAACTTGAACGCAATTTGATTACTGTGTTTGAAAATATTTCTAAGTTCCCTGAAATGTCGGCTGATAATAGCCAGATGCAAGGACCATCTCATAATCATGAACAACCACAACCTCAGCCAGATGGTCGCAAGGTTAACATGCTCGAGCAGTTCACAACCGATTTAACTAAAAAAGCTGCACAGGGAAACATTGATCCCGTAATTGGTCGCAAGAAAGAGATCGAAAGATTAGTCAGCATCCTCGGTCGTCGCACCAAAAATAATCCTGTCCTAATTGGTGAAGCCGGGGTTGGTAAAACTGCAATCGTTGAAGGCTTGGCACTCTCTATCGCCAACCGTGAAGTACCTGACACATTACTAGACAAGAAAATTTTAGCTTTAGATTTAGCTTTAGTAGTAGCAGGCTCAATGTTCCGTGGTGAATTTGAAAACCGCTTAAAACAAATTATAGACGAGGCCAAGTCTCGCCCAGAGATTATTCTATTTATAGACGAGCTTCACACCATGGTTGGTGCTGGTGCAACTACAGGCAGTCTTGATGCTGCCAATATCCTAAAGCCTGCTTTAGCTCGTGGAGAATTAAAAACAATCGGTGCCACTACTTTGGCCGAATATAAAAAGTATATTGAAAATGATGCCGCTTTAGAACGCCGCTTTCAATCTATTTTAGTAGAAGAACCAAGTAAACTGGAGTCAGTTGAAATTCTAAAAGGGTTGCGACCAAACTACGAGAAGCATCACAATGTTCAAATCACCGACGAGGCTATTCAGGCCGCTGTAGATTTATCAGAGCGCTATATTCAAGACCATTTCCTCCCAGACAAAGCTGTAGATTTAATAGATGAAACTTCTGCCTTCCTTCGAAGTATTCACAGCAACTCCAAACTCGCCAAAAGTAAAAAGAAAGTTCAAAACGAACTTGAAGCTTTGGAAGAAGAAAAAACTAAAGCCGTACTTTCGCAAGACTTCACGACTGCTCTTCACTTGCGAAGCCAAGAAGAACGATTACTGCAACAAAAGCGAGAACTAGAATTACTAGATCAGGGCGATAAAGAACCGGTGTATTCCCTAACCGCTGAAGATATAGCTAATACAGTCTCTTTGATGACAAAGATTCCATTGCAGAAACTGGCTCAAAATGAAATTGGTAAACTTTCAAACTTAGAAAAGACCCTAAAGACACGAATTGTTGGACAAGACGAAGCAATTACTGAAATTGCTAAAACTATTCGTCGTAGTCGGGCTGGGCTGGCAGACCCCAAAAGACCAATTGGCTCATTTATGTTCCTTGGTCCTACTGGTGTTGGTAAAACTGAAACTGCAAAAATGATTGCTCAAGAAGTCTTTGAAGACAGCGAAGCTTTAATTAGAGTGGACATGTCAGAATTTATGGAACGACACAATGTTTCAAGGTTAATCGGTGCTCCAGCTGGTTATGTTGGCTATGAAGAAGGTGGTCGTTTAACTGAAGCAGTTCGCAGAAAACCATACGCCGTGATTCTTTTCGATGAAATCGAAAAAGCCAACCCTGATGTTTTCAATATTCTCTTGCAGATTCTTGAAGATGGACAACTTACAGACGCGGCTGGTAAAAAGGTTAACTTTACCAACACTGTTATTATCATGACCTCAAACCTTGGCATGCAGGAACTTAACGCGCAAGCCAAAAAAATTGGGTTTGCCGAAACTGAATCTTCTTCAGCTAAAAAAGAGTTGCTCGATAAAGAATACGATCGAATTCGAGATGGTTTACTTGAGAAATTAAAGAAAGAGCTGCGTCCGGAATTCCTGAACCGTATTGATAAAATCTTGGTTTTCAGGCCACTTGGCTTACAGCAACTAAAAAAGATTACTTCTCTGCAAATTTCAGATTTACAGAAACGGTTACAGGAAAAGTCTATTACTTTCAAAGTCTCCCCTAATGTAGTTAAATTTATTACTGAAAAGAGCTTAGACCCACTTCAAGGCGCGCGATTTATTCGCAAGAATATTCAAGACTTCCTTAGCGATCCATTGGCTGAGGAAATTATTGGGCAGAACTTATCGGAAGGTGCTTCTGTTTTTGCAGAAATACGCAAAGATAAAATTCACTTTGACATTAAACAAGCCATTCCAGAAGCTGTTCCTGTTTAAAGAATCTATATATAAACCTTGGGTCATACCGAGGTTTTTATATTTTCTTGATCACAATCTTGATAAGCTATATTAATGCTAAACTTTCAAGATTTATTTAGAAAATTATACGACTTTTGGCTGGACTTAATTTTCCCAAAGTTTTGTTTGGGATGCGGTAACTACGATTCATACTTATGCGAACCTTGCTTTACTGGACTTCCTCGCCTTAAGCAACAGCGTTGTATTGTTTGCCAAAAACCAAGCCTGAATGGCTTCACGCACCCTAAGTGTCAAACTAAATTTACTCCCGAAAGATTAGTTACTCTGTTCCCCTACCAAAATCGTACAATCTCAAAGTTAATTAGAGCTGGAAAATATCAGTTTGTCCCAGAGATATTTCAGTTGTTAGCGAGATTTTGCTCTGTCGAATTATCACAACAACTAACCAGTGATAGCAAATACGACATGCTGTCTATACCGTTACATAAAAAGAAACATAGCTGGAGAGGTTTTAACCAAGCTGATGTTTTCGCTGTAGAGTTAAGTAAACTGAGGGACATAAGACTAACCAGAGGTTTAAATAGATGGAAATTTACCAAACCTCAAATGGATTTAAATGCGAAACAACGTATGGAGAATTTAAAAAGCAGCTTCGTCTTTTCAGGTCCAGAAAAACAAAGTAAATATTTATTACTAGTTGACGATATCACAACAACAGGATCGACGTTTCTACATGCTACTAAAGCTATTAAAAGCAGTCGTGACGTTGAAGTGGTTTGCTTTGCAATCGCCCAGGACTAGACGACCAGATTGACCAAACCCAACTTTTTCTATAAAATAACAAAGTATTTACTTATGCTTTGAATAGATTAATACTTTCACTAGAGAGTGTTGCTGGATAGAAATACCCTGCCATCTTGAGCGAAGGGAAGATCTCAATACACTTGCTAGATATCCCCTGCCGACAGGCAAAACCGGAGCTCGTAAGACTTTAGCTAAAGTTGAACATGCGAAAGAAAGTTAACAAAAAGCTGAACTTTCACTTGGGCTGAGCATAGCGAAGTTAAGTGAAAAGAACCAAACTTTTGCTTGAGCCCGAATGGTTAAGCCAAGTTTGGAAGTAGAAATACCAAAAATTGCCTTCATAAATGACTCCAGAAAATGGGGCCCCCTAATCACTTGGGCCGTAGGTTAAGTGATTTGGGGAAAAGGAGTAATGCTGAGGTTAGTGAGTTTATGACAAAGTCATAAACGAACAAGTCGAAGGTAGTTACTTTAGAAAGCGAACATCGGCTCTGCTGATGTGAGCATAGAGCGGGACGGTTTACCGTATCCGCTACCAGAGAAAACAACAACAGCCACATTCACACTTGGGCCGAGCGTAGCGAGGTTAAGCGTGAATGTGAAAGGAACAACACCGGAGCTCGTGAGTTTTGGCCTTCAGGCCAAAAAGAACATGCGTAGGTAGTTGTGACATGGAGAGGTCGCATAGAGGCCTAGTGCGGCGGTTTGCTAAACCGCTGTACGGTTGTAAAGCCGTACCGAGGGTTCGAATCCCTCCCTCTCCGCCAGTGGTTAATTTGGAACAAATTTAAGTTATACATTAACCATTGTAATATGAAACTAATAGAAAAAAAATTGGTTTCTAAGTCCGGATCTTTAGAAGCATGTGAGGACGGTATTTTTCTCAACAATTATTTTGCAGCAGTTGTTGATGGGGCAACATCGAAGTCACTAAAGACTTTTGAGGGTAAAAGTACTGGTAAATTAGCTTCCGAGCTAATCACTCAATCACTACAAAACCTACAACCAGATATATCCCGTCAGGAGTGTTTTCAGATTATCAATTCTGCTGTTCTGGACTGGTATAACGAAAATAAATTCACAGAAACCATGCTAAAGTCTCCTGCAGATCGATTAACAGCAAGTGTGATAATTTATTCTGCCACCAAACGAGAGCTCTGGATGGTTGGAGACTGCCAAGCTTTGGTCTCAGATCAGTTAGTCACAAACTCCAAACTTATCGATTCAATCACAAGCAATGCTCGAGCAATGTTTATCGAAAGCGAAATCAAAAACGGTAAAAGCTTGGATGAAATGCGTAAACACGACACTGGAAGAGACTTTATTACACCTTTACTTTTAAGACAAAGTCTTTTTCAGAACACTAACTCTATTTCAGATTTAAATTATACAGTTATTGATGGGTTTTTTAAGGACCATGCTTCTATTAAAATAATTCCCATACCTGCAGAAAGTAATGAAATTGTATTAGCCTCAGATGGTTACCCATTTCTGAAAAATACCCTGAAAGAGTCAGAAGCTAAACTAGAAGTGGTTCTGCGTGACGACCCACTAATGTATAGACTTTACAAGTCCACCAAGGGCTTGCAGGTTAATAACATCTCATTCGATGACCGGGCATATCTTAGATTAGAATTATAAATAATCTTACGTGTGCCGTGATTCCTGGAAACAACAATATATCTATAAATGAAAAAAGTTGACATAGAATCAGAATGGCAGGAAGTGTTGCAAAACTTTTTTGAAACTGAAACTTTTCAAGCTATTTCAGATAAAATCAAAGAAGAATATTTATCCAAAACCGTCTATCCAAAACCCGCAGATATTTTCAAAGCATTTTGGTTAACACCTTTCTCTAGAGTTCAGGTAGTTATAATCGGACAAGATCCCTATCACGGACCCGGACAAGCACACGGACTAAGCTTCTCTGTTCCAAACAAAGTGCTTATCCCACCTTCTTTGCAAAATATCTATAAGGAGATTGAAAGCGATTTGTCTATAAAAAAGGATTTCACTTCAGGCAACTTAGAAGATTGGGCAGAACAAGGGGTATTCCTACTTAACAGCATCCTGACAGTTGCCGCACATAAACCAGCATCGCATCGAGACATAGGTTGGGGAAAATTTACCGACTACATTATCGAACAAATCTCTGAGAAAAAGTCAGGAATAGTTTTTATGCTTTGGGGTAACTATGCCCGTGGCAAAAAGACTCTCATTGACGAGTCTAAGCACCTCATTTTAGAGGCTCCTCACCCCTCACCTTTCTCAGCCCGCACTGGATTCTTTGGCAGTAAGCACTTCTCAAAATGCAATGATTACCTGATGAGTCGTCAAAAAGTGCCAATTATTTGGTAATTAAGGGTAAAATTCAAAAAGTACAAGCATTTATCTATGATACAATGCTATAAATAAGCCGTTTTGTAACAGTTTTAAGTATCGCACGTCTGTATGAGTACACCAGCAAATTACAAAGAAATACCTGAAAGTGAACTCTCCAAGGTAATATCCAAAGCCAAGGCTGGTAATCAGGATGCTTTCGCCTCTCTTTATGAGCACTACTTCGATAGAATTTATAGATTTATTTTCTACCGTGTAAGTCATAAAGAAAACGCTGAAGACTTAACTGAAGAAGTTTTCGTAAAAGTTTACCACAAACTCAAAGGCCTAAATGAAATCGATGCTTTTGAAGGATGGTTGTTTCAAATCTCTCGCAATATGGTTATAGACCATTATCGCAGCAAAAAAATCACAGTAGATTTAGAGCAAGTTGAAAACACTTTACAATACGAGAGCACTATTATCGACGAGCTCAATCTGGAACATAACCAAAAACTGCTTCTTGAATTCTTGAAAGAATTACCAGAAGATGATCAAAAATTATTGAGACTCAGATTCTTTGAAGATTTAGAAAGTTCAACCATAGCAGAAATATTACAGAAATCAGAAGGCGCTATTCGCGTAATGCAACACAGAGCTTTGGCAAAACTAAAACAACTTATAGACGAACACTTATCGCAATTTGACTCACACAACCCATGAAGTACTTAGAACTAAACCCCGACAAATTAGAGCAAGCTTTAAAGCAATCCCGCACTGCACAGAAATCTGACAGAGTTGTTCTTAGTAATGATTTAAGTAATCATGCGGAAGTAAGAGAGCTTGTACAACTAGCAGAAAGCTTGCGATCAATTCCAAAAAATGAGTTATCTAGACCAATCA
>JBBSJS010000017.1:0-18163 GCA_038257015.1 Candidatus Doudnaibacteriota bacterium | reverse complement strand
CTATGGAAGAAGGGCGTTTTAGCGGAGAAGAGGATATTATGTCTCCAGACACGCAAGTTTTTGAAATCAGTTATGATGGTAAAGCTTATTCACCATCCAGCCTTACCATTAAAAATGGTGATGTAGTAACTTTCAAGAATGAAAGTGGTGAACGATTCTGGCCAGCATCCGCTCCACATCCACAACATACTGATTACCTAGAGTTTGACCCTAAATCAGCAGTTGAAGCTGGTGGTAATTTTCAGATCAAATTTACCAAAGCTGGAACTTGGAAATTCCACGACCACATCAATCCTAGCGCATTCGGATCAATTACAGTTCAATAATTGAAATCTGAAACTGAGAGCCCTGAAAACTCTCAGTTTTTTTTGTGGAAATAGCCATAAAATGGTATACTAAATTGTAAACATTGACCTTATGTGGCAAACTTTTGGGCATAATAATGCCAAAAATATCCTTCAAAAACAACTTGACCAGCAACAATTGGCTCATGCTTATTTGTTTACAGGTCCAGCTGGTATAGGAAAGCTATCTTTAGCTTTGGAATTTGCTAAAAGAATCGTCAATGCAACAAGTGTCCACCCTGATATTCTAAGCTTGGATTTAGCTGAGGACAGTTCAGTAGAAAGTGTTAGACAATTTTTAGCACGGACTAACTACTCGCCGGTTGCTTCTGACAGGCTAGTGGCGGTGATTAATAATTTTCATTTGGCAAGCAATGTAGTTAGCAATTCATTGTTAAAAACCTTAGAAGAGCCAAGCGCAAAGACTGTAATTATTTTGGTTTCTGCAACAAAGCAATTATTACCAACAATATTGTCCCGCGTTCAGAATATTCCGTTTAATGCTTTAACGACTGACGAGTTGAGAAATTATCTCGAGCATCAGAAAAGCGTAAAAACTGATTCTGACATCGACGGTAATATTTCTTTAGAGCAAGCCTTACAGCTTGCAAATGGTTCAATAGTTAAGCTAGATGAATTATTGGGTGATAAAGACAAACTATCCGAGCTAGTAGATAAAGTTGAGCAGTTGGATGGTTGCTTGTCAGGCAGTGACTACCAAAGAAGTGTTATGGTTAATCGATTAGCTGAATACGAAACCGAGGAGCTCTCCGAGTTACTGCAGAGTTGGATTCATAAATCGAGAACGCGGTTGGGTGAAAATCCCAATATTGCTAAGTCGATTAGACTGGCGATGCAAGTTGATCAAAAATTAAAACAAAATTTGAACAAGAAAATGGTCTTAACACATTTTCTGCTCAACGCTAAAGTATGAAAACCTTTCGAACGATTAGTTTAATTCCAGTCCTAGCAGTGATGTTATTGGCATTTGGTTGTAACACTTCAGTTTCAACTGGTGTTATGAAAACCGCCAATGGTGGAGTAGATTGGCAGTATGCCAACCAACTTTCAGGAGAAACACCAGGTTCAATCAGTGGGTTAAATATTTCAAAATTGGAGTACTCGCCAACCGACAGTTCAGTTTTTTATGCAGGTGCTTACAATTTTGGATTGTATAAATCTAGCGATGGTGCAGAAAATTGGGAACAAGTCCTTTCACAAATTCCGGTATATGACTTCGTACTTCATCCATATGACCCTAATGTAATTTTTGCTTCTGGTTTATACGATGGACGTGGTCGTGTGCTAACCACTAAAGATGGTGGTAAATCATGGAATGAAATTTTTAGCGATGCTAACTCCGCCTATGCCATTAGGAGCATTGCTCTTAACCCTAACAATCCTCTAGAAATAATTATCGGTTCCGATTTAGGAACTTTGGTAAAAAGTTCTGATGGTGGCGCTTCATGGAAATTGGTACAAACTTATAACGACAGAATCAGCAAACTTTACTGGCGTACAGATGGGGTTTATGCTGTGGTTCGTTCCTCAGGCATTTACAAAAGCTTTGACAGCGGAGAAACTTTTCAAATCATCACTAACAGTTTGGAGAATCCTAGTGAATACTCTAACTTAGCGTGGTACGGAAATTCGGTTGGCAGTTATTATCAAATGGCTTTTAGTAGCTTCAATACTTCAGTAATGTTCATGACCACAGACAGGGGAGTTTATAAAACCGATAACGGAGGTAGTAGCTGGTTGTTTGTAAACTTGCCATTTACGGAAGATACAATTCAGCCAACAGCCATTGCTTTAGCGCCAGTTTCCGACAATGTACTTTATGTCAGTGCTGGAAGTATAATTTACAAAACAGTCGACAGTGGAAATTCTTGGACTGTTTCTGATAGCAAGAGTGGTTCTGTGGTTAGCTCTTTACTTGTAAACTCAGAACTTCCGCAAGTCGCTTACGCTGGACTTTCCAATACTAACTAATTTTTTATATGACACAAGATATTATCAATTCACATAAACCACATTTTGAAAAAGTGATGGAGCATTTCCATCACGAACTTAGTAGTGTGCGCACTGGTCGTGCAAATCCATCATTGCTTTCAACAGTAATGGTGGAGAGTTATGGTGCAAAAGTACCAATCGCTCAAGTAGCGAACATAACCGTGGCTGACGCCAAAACTTTAGTGATTAACCCTTGGGACAAGGGCTCTATTCAAGATATTGAAAAAGGAATTCTCGCTGCTAATTTAGGTTTTACGCCTGGTAATGATGGTATCGTGATTCGCATCACTCTTCCCATATTAACTGAAGATCGCCGTAAAGAGATGGTTAAACTAGTAAATCAAATTGCTGAGCAAGCCAAAATCGGTATCAGGCAGGTTCGTGAAGATATTCTGAAAGCTGTGAAGCGGGGAGAAGGCGATGGGACTGCGACAAAAGATGATTTAGCAGATGCACAGAAAAAAGTTCAAGTGATAGTAGACGATTACAACAAACAGATTAAAGATATCACCGATGATAAAGAAAAAGAATTGATGACTGTTTAGCTTCATTAACTATAATAATTTTAATTAAGTTTGCTATTACCAATTAGTCGCAAACAGAACACAAGCATATGATAACTACGATAATTATTTTTTTGGTCATACTCAGTATCCTGGTGTTTGTCCACGAGTTTGGTCACTTCTTCGTTGCTAAACGCTCAGGAATGAAAGTGATGGAGTTCGGATTCGGATTCCCGCCACGACTTTTTGGTTTACAGAAAGTTGGTGGAAGTTGGAAAATCGTCTGGGGTAATAAAGAAGAAAAAACTGATGATACAGTTTATTCAGTAAACGCAATCCCTCTCGGTGGCTTCGTAAAAATCATGGGTGAAGATAACGATACTTATAACGATCCACGAAGTTTCGTAAATAAACCATTCTTGATTCGGTTCCTGGCCTTAGCCGCCGGTGTAATTATGAATGTGATATTGGCGTGGGCATTGTTCTCCGTTGGGTTTATGTATGGTTTACCAATCGCGGTAGGTGATAAAGCGGATATTCCGGCCCACGGTACTTTTAGCGATGAGCGAGTCGCGGTAATCGCTGTTCAGCCAGAGTCTCCGGCAGAACGCGACGGTCTTCAAGCTAGTGATATTATTCAAAGTGTTGATGGTCAAACTTTCGGAGATATTTACCCGTTACAAGAATATATCAACCAAAACCGTGGTAAAGAATTTGAATTCACAGTTCAACGCGTAAACGAAACTAAAACTATCACGGTTGCGTCAAATGCTAATCCAGCACCAGATGAAGGTTCTGTAGGAATCAATATGGCTGTGTATGGAAAACTTCAGTTCCCAGTTCATTATGCACTTATTGAAGGAGCTAAAACAACATACTATCAATTTACTGCTATTCTAACTGGTTTGTATGACTTGTTTACTTCCGGCGTTGGTTTGCAAAGTCTTGGCGGTCCAGTGAAGATTGCTCAACTGACTGGTCAGGTTGCAGATCTTGGCATAATTCCGTTATTGCAGTTTGCAGGGTTCTTGTCGCTGAACTTGGCAATTCTAAACTCAATACCGCTTCCAGCACTTGATGGTGGAAGAATGCTGTTCTTGATTATTGAAAAGATTCGCGGTAAGCGAAACAATCAGAAAATTGAGCAGTACGCCAACGCAATTGGGTTTATGTTTCTACTCTTGTTGATGTTGGTTATTACAGTACGCGATGTGTATCAAATTGAATCAGTAAAGAACTTGTTTAGTTAAGAATCTTTTCAGCACAACTGAGTAAATAGTAAAAGTTGATCTATGAAACAATCACAATACTTTCTTAAAACTACTAAAACTGCTTCCAAAGACGAGGTTTCCATAAACGCTCGTCTTTTGGAACAAGGCGGGTTTATTAATAAAGAGATGGCAGGAGTTTATACTTTCTTGCCACTTGGTTTAAGAGTGCTTCAGAAAATAGAAAATATTGTTCGCGAAGAAATGAACGCAATTGGAGCAAACGAAGTTCTTATGCCAGCTATGCAACCGAAAGAAAATTGGCAAGCCACTGGCCGTTGGGATAGTTTGGATGTGTTGTTCAAAGTTGAGTCACAGCATGGTTACCAATTAGCGTTAGGTCCAACTCACGAAGAAATCGTCACTCCGCTTGGTAAAAAGATAATCAATTCTTACCGAGACTTACCTTTGGCTGTCTATCAGATTCAAACTAAATTTAGAGATGAAGCTCGTGCTAAAAGTGGATTAATGCGTGGTCGTGAATTCCGTATGAAAGATTTGTATAGCTTCCACGCCTCAGAAGAAGATTTAGGGAACTATTATAAAATCGTAGCAGAGAGTTATAAAAGAATTTTTACTAGGTTAGGAATACCTGCTTTATATGTTGAAGCTTCTGGTGGAAGCTTTAGTAAATTCTCTCACGAGTTTCAAGTTGAAACCGTAAACGGTGAAGATACAGTCTTTGTTTGTAAAGGGTGTAACTTGGCGGTTAACAAAGAAATTTTTACTGACGAAAAGCATTGCACTGATTGTGGTAAAAAAGATTACCGTGAGACAAAAGCCAGCGAGGTAGGAAATATTTTTGAACTCAAGAATAAATATTCTGACAGCTTTGAATTAGAGTTTACTGATGAAGAGGGTAATAGAAATCCAGTAATGATGGGTTGTTATGGCATTGGCCCTTCAAGATGTATGGGTGTCGTTGTAGAAGAACACAACGACGATAAGGGTATTATTTGGCCGAAAGAAATTGCACCATTTCAAGTTCATCTTATTTCTTTATCCGGTAATGGTCCTGAAAGCTCGAAAATTTCTTCAACTGCGGAGCAAATCTATACTGATTTACAAGCTTCTGGGGTTGAAGTATTATATGATGATAGAGAAGAGGTCTCAGCTGGAGCAAAGTTCGCTGACAGTGATATTATTGGCATTCCTGCTCGTGTAGTCATTTCAGCAAAAACTTTGGCTCAATCAAGCGCAGAAATTAAACTAAGAACTTCTTCAGAATCAGAACTCATTCCATTAACAGCACTTTTAGAAAAATTGAACAATGTTTGAACCGATATTTAAAAGATTTTCACAAGACTTAGGAATCGACCTAGGTACAGCAAATACCCTCGTCTATGTTAAAGGCAAGGGTATTGTTATCAATGAGCCGTCGGTTGTAGCTGTTAATCAACGTACCAAGCAGATTTTGGCTATTGGTAGCGAAGCACAGCGCATGGTTGGCCGTACACCGGCTTATATTGTAGCAACCCGTCCTTTGGTGGATGGCGTTATTTCAGACTTTGAAATTACCGAAGCGATGCTACGATATTTCATTGATAAAGTTCACAACGATACTTATTCTTTTTTGCGCCGACCACGTGTGGTAATCGGTATTCCTAGCGGAGTAACTGAAGTTGAAAAGCGCGCCGTGCAAGACGCTGCTATTAATGCCGGTGCAAGAGAAGCTTACTTGATTGAAGAGCCAATGGCCGCTTCAATTGGTGCTAGGCTTCCTGTACAAGATGCCCAAGGTTCTATGATTGTAGATATCGGTGGGGGAACTTCAGAAATTGCCGTACTGTCTCTTGGCGGTGTTGTCGTTTCCAAAAGTTTACGTATTGCTGGTGACACCTTTAATGAATATATAGTTCAGTATGTGCGCGATCATTTTGGTTTACTAATCGGTCTTCGTAGTGCAGAAGAAGTAAAAATTAAAATTGGTTCGGTGTACCCTTTGGCTGAACCTTTAACCACTCACTTGCGTGGACGAGATTTAGTAACTGGACTTCCAAAAGAAATCACTATCACTGATACTCAGGTCCGTGAAGCTATGGCGCCAGCGATAAAGACGATTGTTAACAACATTAAAAATGTTATCGAAGAAGTTCCACCAGAAATAATTTCTGATATTATGAATCGCGGTATAATCTTAGCTGGCGGCGGTGCTTTGCTGAGAGGGTTGGACACATTAGTGAGCGATGAAACAAAAATGCCTGTGACAATTGCTGATGATCCATTAACTAGTGTTGCCCGTGGTGCAGGAATTGTAGTCGAAGACTTGGAGAGTCTAAGAGATGTGCTATTGCCAACCGACTTTGGACGCATTCCTCGTTAAGTTTTAATTATTCAGATTTAATTTCTCAGCTTTCATGCGTTTTATTTACACTAAAACTTTTTTGGTATTTGCGACAGTTCTTGTGGTGATTTTTGGGTTGTTGATAATGCAAGCCAAAGGCTGGTTACAGCCAGTAGAATACGCGGTCTTGCAAGCTCCACGTCCTATTGCTGCCACTTTTCGTACTGTAGTTTCTCCTATTAAAACCATTGTAACAACCTTAGCGTCTCTACGTGGACTGGTTGCAGAGAACGGTGAACTAAAAGCAAGAATGGCCGAACTTCAACTGAAGCAAGTTGAGTATGATAAGTTGGCTGGCGAAAATGAATTACTTAAAAATGAGTTAGGTTTTGTAGACAGTACAGAATTAAACCTTAGTCCATGTACTGTGCTGTCGGTAGATCCTCAGGATTTATCAGACGCATTAATAATTAACTGTGGTGAATCACAAGGTATAAAAGTTGGCCAGGCAGTTATTTCTAATGGATTTTTAGTGGGTAAAATTATTTATGTCGGCAATATTACTAGTACCGCTCTATTAATAACTAGCCCGCAATCTTCAGTAGACGCAAAAATTTCACGTAACAACACTGAGGGCGTTTTGAAAGGCTCGTTTGGTTCAGGAATTGTCTTCGATTTAGTCTCTCAAAATGCTGAAGTTGAAACAACTGATTTGCTCGTTACGGCAGGTATTAATGATCGCATTCCAGCAGGAATATTAATTGGTGAAGTCGGGCAAGTTTTGTCTGGGAATAACGACCTGTTTAAAAAAATGAGTATTTTTTCACCAGTACGATTTAAGACTTTACAATACGTGTTTATAGCTCAGTAATTATGAAGTACCTTATTTATGCCATAGTTGTAATTTGTTTAGCAGCCTTAGAAAGTTCTGTTTTTGCAGTCTTAGGTACTGGAAGCTTTTATCCAAGTTTTCTATTGCTAGCAGTAATTTCCGTAGCTTTGGCTTTTGATAACTACGATTATGTTTTCTTTGGCTTAGTTGGGGGAGTATTATTTGATATTCTGTATGGATTGCCTGTTGGTAGCTTCACGATTCCCTTGATTGCATGCGGAGTTTTGGTAACTGGAGTAATCAGAAAAATACTTTTCACTGATATTAATTGGCAACACTTTATTCTCATCGTAATATTTGCTACTTTATTAATACATCTCTGGTTAGGATTTTATGTAAATTTGCTATCCATTACTGAATGGTCAGCAATAACTCTAAACTGGATGCAACTGCTTAAGAAACTTCCTTGGTCAATTGCAGCAAACTTAATTTTCGCTTATCCTGTTTTCGTTTCCGTGGAAAAATTAGCTGAATGGAATCAGCGCTTCGGTAGAAACAATATCCGTTTAAAATAAATAATGATAAACAAACACCTCGATCCATTTTCACCATTCAAAGCTTCAGAGTCTTCTCATAAAGGCTCGGGTTTGGATTGGGAAGAAAGCGCTTTGGATAGCCAAAGTGAGGTGGAAGGTTTTACAGAAGAAGTGCGAACTACTCCGCGTTTGTCTTGGTTGCAAATTTCTGTTTTTGTGGCCTGTTGTGTATTGGCACTTAAACTTTTTGACTTGCAGGTAATGCAAGGACAAGAACTCAAGGAGTTAGCTGAAGGTAATAGGTTGCGTATTCATACCATCCTCGCACCGCGTGGTTACATCTTGGACAGAAATGATGAGCCTATTGCTCGCAACACAGCTAGCTTTGGATTAGTTGCTACTCCGGTGGATTTGCCAACTGAAGGCCTGGATGGAGTGATTGATAAAATTTCTAGTATGTTCAGTATTCCGAAAGAAGAAATTTCTGAGAAACTGAAAAACATTCGTACTAATTCAACTGAACCAATTGTTATTGCTAGAAATATTACGCAGCAACAAAGTATCTTATTTGAAACGCACGCGCAAGAGATGGTAGGGTTTTCTCTACGAAGTGTTCCGATTCGTGAGTACACGAACCCAGAAATTTTCTCGCACGCACTTGGCTATACCGGTCTTATTTCAGAGTCTGAATTAACAGATTTAAAGCCACTGGGATATCAGTTAAACGATTTTGTCGGGAAGTCGGGGATAGAGCTTTCCTATGAACAATATCTACGCGGACAGAACGGTAACACTCAAGTTGAGGTTGATGCGATGGGTCGTCCAATCAAAAGTATTGGTACGGTTGAACCTGAGCCAGGTAATATTGTAAAACTAAATATTGATGCTGGTTTACAACAACAACTTTACGAAGGATTTACAAAAATTTCACCAGAATCCAAGGGGGCGGCAGTGGCTATGAATCCTAAAACAGGTGAAGTGCTTGCTTTGGTATCTGTACCTGGATTTAATAATAACTTATTTGCTCCAGGAATTTCTCAAAACGATTATAAGCAGTTAATTGAAAATCCAAACCTTCCTTTATTTAATCGCGCGGTGGCTGGAGTTTATCCTCCCGGCTCTACTATTAAAGGTGTAATTGCAGCAGCAGCCTTAGAAGAAAATATTGTTAAACCTGACACTATAATCAACGACAATGGTATTATGACTGTAGTTAACCAATTCAACCCTGGTATCGTTTACCGTTTCCCAGGGTGGAAACTATCAGGTTTGGGTCCTATGAATGTCAGATCAGCAATTGCTGAAAGTAGTGATATATATTTCTATACTGTAGGTGGCGGTAACCCAAGTACAAATATCGATGGCTTAGGGATAAAGCGTTTAGTAGATTACTATCGTAGTTTCGGAATGGGAGAATTAACTGGCATTGATATTCAAGGTGAAAAGACCGGTACGCTAGCTAGTCCAGAATGGAAAGCTGAATATCATAAGAATGACCCTGTATCTGCCAAATGGTACTTAGGAAACACTTACCATATTTCTATCGGACAAGGTGATATGTTGGCTACGCCTTTGCAGGTAAACTTATGGACTTCAATTATTGCCAATAACGGTTGGGTGAACAAACCAACTTTACTAAAAGAGGTTGTAAATCAAGCGGGTGAAACTGTTTATAAACCAACCCCGGAATTACTCTTAAAAACTTCTATTAGTCCAGAAAATATGGCCGCAGTCCAGGCTGGATACCGTGATAACATTATTTCAGAAAAAGGTAGTGGCCGTACTTTGGCGAACTTACCAATTACCTCTGCTGGTAAAACCGGTACTTCGCAGTTTGATGGATCTGACCCTAAAAGGACTCACGCTTGGTACACGGTTTATGCTCCTTACGAAAACCCTGAGATTGCAATTACAGTTCTTGTGGAAGCTGGTGGTGAAGGACATGCCGCAGCTGTGCCAATTGTAAGAGAAGCGTTGTTATGGTGGGCGCAAAACCGACATAATAAGTAAATTAATTTCTTGATAAATGTTGATAGATGGAAGAGAGATAGCAAAACAAAATTTAGAAGACTTAAAAGCGCGAGTTGCGGATTTAACTTTCCAACCGGTTCTTTGTGATATTATCGTGGGTAATAATCCTGTGTCGCATTCTTATGTGCGCATTAAGTCGAACAAAGCAAAAGCAGCGGGCTTGGATTTTGTAATTGCTCAATTACCGCTCCATGCAACAGAAGAGGAGATTATAGAAGAAATTCAGCAACAGCAAGATAACCCCAATCTTTGTGGTTTAATTGTTCAATTACCTTTGCCTGAAACAATAAACACCCAAAAAGTTTTAGATGCTATAAATCCTAGTGTTGATGTTGACGTTTTAGGCTCTGCTACAAAAGACTTATTTTATAACTATAAGAAAACTTTTACGCCACCAACTGCAGGGGCAATTATGCAAATCTTAGACAGTTTAGATTTAGAATGGTTTGACGAACATTTTGTGGTAATGGGTCAAGGCGAATTAGTGGGCCGCCCCGTTGCAAAAATGTTACTTGATCGTGGCATAACTTTGGATATAATTGATAGCAAAACCGAAAACGCTTTAGAAATTCTTGATAAAGCCACAGTAGTTATTACTGGAGTAGGAAAGCCAGAAATTCTCAGAGGTGAGATGCTTAAAAATGGTGTGGTGATAATTGATGCTGGTACCTCTGAATCTGGCGGAAGCATTTTGGGAGACGTGCACTTTGCATCAGTTGCTGAAAAAGCTCGTTTGATTACTCCGGTGCCCGGGGGAGTTGGCCCTGTCACAGTAGTTAAGCTTATCGAGAATGTAATTATCTCAGCTGAAAAGAGAAAGTAATATGTGGCTATTCTACTTATTGTTGTTAGTTGGATTTGAAGCCATAGCTGATATTTTTGCTAAGGAATATCAATTAAAGAGTGGCTGGACAAGGTTTGGTATTTCCATCTTGTTTTATATTATCGCTAATATATTTTGGCTTGTGGCCTTAAAAAATGGTGCTGGTTTAACAAAAGGAGCCATTCTGTTTTCAGTAAGCAGTGCAATTTTAGCGATTATTATTGGGCTTGTGCTGTATCGAGAGCAACTAACTGGCATGCAGATGGTTGGAATTACTTTAGGGTTAGTTGCATTTACTTTGATGGTCTGGGAATAGCTTCTTGACATGACTTGCAAATTTCTGTAAACTGATGCAAAGAATAAAGAAATTCGAACATTTACTTCGCTCTGCTGTGCGAAGTTTCACTGTCTAAAATAGACAAATAAATTAATTTTACACTTAACTATTTATATATGCAGAAAAAATATTTACTAACTCAAGAAGGTTTACTGAAACTCAACGAGGAATTAAAACACTTAATTAACGATAAGCGCAAAGAAGTGATTGAACGAATCCGTGAAGCAGCTGCTCATGGTGACCTGTCTGAGAATGCTGATTATGCGCAGGCTCGTGAAGAGCAATCCTTTATTGAAGGTCGTATCATGGAAATTGAGGACATGATCAAAAATGCAGAAATTATTACTGCTTCAAAGCAACATTCCACAGTCACTATTGGCTCTACAATCAAAGTAAAAGTTGACGGCGCAGAAAAGTCTTACACTATTGTTGGTAGCAACGAAGCCAATCCGTTAGAAGGTAAAATCTCTAACGAGTCTAATGTTGGAAAATCCTTACTTGGTCGCAAGAATGGTGACAAAGTTATTGTTAGCACTCCAGTAGGCGATAAAGAATACGAGATTACTGGCATTAACTAGTAGTTAAAAAATAAAAAGCCACGAAGCTTGCAAGCTTCGTGGCTTTTTTCATAGAAAAACTTTCAGCAAAGAATCATGCAAAAGCACATTACTTGAAAAAATAACCGCGACTTGTTAAAGTCGCGGTTTAGGTTGCTTGCCCCTCTGGCGTTGAGAATATCGACAAAAGTGATACCTTTGCCAAACGAATCAGTCCGAATAACAAAATTATCAAGATGATAGCACTTCCCGTAATATTAGCCCAGGCGGAGGCTTGAACTGACAATAAGCTGACAATGCCGACTGTAATCGCGGCAACTGAACCCAATAGGTCGCCGACAATATGCCACTTTACTCCTTCCATACTGAGATGTTCGTGATTGTCTTTGCTGTGAACAAGCCACAAACACACACTGTTGACGAGCAACCCTATAATGGCTACCCATGTTAGGCGTGCGGCATCCAACGTGCTGTCAGTGTGCCATTTGTCGATAATGCGCTCAATAATTTCCCAGCAAGGGAGTAGTAGTAGTGAGCTACAGGCTAGAGCGCTAATTGCTTCACTTTTTACACGGTTGTTCCATATTTTCAGGATTAACCAAGGTAAAATAAGTGCAATGAGCATACTGGCAGAATCAGCCAGCATATGCCACGCATCAGCAATTAATACTGTGGCGTTAGCAATAATACCATTATACATTTGCACAAAAGCGAAGGTGACCGTCAGTCCTAAAGCCGCAACCAATCTCTTGGTGGGCTTGTGGTGGTGCTTGTTATTAGCACAATTATGTTCCATAAACCCTCCTATAGATTTAGCTGTTCAGCTTAGCAGGAAAATGAGCTCCCGTACAGCTATTCCCATTATAGCCTGTAATTTGCTATAATTTAAGGACTAAATTCACAAAAATGAGCTGTATAACTGAAATCGACTTAGCGCATAAATTAACTGGTATTCGTGGCTGGGAAATTCACGACGATAGAATTATCAAGACTTATGGTTTTGACGAAGATATGAAAGCCTTAGATTTTCTTAACCAATTAGCAATTGTCGCCACTCACAGTAATATGCGACCAGAAATAATGTTAAGTGGGAGTCAAGTAAAAGTGTCCATAGTTATTGGAGAAGAAGGCGAATTATCAGAAAGAGATTTTTCACTTGCCAAGCGTGCTGAGCAGTTAGCCGTGTCAGTGTTATAAACTAAATTTTATTATGTTAGATATTAAATACATCAGAGAAAACCGTGACGTGCTGCAAAAAGCCGTCACAGATAAACGCATCGACTTAAATCTAGATCAGTTGATGGAGCTAGACGAACAGCGCCGTACTTTGCTTTCCGAAACAGAAAGTCTGCAAGCTACAAAAAACGCTTTTTCCAAAGAGCTTCCAACACTTTCCGAAGAAGATAAGAAAGCTCGCCTGTTAGAAATGCAAGAAGTTGCTACTAATCAGCAGGAGTTAAAAGCAAGACTTCGTGAAGTAGAAGCTGAGTATCAAACTATGATGTTGTCTGTCCCTAACGTACCTTCGCCAGAGAGCCCAATTGGTCCTGACGAAAGTGCTAATGTGCCGTGGAGCTATTGGAGTCCAGCTCAAGGCCATGTTGACCCTAAAGATGATGCCAAGATTGCAGAAGTTCCTACCAAGTTTGAATTCCAACCAAAAAATCATATCGACTTAGGCAAGTCTTTAGATTTAATCGATTTAGAACAAGGAACTCAAGTTTCTGGTTTCCGAGGATATTACCTGAAAAACGAAGCTGTTTTACTACAGCATGGTTTATTATCTTATTGTTTAGACAAGATGAGAGAAGCAGGGTTCACTTTGATGGTGCCTCCAGTTTTAGTTCGCGAATTTGCATTGGTAGGCAGTGGTCATTTCCCAGCTGGGCGCTCAGAAGTTTATCAAGTTGGTAATGCGGCACAAATGGAAGACGAAAGCACTAAGGAACCTGTTTTCTTAGCAGGGACATCAGAGCCATCGCTAATTGCGTATTACGCCGATAAGATATTGGATGAAAGCCAGTTGCCAATTCAGTTGAGCGGTATTTCACCTTGCTATCGTAGTGAAGTGGGTAGTTATGGCAAAGATGTTAAAGGGCTGTATCGTGTTCACGAATTTATGAAAGTAGAACAAGTTGTTATTTGTAAAGCAGATATCAACGAAGCGGATGTGTGGTTAGAAAAGTTACGCGAATTAAGCGAACAACTTTTACAAGATTTAAAACTTCCCTACCGAGTACTTAATATTTGTACAGGTGACATGGGTGCAGGGAAATATAAAATGTATGATATCGAAACATGGATGCCAGGCTTAAATAAGTATGGTGAAACTCACAGTGATTCAAGTCTTACCGATTGGCAAGCTCGCAGGCTAAACTTACGCTACCGAGACAGTGAAGGGAATATTCAATACGCCTTTACATTAAACAATACTGCAGTAGCAAGTCCGCGAATTTTAATTGCCATCATGGAAAATTTCCAACAAAAAAATGGTAGTATCGCAGTTCCTGAAGTACTCCAAAAATATGTTGGTACAGAAGTTATTGATAGAAATCTTGATCAAGAAAGCTAAACTATGGTTTCATTGATGCAAACGATTCTCGCAAGCCTTGCTCGTAAAATCGTTCAAAAATACAATCCAAAAATAATTGGCATTACTGGTAGCGTAGGTAAAACTTCTGCACGGAATGCCATTTTTTTGGCAGTGTCAGGTCAGTTTCAAACTAGACAAACAGAAAAGAATTACAATAATGAGTTTGGTGTGCCCTTAACCATTATCGGTGCTCACGCTCCGGGAAGAAGTATTGTTGCGTGGTTACAATTATTCACAAAAGCGATTTCACTGATCTTGCTTCCACACGATTATCCGAAAGTGTTGGTATTGGAAATGGGCGTTGATCATCCAGGCGACATGAGCCATTTGCTTTCAATTGCTCAGCCAAATATTGGAGTTTTAACCTATGTAGGGTTGGCTCATTATGAATTTTTTAAATCTGCTGAAGCAGTTGCTGAAGAAAAAGGCCAACTATTGAAAGGCTTAAAACCTGGAGGAGTGGCAATTGTTAATCATGATAACGTACTTGCTTACGAACAGGCTCAGTTGTCAGATAAAACTTTGGTGTCTTATGGAATCGAAAATAATTCTGACGTAAAACTCGAGTCTTCTTCAGAGAATTTTGGTTTACCAGTTACAACAGAGTTAAGAGTAAAATCAAAATCACAAAATTATAGTATCAGCTTACCCGTGCTGGGCCGTGCTCATGTTTATGCTGTTTTATCTGCAATCGCTGTGGCTGAAACGCTAGGTATCCACAAAGATGTTATTGAGCAAGGTTTGTTAAATTATCGTCCAGTGGCTGGACGCATGAATGTGTTCAGTGGATTAAAGCGCAGCATTATTTTAGATGACAGTTATAATGCTTCACCAGACTCAGTAAAAGAAGTTCTAGATTTAGTTGCAAAGTGGCCTGCTGAGCAAAAAATGATTGTTTTAGGAGATATGCTGGAGCTAGGCGAACAATCACAACAAGCTCATCGTGAAATTGGCAAACTCATTGCAACTATTAACCCTGACTATTTACTTACTTCTGGCAGCTTGGCCATTTTAATTGCTGAAGAAGCAATCGCTTCGGGATTAAATATAACTAAGGTGTTTAGCTTCGAAAACTCTAAAGTTACAGCAAGCAAAGCTTTGGAGTTGGTAAAAGAAGGTATGCTGGTTATAGTTAAAGGTTCACAGGGTGCACGCATGGAGAGAGTGAGTAAAGAAATTATGGCCGAACCGATGATGTCTTCAGAGCTTCTGCCAAGACAATATGGAAAATGGTTAACAGAGTAATTTATAAAACTGATTTAAATGAATACTAAAAATAAAAAACTTAATCTTGCTGTACTGTTCGGTGGTAAATCTTCAGAGCATGAAGTCTCTCTTCAATCAGCTCAAAGCATTATTGAAGCTCTGGATAAAACTAAATATAACTCGGTTCTTATTGGAATTACTAAATCTGGTTTGTGGCAATTACAAAACCAAAATAATTATTTTATTCAATCCAAAAACTCGAAGACTGTAAAGCTTGGTCCAAGCAGTCAACATGTTTTGCTTCAGCCTGGTAAAGCCGGGCAAGAGTTCGCAGTTTCAGGACTCTCAAAAAAACTGCCAAAAATTGATGCAGTATTTCCGGTACTACACGGCTCAAATGGGGAAGATGGCTCCGTTCAAGGATTGCTACAAATCTTAAACTTGCCTGTGGTTGGCCCTAATCTTATAGGCTCTGCTGTTGGCATGGATAAGGATATTACGAAAAGGCTGTTGCGCGAAGCTGGATTGCCTATCGGAAAATTTATCGTTTTGGAAAATGGCATGGAGATATCTTGGAATGAAGTTGTGAAAGTTCTAGCTTCAGAAGTTTTTGTAAAGCCAGCTAACAGTGGATCGTCAGTTGGAGTAAGCAAAGCAATTAATTCTTCACAATTCAAAAAAGCTTTACAAGAAGCTTACAAATATGACAATAAAATTTTAGTGGAACAAGCAATTGTTGGCCGAGAAATCGAAATGTCAGTTTTGGGCAACGAGGATGTTATAGTTTCTATACCCGGAGAAGTTATTCCAAACCAGGGATTTTACTCTTACACTGAAAAATATTCAGAAGATAATGATACAACCCTCGATGTTCCTGCTAAGAACTTAGACAAGAAAAGAATTACCGAGCTTCAAAATATTGCTGCTTCAGCATATCAAGTTTTAGGATTATCAGGCATGGCTCGGGTTGATGTCTTCTTAAAAGCGAATGGGCAAATTGTTATCAATGAATTAAATACTATTCCAGGCTTCACAAAAATGAGCATGTACCCAAAGTTGTGGGAGGCAAGTGGGTTGCCTTACTCACAACTTCTAGATGCCTTAATAAACTTGGCTATCGAGTACCACACAAAACAACAATTTCGCAAAACTTCAATATAGATGTTATTTAAAAAAAACAAAACTAAATCCAAAGTTCGTTTTGAGCAGAAAGAGTTTACCAGCAAAGTTCGACAAGCGCGCAACTTTAAACGAAAAAGTAACCCTGTTTCAAACACTCCGTACGCAACTTTTATGAAAAGACTCGGTTTGTCTACTTGGTGGTCGCAAGCTTTGGCTTTTTTGGGATTACTTGGCTTGATCTACATCTTATATGTGCCTAATTTATTAAGCATTAAATCTGTTGAAGTTATCGGTGCTAACTTATCAGAGAAAACCTTACTGGAAACTGAAGCCAAGAAGGTAATTGATACTAATCCATTTTGGTACCCAAAAAATAACTTGTTGTTTCTTCAGCCGAAAAAGATTATTCAACAGATATCTACTAACCCAAACGTTTACCAGGTTAACTCGATAATTCGCGAATGGAAGACTGGTAAAATCACAGTTAGCGTAACTTTAAAGTATGAAAAATATTTAGTATTAGCTAACTCGAAAGTATACGATGTTTACAACGACGGAACTTTAAAAGGTTTGTCAGGACTTAGCGAGGAAGTACAGTGGAAGAATGAGCAAAATTCTTCAATGACCAAATTAAAATTTGATTACCCATTCACGTTGGAAGAAAATCAAGCTTTCTTAAGCCAAGAATTACTGGTTAACTTAAATAGTTTTTATGATTTTATAGAAGATAAAATTGATCAAGTCCAGTATATCGAATTAAAAATTCCAACAAGTATCAAAGTCGATCAACTAGCTTCTGAAAATTCTGTGAATTCTAGCGACATCGTAAATGAAGTGGAAATTATAGAAGGTGAAGGTGAGTCTGAAGATAAAAATGACAACAATACTGCTCTGCCTCAAATAGAATTGCCCTTACAAGGTGGAGAGCTTTTAGTTTACTTGCCACGTTCCAAGAATGACGGGTCACAGTATTATGTCCGCATTAATTCTACGCAAGAACCTGATTCAGTAGTGGCACGATTACTTTTACTGCTTTCTCAAATGAATCCCGATAGATTTAACCAATTGGACTACATTGATATGAGGGTCGATAGTAAAGCTTTTATCTGTTTGGTAAACACTCCTTGTAGTAAATAACTTAAACAAAAACCCTTCCTTAGCTGGAAGGGTTTTTGTTTAATAGTTTATTGGACCTTATATTGACTGACGTAAATTAGTGTACCAACATATGGTCGAATTTCTTTGGTAATGTGAAGACTAACCTCATTCCAATTTTTTGGTACATCAGGCTTGGTTCCACCAAACCCATTTGTATAGATTAGCCAAACAGTGTCGCCAGGTTTTGTGGCTTCTTCAAAATTCAAGACCAAATCCTCGTCAGTAAGGATTGCGGTGCCGGCATAATGAGGCATGTCTTTTACTGAGTAGCCTGCAGAGTACAACAAAGGTCTTACCGGAGTTTCGTTATAGTATTTGAAGTTAAAGAATTCAAAATTATTTCCCACAAATAGCTTATGGTCAGGCTCTACGTTAGCTGTTAGCATTGCAGAAGTTTCGGCCATACCGCGTCGCTCATTAGGATTCACTTCATTCCAATAATAACCAATAGCAAATATATTCATCCCGATAAATAGCGCTACTAAAGTTCTGCGTAAGAAAGGAATTGGAATCTTAGCAAAGAACAAACCAAGCATCATTAGATAGAAGGAAGATG
>JBBSJS010000016.1:0-18773 GCA_038257015.1 Candidatus Doudnaibacteriota bacterium | reverse complement strand
GCTTTCAAGAGCTTCAGTCTCGTCACGAGAACCTAGAGTGAATTCGTTGATAGAACCTTGAGTTCCACCATTAGGGTTGAAAGTTCCAGTTCCACCATTTCCTGGAGTGATAGGACCAGTCATACCACTTGGTACTAATTTGCCAGCAGTACGAGCTGGGATAATACCAATTTGAGCTTTAGTGACGTCTGCAGCGTTTGCAGGAACTACGTCAGCAAAAGAGTAACCCCAAGAATTGAATACTTCAATAGATGGGATACCCCATAGACCACCGGAAACTACCATTTGAACAGTACCACCATTGTTGATCAATACACCTGGAAGGTGAGCGGCAGAGCCGTTGTCAATGTTGGCAGTTTTGGTCAAGAAAGAAGAGTCACCAGTAATTGCACGGGAGAAAGTGTGACCTTGTAACCCGAATACTGCAGCAGAAGTGAAGGAAGCCTTCATGCTACCAGTGATTAAGGCACATTCTCCAGCTACATCAGAACCTTTGGTTTCAGCAGCACAGAAAATTTTGCCATCAGCTGGAGCGATAAAAGCACCAGTTGGAAGAGAAGTTACAGATGCATCAGCAGGCATAACTTGTGCGAAGGATAGGAATCCGTAGCTCAAGAAAGCACCAGCAGATGTAAATGGACGCTTTTGCATGTCGCTAGTAACGAACCATACAGTACCGTCTGGAGTGGAGTAAACTCCGCCAGCAGTAGCAGCATCTGCTACAGGAGCACCTACAGCGAACATGGAAAGAACCAAGGCGCTAGTAGCTACACCAGTAACTAATTTTTTAAATAAATTAGACATTTAATACTCCATTTTTTAAAGTTGTCGTTTCTCGCTTGTGTTCATTTTATGACAAAAGAGAGGCGGCATAATTGATTATTCAATTGAGACAATCAATGGCTTTAAAAAATATTTTAATTTAATTTTGACGAGCTTCAGTAGAGCGACAAACAAAGTTGCTCTAGAGCACAACTAAGTGTGCAATACTCAAGACCGATTATTGATTAACTTGTCTAAAACCATTTAGCTTATGAAGTTCGACCAAGTAGCTCGGCTGTAGAGATTTTCATAACTACAGTGTTATTAATAGAGCACCTTCGAAAGTGAATTTATAGACTAGGTCAATAATTAAATGTGCGATGGTTAAAGTTTCCTTTAACCTTATGAACTCGTCGCTGTAACTGTATAACTACCGAACTAAATTTAGTTGTCTCTCTATAATATAGATGACAGTTGTTTTCAGTTCACTAGTGCTAAGTTTTAAAAGCTAGCTTTTTCCTATGCACCGAGTTAGACGACCTTTGTTGGAAAAGTGTTACATAAAAGCTTTTTTATGGTCATTATATTTTGAAGCTTTAATAGACCTTCAAGCTTGGAGTATAAAAAAACCATAAAACTATTAGTAAATAACGCTTGTTTTGCAGAAAAGGCCGTTGTTTAACTTAATTTTATAGTGATTGATTCGATATGAATTAGTTTGCCTTTAAGTAAGGAGCGAAGACTTGATATAGAAGTATTATAAAACAAAGTAGTCTTGGAGTCAAATGCCTTTTTGGTGATAGTTTTTGGCTCTATGCAACCACCTCCTTCCTACTAACTAATGGGCACGGGATGATAATTTAAATTTCTTGCACTAGTCTAAATTAATTCTTTAATTGACTTAATTGTTGTTTGTTTTATTTTTTATTCCTGTCCACCCACCACGGATCTTTGGCATCAAACCACCATTCATCAGGATGAGTTTGCATTAACATCTTAGCAATCTTTTTTCCTGCAGAAGTTTTAATTCTCTTCTCTGCAATTTGTGCCCAACGGTGTGCTTTAGTGTTTCCCCTACTCTCTTCTTCACGCATAGATGCTAACCATTCAAGTTGGTCTGCGTCTTTTACTAATTTTGATTCCATAGTAATTTTTGCACCAGACTCTTTGTACCAATCTTTAATTTCATTTCCAAATGGCATTGTCTCTGCTAATTCATCCATGGCCATGTCTTCTGAAAGACGTCCGTATTTTTGATGAACGTAATTGTGATCAGAGGTTCTGCCTTCACCGAAATCATGAACGAGTGCCATCATGACAGCTTTATAGAAATCAACATTCTCGGTAAGTTTACATAAACAGTAAGTGATGAAAATTGTGCGTACGGTGTGTTCAGCCACGGACTGGTTTCCAGAACCTAAAAGCCAAAACCCAGAACGAGGAGTTTTTGCTAAGTTCCCCGCTTCGTAAATGAAGTTGGTAATATCTTTATAGAGAGTACCGTTATTGTGCTTTTTCTTCACCGGTAGCTTTGGAGTGGCTTTTCTAGCAGTTTTTACTACAGCTTTCTTGGTGGTTTTCTTTGGAGTTTTCATAATCTGATTATAGCATTATCTTAGGGTTGTCTTTTAATTGTCCCCTATTGCCAAAAGCCAAGTTTTCCAGTAAAATTGTTTGGTAAGCATGAGTTCTTTTGAGTAATCGAGAGAATTCAAAAACTACTTTTAAGACTCGATTCCCACCTCCCTGCCTTCGACAGACAGGCGCGGGAATGACGTAAAGTTTTAATGAAGAGGTATCTGTTAACAAATAGCATTCGACTGCACCCAAGCAGTTGAGATATAATGCTTTATAGATTTTAAACACGAAGCAATCTGGCTTTGCCAGTTGCGAAGTGTCATTGGAAAGAGGTAGCAGCGATTCCGTTTACGGATTAGCGTTGAAAGGGAAAACCCCTTCATGGGTTGTCCCCTTCAAGGTAATTTACGGGAACTGGCTCAATTGGCTAGAGCACTCGGTTTGGGACCGAGAGGTTCCGGGTTCGAGTCCCGGGTTCCCGACCACGGGCCATCTGGCCCTCAGTCGTCTCAGTTCAAATAGAAATTTCAATTTTTAGTTATTAGCAAAACCAGTGCGTGCGGGTATCGTATAATGGTTATTATCTCAGTTTTCCAAACTGATGATGGGGGTTCGATTCCCCCTACCCGCTCCAAACAAAATATTCCGACCTGTTCGGGATTTTTTGTTTGGAATAATGGTAGTAGGATCGAAGATTCTGACCAACCTCCATTTCCACCGTAGGTGGAAATGTTAGTGGAAATGCCGAACGTATGTTCGGCCCCCTACCCGCTCCAAAGAAAGGACACCATGTCAGTGGTATTTTTTCTTTGAAATGATTAGTTGAGGAATCGAAGAAAACAACAACTTTACAATGTTGTGTATATAGTCCTTTTCAACTATGATTAAGTTACTATTAAACTATATTTATGGAACAAGAAAATAATGTTCAAGCTGCTCTTCCCGCCAGAACATACAAACTCAGTCTTCTCCAACTTCTAGATGAAGCATGGGAGCTAGCTAAAAGTAAGATATGGCGCCTACTAGGTATCGATTTGATAATGTTAGCCTCAATGCTCGGAGCTATGATTGCGGTAAGCATACCTGCTGCGATTTTAGTGGGCATAAGTTTGCTTATCAAAATCCCAGCTTTAACTGTCTTTATATTCGCACTTAGTTTATTAGCAATAATAATTGCAATATTGGCAGTCACCTTGTGGTCCTTTATCGCCTCATTAAATGTTATTCATTCTGAAGAGTATATTACAGTGCGCCAAGCATTGCTCAATGCTTTGCCGAAAATCAAACCGTTGATGCCGACGTATTTACTTGCCTTGCTTGCAATGTTTGCGGGTTCTATATTTTTTATCATTCCCGGAATAATTGTATTTGTTAGCTTGTATCTTGTATTGTATGTAGCTGTGATTGAGAACCTAACAACTTGGCAGGCTTTCAAGCGTAGTCGAGATTTGATCCGTGGACGATGGTGGAATATGTTTGGTGTGTTAGTTTTCGCTATGTTAATTATTCTATTTGTAATGATGATGACAGGCTTCGAGACTAGCCCGATTACTATCATTATCACGCCTTTTAGCTATCTACTAGGTTATATCGCATACAAACAACTCTCAGCAAACCCAACCAACCCGACCCCTAGAGGTGACTGGTACTATAAGTTACTAGCAGTAGTTGCCGGAATCGCTATCATTGCTAGTATTGTTGGGTTCAGTATTGGTGCAGGGACAGATTGGGAAAGCTTCCAAGAAAAAGTAGACCAGTCTATGTCAGACTCTGGAGATGGTGAATCATCGGAAGAAGATTACGAGAGCAACGAAGAATGGGAAGGCCAAATGACAACACCGTTGGAATCTGAAATTATTCTAAATTAGAAATAAAAAAACCGCCCGGTAATAACCGAGGCGGTTTTTAATTTTGTATCTAGTTACCAGAGTTTGGACGAAGCTTTACAGCATCTTTGAATGCCTCACCAGCTTTAAACTTTGGAGTATTAAGTTCTGGAATTTGAATTTTCTGTGATGGATTGCGTGGATTAACTCCGATTCTGGGAGCTCTGTGAGATACGCTGAACTGGCCAAAACCGCTAATGTTAACTTTATCTCCGCTGCGCAAAGTTTCGTAAATTAAACTGATAAGAGAGTTAAGCATTCGCTCTGCTTCAGTATATGTAATCGACAGCCTAGCCGCCAAAACTTCAATTAAGTGTGATTTATTCATAGAAGCTCTTATAAACTTTAATAGTCTATATATCGATAATAACACAGTTTATTGAAATATCCAAACTAGCCGGTGATCTTCTTACCGATATTATTGAGGATATATCCAATTACATATTCAATCGCCCACCAAATTTTCTTGAACATTAGTTTTGCATTAATATCTGACTTCTTTTACATTAGCATAACGACCGGGAACTTTCAAAGTTACAATATCTGACTTCGGTATAAAGCGAACATGGCCCCAACTACAGTTGTTAAACCCGCCAAGACCAAACCCGCAACACCATTTGTTTTATTTTTGGCACCTTGGGTTTTTGATTGATCAGTTGTGCTAGATATAGCATCCTCAGAATTTTTTACCGAAGTGCTTACTGGATTTTGTTGACTTGGTTTCACTGTAGAAGTTTTAGCGAGTGCCGTTTTAGGTTTTGCTACGGCTTGAATCTGTTTTGCTGGCGCGGACGACTTTGGAACTGGCAATGCTTTTGCAACTATTTCGTTAATCTTTCCGCGTGTGACTATTGTACTCCACGCATACTCACCATCTAAGTTGATAGAGTAAGACATCCCTTTTTCACTTTTAGGATATTCCACCTCATTGATTACTATATTATTTTCAGTTACTATCTTCACAACTTGTCCTGCGTTTCGTAGTTGAGCCGGTAGCTCGCCTGCCTCCACAGTAGTAAACTCTCCAGGTTGTACAATTTTATCTGCAAGCTTTTTTGATTTATCGCCAACGTGGATAGAAAAGTGGCCTAAGGACACTGGTCGAGATCCGTGATTATAAAGCTCCACGAACTCGTCTTTATACATTTTACTGTCAGGGAAAGCATAGATTTCCGAGATGATAATTGTTGTTGGACTATCCTCTGAGTCATCTTCTGGGATGTCTTCTTCTGTGTCTTCTTCGTCACCAGTTTCATCTTCAGGAATAACATCTTTTTGATTAGCAGAGCCCAAGCTTAAGCTGTTTAGAAACCATTCTCCATTTATCAATGCATAGCCTTTGCCTTCTGGCATGGTTACTGAGTAACTGACAGTATCGATGAACTTCTCCTCATCGTCAAGCAAAGATACATATTCCTGGCCAGAATTATTTAAGGCGAACTTGCCGCTGGGAATAGTAACAGCCTTATACCCTTTGGCTGAAATTATAGTATCAGCATCAATTCTATAAGCATTGGTACTTATAATATCGGTTGAGTTAATATCATCCAACAGCCAATTTTTGATGTTAATACTTTCATTATTACCATTATAAAACTCAACAACCTCTTGTCCGCTGTCAGTACCGACTGGGTTTGCATAAATCTCCGTGATCTTTACTAAATCGTTATCAATATCGCTAACTGGTGGTTCACTTACAGTTTCCACGCTTAAATTATGAGTACATAATTCACCGAACACAACACCTTCAGAATTCACCATTTGCCAATCTAGGGTGTAATTTTTTGGTTCTGTAAAGTTGCCAGTTGTGATAGAGATTGTTTGCTCAGGTGCAACCAATTCACTGATTGCAACAACTTCTGTCAGCTCACTAAACTTAAGACCATAACCACCGTCACCGGCTAGCCAAGTGGAAGTACCGTTGTTTTTAATTACAAGCTCGCCTGTAATGGCACTGTCAACGGAAATTGAATTTGGGAAATTATTACTTACGCACTGTGCTAAATCGGTAAGCGGTTCAGGCTCTGGTTCTGACCAAATAACTGTAGAGTTTCTAGGACTACTATCCCTAATTTCATAACCTTGTTCAAAATTGAGAACATTCTTCAAAGAGAGCGATTTTGAGGCCGCAGGGTTTTGAGCAATGGCTTTTGTAAATCCATTCTCAGCACTTCCCCAAGAAATACTAGCGATTAACTCACCGCTATTTAGCTCGCCTTTCCTTAGTGCAATACCGTTATCATTGGCGATAGTTGCTGAACTAAGAACATCTGGGGTTGTACCAATTTCCGAAAAGGCATCGTTCGCCCACAGGTAAAAACCATGCGCTGGGATTATTGCCTCTAGGGAATCCCAACTAAACACTAAACTATCGGACACCCCAGTGGCAGTCCTTTTCACCAACGAATAACCTTCTAAGCTAACAGGTTGCTCATTTGGATTAAACAACTCTACAAAATCGTGTGATGTTTTTCCAGTTCCACCTGTAATTTGTACAGAAGAAATTAGAATGGGCAGGGTTTCAGCTCTCACAATACTGAAACCGTTAAATTGCACCGCAACTAAAGCTACGGCAAGAAACCAAGACAGTGTTTTTCTCATAAGATATTTGTTAATGATCTTATTCAAACAATAACAGTGCCTTACTCAACTTGCGTTTAAAAAATGTTAAAGAAAAATAAAAATCCGCAAGTTAGCGGATAATTATTTTTGTTTGGTTTTATTCTTAGAAGATTCGTGAGGAGATAAATTTCAAAATCATTGATGAATCGAACTACGACACTGCTTCGTCATCAATTGGTTCAATACCAATCTCTTCACCAGTCTCGGCAGTTAGTTCCGGTTCATCAGTGGCAACACCAATCGTTTCGTCAGCTTCTTTTTCTTTAGCAAATTTCTGCTTAAATAGAGTGCCGAGCACACCGTTTACAAACTTTCCTGAAGATTCGCCGCCAAAGACTTTGCCCATTTCTACAGCTTCGTTGATAACAACTTTTGGAGGAACTTCTTGAGAAAATAAAAGCTCATAAATACCAACACGCAGAACATTCCTATCGACAGCTGTGATTTGTTCAATTGGCCATTCTGGAGCTGTTTCAACAATCACTTTGTCTAAAGCTTCTAAATTTTCCACCACGCCTTCAACTAACTTCTTTGTAAATTCGGTATCTTCTGCGCCTACAGCAAATTCACTAATCGCATGATCAGTAATTTGATTAATGTCGCCGGTTTGATTATTAAAATCCCACTCGAACAGAGCTTGCATTGCAACTGTGCGAAGTAAGTGTCGATTAGCCATTTAAAAAAATTAATTTACTCCCCTAGTATAACAAAAAAACGCAAAATGCGTTTTTTGCTTAGACGATTTTACGTCCTTTATATTGTCCGCAATTAGGACATGGCTTGTGAGCCATAGTTGCGTTACCACAGTTCTTGCAGGCTGCAAAACTTTGTGCAGATAGCGCGTGGTGGTTGCGGCGTTGATTACGCCCACTTCGAGTTTTATGCTTTTTTGGTACGCCCATAAATTTGAATTGATAATCTAGATTGTCAGGAATATAGCTTTAAACCACCTTAAATCTACAAATTTGATAATTAATGCTCGGTAATTCTACCAATTTGAGCCTAAAAAGTCAACTCTCTAAAAACAGTCTTATATTATAGAAAAAAGCCGGTGTTTTCACACCGGCCATACCTTGGATTTTACCCCAGTTTTTACTGCAAAATCTGCAAAGGTTTTGGCTTTGGTTCGGCATTGGCTTCTTTTCTCGGACGTGCGCACTCCCAAGGAACGAAGTTATAATTGAACCCAAAGCTTACAACATGCTCACGCATAATCTGATCTACAGTTTCCAAGTCTTCTTGATACCACTTGTCTCTAATCATCACCACCATGTTAATAGGGGTACTATTATACCGAGCAAGACCAGGATATACCTCTAAGGTATCAGGCTCAAGCTGATCAAAAAGTGCTTTCAAAACTTTACCTTCTTTTAAGCCAGACCAACCGTTCGGCGCTTGAACCCAATAACCATCAGCTTCACCAGAAGATTTAACACCAACTTTTACTGCTTCTGTGAATATGATTTTACCATAAGCAGTAATGTTTAGGTGACTACTACCATAACTACACCTTGGAAATACTTGAACACTGTTTGAATTTACAAGCACTTCCTGAGCAATTTTAGGCTTTTTTGGCACAACTTTCTTACGATTAGTCTTAGTTGTTTTTTTTAGAAGCCGAGTTGACTTAGCCGCTTTGGGTTTGGTTTTTGATGTTTTTCGCTTTTGTCCTTCCACAGGGGTACAGAACAAAGCAATCATCACTAAAAAGAAAATCAATTTGTTCATATCTACCTCCTATGGTTTGTAAAATGTGCTTTGGCTATATTATACCGTTTTTGAAATATGAGTAAAGTATGTAATCCAGGGTTATTTACGAGCCTGCCTACAGGTAGGCAGGCGTCTCCGCAGTAAAGCGAGGACTAGCGAACTCCTTATAAAACAAAGAGACCCACAGAAATAATTTTGAGTGCTTCCGCAGGTACGAAGTACCGAGGACTAGCGAAAAAACAATAACCCCATACCAAACAAAAAGAGTTCATTTGAATTTGTGAATGATTCCGCAGGTACGAAGTACCGAGGACTAATGAACAAATTCAAATGAACTCTTTATAGCGCCCCCAATCCGAGTAACCGAAATCAGGAGCCTGTGACACAAGTAAAACTTGAGTAATTACTAGTTATCTAACTAGCTAATCATATTAGCTTAATTTACCCTATTTGTCAATGGCTTAAATAAGGGTGAAATAAGCATTTTACCAACCTATCTATTGACAAAGTATCGTTTTTACAGTAGAATGATATGGTATTCATACAAAGTAGAAGGCAGAAGGAGGATAAAAAATATGATAAAGAAACTGGTGATAGCCTTTGGTTGTAGCCCGTTGGAGTTAGCTAAAAATTACAGCATTAAAGAATCTGTGATTATCAGAGCCAAACCTCTCACAATTTGTGAAGATATTCCAGATGCACTGGACTTGATTGAAAATAGTCTAAAAAATCATCCAGGCAAACGACTGCAAATAGTTTTTGATTTTTCGGGTGTCAATCCTGATACCGCTGAAACATTGAAAAGTATGGTCACTAAAGAATTCCAAAAAGTATTGGAATGTACTTATCAAAAAGCAATGGCGGCCTAACCACGGCCGAAACCATTTTTACGCTTCCCCGCATACCACATGCGAGGGAAGTTTTTTATTTGGATAGCAAAAACCTCAGAAGATTTTTCTTCTGAGGTTTTATAATTTTGCAGTCTTATTCCGTTCCTAGAAGCCCATGCCTCCCATACCACCCATTCCGCCCATGCCTCCTGCTCCACCTGAAGCATCAGACTTTGGCTCTGGCTTGTCGACAATAATTGTTTCAGTCGTCACTAGAGTAGAGGCAATTGAAACTGCATTTTCTAGCGCTAATCGTGTAACTTTTACAGGATCCACAATACCTGAGACAATCATATCTTTGACACTCGCCATTACGTTGGAATCATCACGAACTGAGAAGTCAAAACCTTGAGTTGGATTAGTTTTTTGAGCACTGCGAACTTCAGCCATAACCTGACCTTCTTCAAGACCAGAGTTAATTGCCATTTGCAAGAATGGTTCGGACAAAGATTTGAACACTGCCCACGCGCCACTCTCTTCAGCGCGAGTTAAAGTACTGTTAGAAGTTTTGAATTTATCGTACATGGATTGAACATACAATAAGGCAGAACCGCCACCGGCCACAATTCCCTCTTCCACCGCAGCGCGAGTTGCATTTAATGCATCTTCAATTTTGAACTTTTTTGCTTTCATTTCTGTTTCTGTGAAAGCACCTACTTTAATAACACCAATTCCACCAGCCAAACGAGCCATTCGTTCTTGAAGTTTTTCGCGATCGAAGTCAGAATTTGATTCTTTAATCGCAGTGCGGATTTGGTTAACTCGTTCTTCAATCTGAGTTTTGTCGCCCTGACCATCTACAATTGTGGTGTGGTCTTTAGTAGCGATAACTTTGCGAGCGCGACCTAATTGGTCTAATTCAGTTTTATCCAGACTTAAGCCCAGTTCTGAAGTAATGACAGTAGCACCGGTCAAGACAGCAATATCTTGCAACATTTCCTTACGGCGATCACCAAAACCAGGAGCTTTAATTGCTAGCACACTGAAAGTGCCACGCAGTTTGTTGAGCAAGAAAGTAGTTAGTGCTTCTCCGTCTACATCTTCGGCGATAATGACAATTTCTTTTTTACCACTCTGTGCAACTTTTTCAAGCAAAGGTAATACATCTTGTACGCTAGAAACTTTTTTGTCTGTAATTAAAATAAATGGATCTTCCCATACGGCTTCCATTCTCTCACCGTTAGTAATCATGTAAGGTGAAACGAACCCTTTATCAAAGCGCATGCCTTTTACAACTTCTTTTTCAAGACCAATGGTTTGACCTTCTTCAACGGTAATCACGCCATCATTACCAACTTCTTCCATAGCTTCAGCGATTAGTTTGCCAACTTCTGGATCCAAAGAGGAAATAGTCGCAACCTGTTCAATTTCTTCTTTTGTACTAACAGTTTTCTTAATCGCGTTTAATTCACCGACAACGAACTTTACTGCTTTGTCCATACCACGCTTAATGTCGTAGGCGCGAGAAGGGTCAACTGCCACGACTTCAAAAGCTTCGTTAATCATTCTGCGAGCCAAAACAGTTGCAGTAGTTGTACCATCACCCGCTTCATCGTTAGTTTTATTAGCCACTTCTTGAATTAAAGACACACCGATATTTTCGAATTTGTCTTCAAGCTCAATTTCCTTAGCGACAGTTACACCGTCATCAGAAATAGTTGGACTGCCAAAACCGCGGTCTAGAATAGCTGCTTTACCAGTTGGACCAAGGGTTACTTTGATAGCGTCGGCTGCAATGTCGACACCAGTTTTGATAGACTTCTTGGCTTCGAAGCCAGTTTTGATAATTTTACTCATTCTTAAATTCCTTTCTTGATTAGCTTTCAATAATTGCGACTGCTTGAGAATCTTCGTCATCGGCTACATAAACTATTTTGTACTTTTCTTTCGTACCATTTTCATCCACTTCAACTTCGGCAATACCATAACCGTTGAATACGATTATATCGCCTTCTTTGATTCCGTACTCTTTAATAAGTTCTCCGTTGCCAAGCGCTACCACAGTACCTTGGTTGGGTTTTTCTTTCTGAGAATCTGCTGGTAAGACAATTCCGGAAGCAGTTACTTCTTCGGGGCTTTGCTGTTTAACTAACACTCGGTTTCCTAAAGGTTTAACCTTCATACAAAATCTCCTTTTCTTAATATTGATTGATTATTTATGTAATTTTTAGCACTCTCTTGTGTTGAGTGCTAAAGGTATTTTAGCAGAGTACGGCAAGGTGTCAAGATGGCTTTTAGTCGTATTTTCACAAAATGTTATAATAAAACATATGATTTCAAGAACATCTAAAGATTCTTATAATAATGCTGAAGGAGCTGAAAATTACCTTGAATTTTTGGCTTCAGAAGATGGTCAGTTTTTCCGAAAAGTGCTCTCTGAGGCTTTTTTGGAAAGACTAGGGTCAAACCCAGACCAGGCTATTTTAGACGCGGCCTGTGGACCTGGTTGGTTAAGCCACCGTTTAAGCGAGAAGTATAACAATATTACCGCATGCGACGGTTCAGAGTTTTTTATCAAACATGCACAATCTAAATATCCAAAAATTAACTTTGTTGAAACAGACTTAAATAATCCCCTGCCTTTTGGTTCAGAACAGTTTGATACGGTGATTATGAGCATGGCTGCTCACGACATTGAAGATCAAGTGAAGACTTTTTCGGAGCTGCGTCGAGTACTAAAACCAGGTGGGAAGTTTATGCTGACCATGGTTAATCCATACTATGCGTATCCGGTTGGGATATGGAAGCGTGGTTTAATTGGTCGATTACTTTTGCGAAAAGCGAAGTTATTAGTAAATCCTTATCACTGGTTCTCTAAGCAAAGCCGTAACTTTACATTCAACAAAACTTTGGAGTGTTACTTCTATAAAATTAGTGAGCACCTTAATCATTTAACAGAGGCTGGTTTCAACTTCCGATTCATGAAGGAATTAGAGAGCTTAGAAGACAGTCCAGAATTTAATCTACAATACCGCTTGCACCGCTTCCCTGTAATTATTTATCTCGAGTTTACCAAATAAAAAAACTGCTCCTAATATCAGGAGCAGTTTTTTATTTTATGGGTTCATACTGCTATAGGCAGTTCTAGCTTCAATAATTCTTCCGATTGTAATAAGTTTGTCTTCGTTGTTAGCAGGTAAAATTTCGTAGTTGCGGATTCCCCAGCTGTTCATATCTGAGAGAGTTGAGAAACAACCTCTTGTTACCTGACCATTACCGCTTCGGAACGGACTATTAATAACGCAGATAGTACCATTATCGTTCACTACTGTTCCGCTTGGGTGAGAAATTTGAGCAGAGTTAATCGGTGCTCCAGTTGATAAGAAAGAAGTGTCGCCAGCCAAAGCGTGGCTAAAAGAGTAACCAAGTCCCAAGAAAGCCTGAACATTGGCAAAACCATATCTATAACCATCGCTGATGATATATACAGTACCGTTATCGTTAATAAGGGAGCCATCGCGTGGTGAGATAAAACATGGCCTAGATGCACCACCAGCCGCGGGAGTACAGCTACCTGATGGCAAGGCTAAATCTGCGGCATTAGCTACTTTGACATCTGCCCAACTATTGTAACCATAAGAGAGGAAAGCACCGGCAGAAGTGTAAGGCTGTCTTGAACCTTGATTTATACGCCAAACCGTACCATCGGAAGTAGAAACATTAGTTCCTTCTGGGTGTACTGCATTAGATGGTTGTGATTGGCCTTGAGGATAAATAGTTAAGCTGATTGGGACTCGAATGGGTGAATTTGAAAACTGACCAGAGATATAAATACTCGTGGAATAACTACCCGGATTCAATCCATCAACACTCACTGCCGCACCTAGACCCATTGGGCTTCCTGGAGATGTTGCTAAAGAATCAGTACTATATCCAGCATTTAACCAAGCAGGTTGGTTCGGTACGCTCAAATTAACATAGATTACAGAGTTGGTAGTATTAGTGAATTCCAGGCTCTGGTGAGTTGGTTGCCCGCCGCCCAAAGTGTAGTAAAACTCAAAAGAAGTTTTAGTAAAAGAGAATGGACCAACCATAGTGTCAGCTTGAGCGTTATTGAATGGGGTTAACCCAACCATAACAGCAAAAGCTATGACCAAAAGTTTTTTCATGTTTTTATGATAATGATATTAACTTTATTATACACTAGTAAGACTTATTAAGTTAGCTGGTTTTCAACAAAATGAAAAGCCCGAACCAAAATCTTGGTTCGGGCATAGCCTTAACAATTAGTCACTAGGGTTAAGCTAAATAAGAATGTTGCTAAAACCACCAAAGCCCTCCTTAATGCTGGATAAGGGTTATCGGCCAAACTGAACTTGCTCACTTCTTTTTTCATCTCTTACCTCCAAAATTCCTGCAATCACAATTATTGTTAAGCAAAGAACCATTGTAATAGTTGCAACTATACACAAGGCTACAAAACCATTAAACAGTTGCCAATAGAGCTTCTCAAGCATTTTATTGTTCCTCCTACCAAAAATTCTAGCTATTCAAAAAATTTAGCCAACAGCTGTTCATGCTTACTTTCCGGATGAAAACTAAGTTCATCAGTACGGATAAAAACGAACTGATCCTGTCGAATTCGAGCTGACTGCCACGCTTTCAACTTATCCTCTAACCATAACCCAAACCGATTGTTAAGCAATAATTCTAAGAATTTTTGAACCAGTGACTGCTTATGAGCACGATAGTTGTGTGGTCTAAAGTTGGGCATAAAAACATTTATCCAATCTTGGTTTTTTGTTTGAAAAAGATTTAAAATTTCTGGATAAATTAAAGGTCGCAGACGAGTGTATTCCATAGCTTTATATAGGTTTCGTTCTGCATCAACTTCTCGTATATTTGAAAAGTAATGATTTAAGCAAAATCTGTTGGCAATTTTATTACCGTGACGACGCATCCCTAAAATTTGGAAATATACCGACATCAAGGTTCGACAAAGCCACATAAATCTGGTGTGAGTAATCACCAGTAAATCGATATCACTAGTCGGTCGCTGTTGTCCCAGGGCCTGTGAACCACCCAAAGACACTCCTCTCACAAAAGGAATGTGAGCGACGACTTTGATAAAACGACGAATTCGTTTTTCCCGTACCAAACCATTAAAAATATTTTTGATTCTTTCCGCCACTAAGTTATGTTGATGAGGTAGAAAATAAAAACCATCGCTGGAATGAACCTGGTTTTCACCTTGCAATGTTTGTAAAGTTCTTAGTAAAGTATCCAACCGTACGCTCAAGCCTGAAGTTTTTTCAGGCAAATCTATCAACTCAAAATTTTCATCTATTTTGTGGCGCAGCAAATCTTCATCTGCTAACAAATATTGATAAACTTCAAACAAGGTTAAGGGCAAACCTTGTAAACCATAAAATTTTAAAGTTGATAATACTCTTTTCTCTAACATAATTATAAACCTAAGGCTTGCGGTGTAATTTCCTGCCATTCACCAAAGTCATCTTCTTTATAAACTTTAATCTTGTGTGACATCTCCGAGTCTGATAACACATATTCCGTGCGGGCTGTATCGCCTGCTCTATGAGAGTAGTGCATCTTTTTATCCAAAACCAATGGCTTATTTTCTCGACGAACTTGATAGCGTCCAGTGATAGGAAATCCTGCCGGCATATCGAATTCTAAAACATCGACAGTACCGTGCGGGCCGGGACTGTCGATGTTATCAATATATAAATCTTCTGTAGCTAAAGACACATCCTCAAACTTACCCTTTGCTGTCTCCACAAATTGTTGCCAATTATCGTTAGTCATAATCAAAGATTATTAATTTTTTCTAAAGCTTTTAAACAATAAAATTTAATTCTTGGCTCAATTTCGTCATTGTCACGAACTTCGTCTGAAGTTAGCCAAGCAAATGACTCTGGGTTGTTCATCTCCCCTGCAAGCGGATTGATAGCGGATTCTTTAGAAGTTACAACATATAAAAACGAAACATGCTCATGGACTTCATTAAGATAGTGTCGATTAATAAAATCTGGTGGTGGTAGATTGACTGTTTCGTCTATAAACTCCTCGTCTTCATTAAAACTAATTTCTACTTCTAGTCCTGTTTCTTCTTTTACTTCACGATACAAAGCTTCAACTGGATCTTCGCCAATTTCAATATGGCCACCAGGAAAAAGCCATTTATTATACTTTTCGTGCTTACGGAGCAAGACCTTACCGTCGTGAATTATGACGGCGTCTACAGCATAATCTAATTTTTCGTGAATATGAGCCATCAATCAGCTACATTAATAAGTCGCCGTACGAACCAGAGAGACTTTTTAGAATCATGGGTACAATAATTAATACTCCCAGGATTGGCAGTACGACTAGAGCGATAGTGATAATCATTTGCCATTTAATATAGCTTCTAGTCTTACGGGTATTTTCTAGAATTTCAGCAAGCATTTGCTGTTCTTGATTGCGATCAAAGTTTTGCGGGATTTGGTTTTCCATGGAATTTTATTAGTTTGGTATAAAGGTTTGTAATACAGAACAAGTAATTAGTCAAAGACAGATCCCTGATAGCCCTACGGCACTATGTGCCTCCGTGGCTTCTGGGATGACAACAAAAATAAAGCTAAATTTTTGTTGTCACTTCTGTTCTTTAGGGCAAAAACAAGCCGTCCTCCCACCCATCTTCAGGCTTTTAATAATTGTACCACAGCCCTTGCAAGGTTGTCCTTTGCGCCCGTAAACAAAGTGGTATTTGCCCATACTACCCCATTTACCATCGGTTCTTATAAAATCCCCCACGCTGGAGCCTTTGTGCTTTACACCCATCTCCAGCACTGGCTTAATCTGCTCATAAATTGCTTTTAACTCTTTTGACTTTAAACTATCAACTGTGCGTTGTGGTAAAACTTTGGCGTGATATAAAATTTCATCACTGTAAATATTGCCGATACCAACTACAACCTTAGTATCCATAAGTGCCAATTTAATCGGAATTTTTTTACGGTTGATTAAAGCTTTCGCAAATATTTCATAAGTAAAGCTTTTGTCCAAAGGCTCGGGACCATAGGCTTGCAACTCAGCTACTTTGGACATGTCTTCATCTTTAACAATGCGCAAGTAACCAAACTGACGAACATCGTTATAAAATAAAGTTGAACCATCGTCAAAAGATAACACCACATGCGTGTGCTTAGCTGGTAGTTTTACTAAGGGTGCGGACAGTTTATTTAAAATTCGATACTGACTCCCAGTTTTTTTCCGCAATATAGGATCTTCAAAAATAAACTGACCGGTCATTTTTAAATGAACCAGCATTGTTAGTGGTCCAGACAAGTCAAAAATTAACATTTTACCACGGCGTTTTACAGAGACAATTTTCTGTCCTTTGAGCAGCTTTACAAACTGATTGACTGTGCCTTGGGTTGGTTTACGGATATTACTAACTGTCGCTGGACCCAAACTGATTAACTTCGCATTATGAACTGCCACCCGACTAATTTTACGGTTGTGCAATTTACGATTTAATTCTGCAACCACAGTTTGTACTTCTGGTAATTCTGGCATAATTGTTTCTTATACTATTATCTTAACATAAACGAAAACTCCCAAGTTCGGAAACTTGGGAGCGAGCAGTTAACCAGACAAACTGCTAGTTTTTGCTTCTAGAACAAGGAACGCAAAAAAATGTTTGTTGAGCTTTTTTTGAAGGAGCAATGCCCAATAACCGTAAAAGGTCTTACTGTTTTTTTGGACTGTGCGACCATCTCGCCAAGTGAGCAAGTCGTAAGTTTTTACTTTGCCATCTTTTTCAACTTCGACTTCATAAATCACCATTGGAATATCGTGCAGATGGTTTGTTGTTTGAAACAGCTCTGCTGATAAACTAGACTCATCGGAATTCTGCGAGTTTTCCATGGCTATTCTCAACTGTTCACAAGGATCAATGGTGATATTGTTTGGATGGATTTCAATCAAAAAAGCTACCTGTGCGCGTCTTTTTAGTTTCCTCTCTTCCATATTTTTGTCCTCCACTCTGAAATATCTTATAACTTAGCAGGGTTTTATTGGGGAGTCAAACTCTGGGATATTGCTATAATGAATATATGATTGATGTATTTAAATCTATTCCCCATAAATTTTTGGCCAAAGATAAGGCTAGTATAGAAAAGGCCATAGAATTTGCTGTAAAAGCGCACGGTGACCAAAAGCGTAAAAGCGGTGAACCTTTTTATACTCACCCATTATCGGCAGCTATAATTCTTGGTCAAATTTTTCCAGACACTTCCACAATTTGCGCTACTATTTTACATGACATCACTGAAGACACTTTAACTGACAACAAAACGTTAGTAAAAGAGTTTGGTAAAGAAATCGCAAGCCTTGTTGATGGCGTCACCAAGCTTGGCCACGTTCGTCTAAGAAATAGTAAAGATGAGTACTACGTGGAAAATCTTCGTAAAATGTTTATCGCTACAAGCCAAGATGTAAGAGTAATGCTAGTTAAATTGGCTGACCGTCTTCACAACATGCGCACGTTAGAACATCTCTCCAAAGAAAAACAGGAGAAAATTGCCACTGAAACTTTGGAGATGTACGCTCCTATCGCTGGACGACTGGGTATCGGTGCATGGAAAGATGAATTAGAAGATCTATCATTCAAAGTTGTAAACCCAAAAGAGTACGAAGAGACTAAAGCAATTTTAGCCATCGCCCTTTCAACTCGTGACAAGAGTATCAAAGAGATGGAAAAACAAATGAACACCATCCTACGTACCGAAGGAATAAAATACATCTCTATAACAGGACGGATTAAAAGATTATATTCACTTCATAAAAAACTGCAAAAGTACAATGGTGATATTAATAAAATCTTTGACATCATTGCCCTGAGGGTAATTACTAAATCCATTGGTGATTGCTATGCGGCTCTTGGCGCACTCCATAAGCACCTTCAACCGGTGCCTGGGCGTTTTAAAGACTTTATTGCCATTCCTAAGCCCAATGGTTACGAGAGCCTTCACACTTCCCTTTTCGACAGATCAGGAAATATTTTTGAAATTCAAATTCGAACAGACTTAATGGATGAAACTGCTGAGCGAGGTATTGCTGCTCATTGGTTTTATGAAGAGCAAGGCAAGCCGAAAGAAAACAATAAAACTTCTCAGTGGTTTAAAGAACTTCGAGCTTGGCAAGAAGAAATGCATAGTAACCCAGAAGAGTTTTTAGAAGGACTAAAAATTGATTTCTTTAAAGATAGAATTTTTGTACTGACTCCTAAGGGTGACGTTAAAGACTTACCTGTTGGAGCTACTGTAATCGACTTTGCTTTCTCGGTACACTCCGATTTAGGCTATCAAATGATGGGCGC
>JBBSJS010000015.1:0-20620 GCA_038257015.1 Candidatus Doudnaibacteriota bacterium | reverse complement strand
AGCCGAGCATAAATAGCTCCAGCAGGTCTAGCGATTATACGCCTTATTGTTTATACAACTCCTTAACATACGCCAACTGATTTCCCAAATTAGCCATATATTCTTGATTAGAAAGTATGGTTATAATATTGTTATGGCTCCCCTGACGGGATGCGTGTGTCGGCGCAGTCGACCAGCGAGCGAGCCACCAAAAGTCGCTTTAGTCAAGGGCGATTTTTGTATACCCAAGCGAGACGTTAGAACTAAAGTTTGGTAGAATACGATTAAGTTAAATATTACTAAATATACAATTCCATGAAGGGTGAAAAGTTCTTAGGAGATCAATTTAATCTACATTCTAGTCACGAAACTGATCGAGCTGTTGAACATGCTCGAGGAATTGAAGGTAAGACGGTCCAAGAGACCAAAGAAGGTCGGGTTGAGACATATCTAGAGAGAATAGAACGGCTGATGGATAACCCTAAAGCTGCCAGAAGATTAGAACGCATGCTAGGAAAAGACTATGTTTTGGATACTACAGACGAAGAAAGAATGATGAAACTAGCTAAGGATTTAGATGAATCGGAAAAAGAAATAGCTATCCAGCGTGGTCAAGGCGGAGATCCTGAGAGACTAGATGATTCTGATATAGAGATCTTGGCTAAGTATCGTGAATCCATAGAAGAAAAACAGCAAATTCAGAAAGAGACTCTTGCTTCTTGGCTTACCTACCTAAAAGCTAACGATGCTGATTATCCTATTTGGTTTAGATACTACATAATTAGGTCTCTAAAATCTATAGGACAGTTTGATCGAGGGAAGAAGGTTGATGAGCAAACAACTGCCTCCCCTAGTTACGCCAGTAGAACTGATACCACCATCGCTCCTTTCCCTGAGATGAATGCAGAAGCACTAGGGTTTGTTTACAAAGCCCTACAAAAACAAGCTGAGATAGAAGCAATCCAACTGCTTCAAGAAGAACGGACTGACAACAAGAAGCAAAACAAACAGTTCCTGCAAGAAAAAAAGCAGTCTCTAAGAAATGAATATGTTTCTAGTTTAGACTTGGACCAAGAAAGAGCTAAAGATTTAAGTAAAGAGTTAGCTAGCAGACTAGAATCTAAAAACTTTGCCAAACTCTACAGTTTTGCTCAAGTTGAAACTAAAGGTTCTCTAAACCGTGAATCTCTTGAGGGTGGTTGGGTTAAATACGATCAAGGGAGCGACTATGCTGTTTTAGAACAAGGACTTAAAGGTAAAGGTACTGGTTGGTGTACCGCAGAAGGTTCTGCCAAAGGTCAACTGGAAAAAGGTGATTTTTACGTTTTCTTTACTGAAGGAACGAATGGAAACTTCACTGAACCAAGAATCGCTATTTGGATGAAAAACGATAGCGTGGCTGAAGTTAGAGGAGTAGATCCAGGTCAAGAATTAGAGAGCAAGCTACTAGATACAGCCAAGCAAAAGTACAAAGATTTCCCTGGAGCTGAAAAGTACGAAAAAGCTGATCATGATATGAAGCTCATGACAGAGATCTACAACAAAAGCTTTAAGGTTGACCCTAAAACCAAAGACAAGACCTATCTTAATCCAGACTTAAGCAAAGAAGAATTAAAGTTTCTCTATGAATTAGATTCTAAGATTGAATCTTTTGGTTACGACACAGACCCAAGGATTAATGAACTCCAAAGCTACAGAGATATTAAAACAGATATTGGTTTAGTCTTAGGTCTTTCTCCTGAACAAATTAGTACCACTAAAAAAGAGGTTTTAGACCCAAACAAAGATATTAAATATCATCATGGAGATCTTGACCTTGGCAGCGTTACTTCGCTCGATGGTGTCACTTTCTCTGAGGTCGGAGGATATCTTAACCTTAACAGCGTTACTTCGCTCGATGGTGTCACTTTCTCTGAGGTCGGAGGAGATCTTGACCTTAGCAGCGTTACTTCGCTCGATGGTGTCACTTTCTCTGAGGTCGGAGGATATCTTGCCCTTAGCAGCGTTACTTCGCTCGATGGTGTCACTTTCTCTGAGGTCAGAGGAGCTCTTTACCTTAACAGCATTACTTCGCTCGATGGTGTCACTTTCTCTGAGGTCGGAGGAGATCTTGACCTTGACAGCGTTACTTCGCTCGATGGTGTCACTTTCTCTGAGGTCGGAGGATATCTTAACCTTGACAGCATTACTTCGCTCGATGGTGTCACTTTCTCTGAGGTCAGAGGAGCTCTTTACCTTAACAGCATTACTTCGCTCGATGGTGTCACTTTGCCTAAGGTCGGAGGAAATCTTAACCTTCACAGCGTTACTTCGCTCGATGGTGTCACTTTCTCTGAGGTCGGAGGAAATATATACCTTAATGATTTAAACTATAAAGAAAAAGATATTATACGAAAAGATTATCCTAACCTAACGATTGTATAAACTAATCAACCTATTCTCTACCTTACTCCTATTCATAGCTTTAAACTCATCCAGTAATTGGAGCAAATGCAAAGAAAAGTAAAGTAAAGTAAAGTGTCTAATTATGTACACTTTTGGTACAATTTAGTTATATGTCAAAGATGAAACAATACACCACTTTTTTAATTGGAAAACGACCAGTCTCCAAAGAATAAGAAACTAATAACTAAAGTACCGAAAGTTATTAGTGATGTCGCTCCGAAAATAGAAACTATTGTTAAATGGGGTCAAGGATGCTGGACTGAAGGCAAAAATCATAAAGTTTTCATTCATTGCGAGCCATTTCATATTCAGTTGGGTTTTTATACTGGCTCTAAGTTAGAAGACCCTAAAAACTTACTTCAGGGCACTGGGAAATTTGTTAAACACGTTAAGATTTTTTCAAGTGAAGACATTAACGAAACGGCTTTTAAAAATTTAATAAGGCAAGTTGTCTAATAAAGTGAATTTAGTTCTGAAGTGAATTATTTTCAAACAAGTCTAAAATTCCGCTCATATTCAAATCCTCTTGTATTTTCTGCTATCGTGCAGTTCTGAACTCGTCCACAAGTTGGAGCCAAACAAAAAACCATCTCACTACTGAGGTGGTTTTTTGTTATAATGCCTATATTAACAATTGCTTGAAAACATGAAAAAATTTATAGAGATGTTTGGATGGTATGGAACTATTGCGATTGTGGGAGCCTATGCCATGTTAAGTTTTGGGGTATTACAATCAGATGGGATCTTATACCAACTATTAAATGTTACAGGCGCTATTGGTATTGTATTAGTATCATTCCAGAAAAAGGCCTATCAACCAGGTGTGTTAAATATTATTTGGACTTTAATCGCCTTCATCGCAATTATCAAGATTCTAATCTAAGTAGTTTCAACTCTTTAATATACGCCAACTGATTTCCCAAATTAGCCATATATTCTTGATTAGAAAGTGTGATTACAAAATTATGGAAATCTATTTACCCTTCGACTTCTAGCATTTCTTTTTTAAACTCTTTTGTATCAATATCGTCATGTTCTTTAGCAATGCCAACTCGTTCTAAAATGTAAACTATCAAAAAACCAACAACTGCTAAAAACACTGCCAACAAAACAGAGCCTTCCATTGATGGTAAAACATTTACACTATTACCCATTGTATCTAAATCTTGCCACGGCCAGATCCGGCGAAGTGAACCTGCCATCACGCCAATTAGAAATGCAATAACGGCAAAGTGATAGTGCTTCAAAAGCCAAGTTAGTAAACGAACAAAAAGTGCTATACCAATGATAGCGCCAAGTGCAAAGAAACCTAAAGTAACCAAGTCGCGGTTAGCAACCGCGCTAATGATTACTTCATACTGACCCAACAGCACCATAATCAGCGAACCTGAGATTCCTGGAAGTATCATTGCTGTGATGGAGATGGCGCCAGTGGAAAAAATTGCTAACGCAGACGTGCTACCACCAACAGCTGGCAAGCCCACAATAATATAAGTAAGCAAAAAGCCTAACCCTACTAGCAGAGCGTGGCGAATACTCCATTTAGTAATTCTTTTTGATACTGCGTACACCGACCCAATCACGAGCCCGAAGAAAAGTGACCAAACGAAAACTGGTTGAGTTTCAAGCAAATATGAGACAATTTTCACTAATCCGAAAATTGAGAGTAAAATACCACCGCCTACAGGTAGCAAGAATGCGAAAGGAATAAGATGAAAAGCTTCTTTGAACTTTCTTTCCAAAACCAGTCTCGGAACTTGTCCGGTAATTAGCTTTATTGAATAAAGTAATTCATCATAAATACCAAACAGGAATGCTATAGTCCCCCCAGAAACACCAGGAACTAGGTCTGCAATCCCCATAGTCATGCCTGTAAAAAATAATCTAACTGTACGCTTTTGTGAGTTTGGCGCTTGTTCATTCATAGCTATTATTATAGCACTTAGATACAACAAATATTATCAACCCTAACCATAGTCTAAAGGATCGCCATGAAAACAAAAACACCAGACTTTAATCTGGTGTTTTTGTTTTCAACAATTTATAGTTTGTAGCTCTGCTTTCTCCTGGAGAAATACATTAAAACAGATGCCGACATTATCGTGCCAATCGCAAGCGGTGCGAAATCATTAATACCTAATCCAGTAACGGGCAATTTTATGATTTGATTTGAAGGTAAGCTAGGAGCTACGGGACTACTTATAGGAGCGGTGTCCGTACCAGGCATTACTAATCCAGGAAACGTTGGCTCGGGAGATGGTTGAGAGTTTCCCCCACCGCCAGAACCGCTGCTACTAGCAGCAAGGTCGTTATTTGTTATCGTACAAGTTAAGTTGTCACCGCCGGCTATAGTAATATCACCATTTGGTGCACAATCCCCACCCCAAGCTCCAGCAGTATAACCTGGAAGGTTTGTTTCATTAACATTATAATTTCCTATTGGAAAAGCTGTGGCAACACCACTAGTTACGGCCGTTGCACCAACGAATAAATTAAAATCAGCTACTACATTGCTTCCATTATTATCGTTGATTACAGTTTTTACCACTGTCAAATTTCCTGTCGGTCCACTACATGATGGTGATGTAACCACGTTACCGCTCAAAGTCACTTCACCAGTTCTGGCAAAGGCCCTACCTTCTAAAGTTGCACCTGCTGCCAAAGTGATGCTGGTATCTGCTAAAATATTTCCTTTTAAAGAACTGCCGGAATCGAAAGTCGTACTGCTTACGGCTGTCCACCAAACATTACAGGCCAAACCGCCGCCAGTAAACTCTACGCTTGAAGCATTGCCACCTGTAATAATTATGTCGCTAGCAGATTTGAAAATCCAAACGTCTGATGCAGCTCCGTTTAAAGTTAGAACTCCAGCTGTAAGATGAAAACTATCTGCACAATAAACGCCTGGGACTAAGTTTAATCCAGCTAATTCCTGAAACACTCCGACGTAAGTAGTGTCACACCCTTGTGCTAGCAATGCTGCGTATGCAGTGCCTGAGTCGGCCTGAGCTTGAAGAGCATCGCCGTCTGCGTCATGCACACTACTACCCAATCCAAAGGTTACTGTGCCAAAACCACTAAAATGAGGGGCTGGTCCAATGCCTGGACTAATACCAACATTACCTTCAATCGAAGTGGCACCTACATTGGTCACTTCTGATCCTGCTAAAATAGAATAACTCTCGGCTGTCCCCAAGCTAGGCGAGGTTGCGGCAAAGGATGTTGTCGGTAGAAACACTGATACTGAAAGTATCAAAGTAAATATCGGTATAAAAAAGAGAACTTTATATGGTTTTCTCATAAAATCATTAATTAGTTGATAAATAACTAATTTTGATATATGAGCAAAACTCGCTAAAATTCGCTTTTGGGTATCAAAATTATTTAGAATGTAATATCAGGAGAAGCATAGCACCTTTACCCTAATAACCATAATGAACAACGGAGCTTCTGTCAGTTGAATCTGCTTGGTTAGACATTATAACAATCAACCCATTTTGGGATTAATGACCGATACTTAAATGTGGACTTTATTTCAATTATTCAGTGTAGATAATATAGAGTTTACAAATACCTGAACAATCAAGAAATTGATGCTAAATGTAGCCAACTTCAACAGCACAATTCTAGTAGCCTACTAGTAACACACAGAATAAAACTAGCGTTTAATAAATAGAGTAATTAAACATACAATTATGGCATTATGGGATAAAATTAAAAGTCGTGGAAATACCGAAGACAGACGCGGAGCTGGCGGTATGCTACTTGGAGGTGGTGGTGTTGGTTTAGGCGGTATCGCTTTGGTCTTGTTGCTGAACTACTTCTCCGGCGGCGACATCACTCAGGTATTACAGCAACTAGCCCAACAGTTACCGGCGCAAACTGAAACGTCACAGTTTCAAGGAGAAAACAGTTACGAAGTTTTCGCTTCAACTGTACTGGGCTCAACCAATGATTACTGGTCGGGAATTTTTGCACAACTAAACCAAACATACGAAGAACCAAAACTAGTTTTGTTTAGACAAGCCACGCAAGGTGGTTGTGGAATATCCAGCTCTGCAGTTGGTCCTCACTACTGCCCTCTCGATAGCACGATCTATTTGGATGAAACTTTTTTTGAAGAGTTGCAAAATCGATTTGGCGCGCAGGGTGGTGACGTTGCAGAAAGTTATGTTATCGCGCATGAAGTTGGTCATCATGTTCAAAATGTCTTAGGTCTCTTGCAATCCCGAAACCCAGGTGAATCGGAAAACGAAGCGTCCATTAGACAAGAACTTCAAGCCGACTGCTTTGCTGGACTTTGGGCTTACTCAATTAAAGATCTGGGAGTATTTGAGGCAGGTGAAATTGGTGAAGCCATGAATGCTGCGGCCTCTATTGGCGACGATTGGATTCAAGAGAAGACGGAAGGTAGAATTAGTCCTGAAAATTGGACTCACGGTTCATCCGAACAAAGAATTGGAGCCTTTACTCGTGGGTATGAAACAGGCTCATTAAATGAATGTGGAATCAACTAAAAAAACACCTTTCGCTAGGCGAAAGGTGTTTTTGATTTTCTAATGCTGGTTAACAATTTCAGTTCGGTTTACAGACCGTGTAGCGATACGCATCATTGTCACAGTTAGGATTACAGAAACTAGTACAAACAAACCCACTATACCAATTTCACTTTTAAGAAAACTGTAATATGAGAGCGCTGCCACAGAACCATAGATTATCGAACCAAACACGAATGCAAGCCCAGGAGCGGATGTACTTAAACTGTCTACATCGTCCGTGTCGAAGCTTGGGAACATTGCTCCCAAAAATACACCCAGCGCACTTACAAAAATTGCGCTAGTTACACCAATTAGCAAGAATACTCCTGCACTTAGGATTGGAAGTTGTAAAACAAAGATATTAATCAATTCTGCAACTATCGCGAATGCGGAAAAAATTGCGGCGAAAAAACTAAATTTTGCCCAAATCATTTTTCCTAACGATACTGGCGAGCTTGTAATAATCCAAGCAGTATTTCTTTCACTCGAGAATGAAGGAAAAGCAAACCGTAAAACTAGCGCGGCAACAAAGTAAACAAGAATTAAAAGCTGGGCTGCTAAAATAGCTAGCGGTAATTCCGGGAAACTATAAACACGGGTTTGCAAATTATCTTGTATGCTTAAACTTATACCAATATAGCAAAGCCAAATCACGAGTAAGAACAGCAACCATAGTGAATTTCTAGAATTGCGGAATAACAACAAAGCTTCTTTATAAAAAACTGCTCGAAAACCATTCTTCATCCATTTGGCAAAATGCAGTTTAGAGTTTTTGGACAAACCTGCTGTTGTAGTAGCGCGTAGACCAGAACTGGAATTTAATTCCTGCCAGAGTGGTAAGAAGTTACGAATAACATACCAAGAAACAAAGCCTAGCAAAGTTAGGGAAACAAGCATTACAACCAAGTTTCCCAACACTTCACTACTACTCCCCTGCTCTATATAAAAGACTGAGGATGCTAAGAAGTGAGAAGGATAGCTTGCAAAAGCATCCAACAAGGGCTGAACAGGCAAAGCTTCCCCAATTGGAATATCAGCATTTAATAATCTAAAAGTATTTTGTTTGCTAAAGTTCGCTCCAACGAACCAGAATGACAATATGATTAAAACTCCGACGGCCACAGACAGCCAAGCAAATACATTGCCACTAGATTTTACCTGGGTAACAACTCGCGCCAAAAGCATCACAGCTACAAATGCAGATAAAATAATAACTGCCAAAAATACAGTGGCGATAATTACACTAAGCATTAAACCGACCCAGCTAAATCCAAAAGTGTTAGCTATTGCGATAAGTCCTGGTAATAGTACAAATGAAAAAATCCAAGCACTAGATAACGCAGTGGTTAATAAAACAGATTTTGGAATCAACGAGAACTTTGGAGAGACAGCGAGCAGTAAATTATTTTTGTTCCTAAACAAACTGAACAATAAGCTAATTAGTGCGCTGATCCAAATCAACAACGAAACTAACAAGAAAAATAATTCTAAAGAATACAACAACACAGCATCTCGTAAATCGTCGTATTGAGCTATGTAATAAAATCCTTTGCTGAAGAAAACATAAATTCCCAGAGCAACACCACCAAAGACTATGGCGAATAGAGTCACAGTGATCACTTTAGCTAATGTGCGCGTGGCAAAAAATCTTCTTAATCTTTTTAGTTGAAGCTGGTAAAAATTTAGGAGCATATTAAGAATTCTTTGGACTAGCTAGTGCTTGATAAATATTTTCTAGGTCTGCGTCTGCTGGTAAACCTACTTTTGTTCGTAGCTCAATTGTAGTCCCAAGCGCTTCGAGTTTACTATTATGTAGAAAGCCGATACGGTCGGCAATTTCTTCAGCCACAGATAAAGTATGCGTAACTAATAATACGCTTCCACCGTCTTGGGCAAATTTTTTGAACAAATCCTTGGCGATTTCAGCACTTGATGGATCCAAACCTACAATCGGTTCATCTATTAATAGCAGTTTAGGTGAGTGCAACATCGCCGCTAAAATTGAGAATTTCTGCTTGTTACCACGGGAATAGTCTTCAAAATAATCTTTTTCGAGACCTTGTAGATTGAAAAGTGGTAAAAGTTGTTTAATCTTTTGGTTTCGTTGGTCTGTAGGAATATCATATAAAGCTCCAACAATATTCAAAAATTCTTCACCGGTAACAGAACTCCACACAGTTGGTTCGTCAGGGATATAACCAATTTGTGCTTTGGCTAAAGCAGGTTTTTCTACAATATCATAATCTCCTACTAAGATTTTTCCACTTGTAGGTTGCAATAAACCCGCAATTGTTTTGATTAAAGTGGTTTTTCCACTGCCGTTAGGACCAATAACACATAAAATCTCACCAGCTTTAATTTCCAAGTTAAGATTTTCTACAGCAATTTTTGCCCCAAACTTTTTTGTAAAATTTTCTATTTTTAACATACTTTTATTGTATCATACCTGAAGTTGAGAGCTTTGCTACAATAAATTTCGATTTTGCTCTCGGTAAAAAAACAGCTATAATATTATTATCAAAGTCAGGACTTAAGAAATAAAATTCAAAATCAAAACTAATGCATACATTAAAGATTAACCCTAGCGCTTACTTCGTCTTTATGGCGGGCGTGCTTCTATTAATTGGTCTGCTGTTTCTATCTGAAGGAAATCTGTTTATTTGGATTACAGCCAAAGTTTTTTACGGCTTGGGCACTTTATTATTCATATTTAACAAATGATATTCGGAATAGAACTAATTGAAATTGTTTTTCTTAGCAAACAAATAGGTTTAGCAGTTCTGGGAGCTTCCAGTCTTTGGGGGATGGTTTTATTGCATCGCTCCAAAAAAGCTAAAAGTGGCGAAGAAGCAGAAAGCTTCCGTTGGACAGCTCATAATTTACTGATTCCTTTTGCCGGTGGACTAGGACTGACAGTCTTTACTTGGATTGTATCAATTATAGTATTTCCTTTTTCGCTTTTCGCTCACGAAGGTATTACTATCATTCCTTCTGAAGAGCAGATTATAAATGCTTTTCACATGACCTCGCCATTTTATATCTTACTATTGCTCATGGCCATTGTGGTAGCAATTTATTACTCAGTAGCTCGAGAGAAATTTATGCGACACTTGCACATAGTATTTGCGTCATTCTTTTTCTTGATTACAATTTTCACAATCGTAAGCTTCCTAATTAGTTTCCCGGCTTGGACTGGACAGTTCGACAACGACCAGCTTTTCTTCATTGGTCACAGCTTCCACTCTATCTTTACTCTTGGCACAGTTTTAGTGCTCGACTTTACTATGCTCTCGATGAAAAGCTTACCAAGAATTCAAAGGTATATGTATCCATTCCTGCCTAACATTAGTAAGGTTATCTGGGTTGGTTTAGCAATCGATTTTCTAAGCGTGTGGCTTGTGTTCGACAAAGCTTTCTTACTCACTCCGAAGTTTTACTTTATGCAGACCGTCGTTGCGATTCTGATTATGAACGGTGCGTTCTTATCTGGACCGATGACCCAGAAGTTAATTTCTTTTGTGAAGCCAGACCGCATTGAGCCTTTGATGGGGAGATGGAAAACTATCGCTGGTTTTTCCGGGGTGATTTCAATCACATCATGGCTAACCATTACCATTTTCGATTATCTTAAAGGGATTACCCTAAGCTATGGCGAAATGCTTCTGGTTTACGTCGCCATGCTATCTATAGCTTATGTCGTTTATCAAATCACGGATCGAGTTACAGATAATCTATTTAATAAGGCCCGTTAAGTTTCACATTTAAAACCACCTCTACAAAGCGGTGGTTTTTTGTTACTATGAATTATGTTTACAGAACAAATTGATTCTCCTGCATTGATAATTGCATTGATCGCCATAATCTTTAATCTGATTGCTTTCATAGCAATAGCCGTAGATAAGAATAAAAGCATCAACGATTCAACAAGTCGTGTTCCAGAAGTTTATTTCTTCGTTTGGTCCGTGTTTTTCTCGGCTCTAGGAGTTTTCCTTGGTATGATATTTTTCCGCCACAAAACCCGTAAGCTAACTTTCGTTTTCGGGATTGGATTACTGGCCTTACAACAATTACTTCTTATTTATTTACTATTAACAAAATAGACATGGAAAAAATCAAAATTGAACACCATACTTTCCCTGGTGCTTTATGGATAATCGGTTGGTTATTCACAATTGGTTTCCTAAATTTATCATTTGGCAAGGGATTGTTAGCAGTAATAATCTGGCCTTACTACTTGGGAGTATTCTTCAAGTAATTGAAGTAGCACTAAAACCGCTCTTAGCCGAGCGGTTTTTTATTCCTTGACACTATACCCCCAGGGGGTATATGATAAATTATATTAGTAATTAGCTTATCATGCTTAATGCAACGAAACCTAAATTAACTCGCCGGCTCAAAATCATCAATGGTCAAACTAAGGCCTTAGAAAAGATGGTTGAAAATGGCCAATACTGTACGGACATCATTCGCCTCTCCCTGGCTGTACAAAAATCGCTACAAAGTTTTAACCAAGCTCTCTTGCAAAATCACCTTCAAGAACATGCCAGTGCTCAGTTTAAATCTGGAAAAGACAAAAAAGCCATTCAAGAATTATCAGAAATATATTCATTAAGTAATAAATAATATGAACCACCACGCTTCACACGGTCAGATGGACCACCATAATCATGCAGAATCAGAAACCAGTCCAAAAGAATACGCCAAATTCATCGCAGTAATTTTAGGAATATTTGTCGCTGCTGGGATTCTCAGTAATTTCTTTGGAGGGTTAAATTTGACCAACTACTTAAGGATGTTCATGGGAACTTTCTTTCTAGTGTTCTCTACTTTCAAGCTCCTTGATCTTAAAGGTTTTGCGATGTCTTTCATGGGCTACGATATAATCGCAAAAAGATTTAGCAGTTATGCCTATGTCTACCCATTTCTGGAGCTTGGATTGGCTATTGGATATTTCATAGGTTGGCGGACCACCGATTGGTTTACTCTAATACTAATGACAATCGGAGCTATTGGGGTATTCAAAGAATTGTCCCGCGACAGCAAAATTAAATGCGCTTGTCTCGGTACTTTTATTAAGCTCCCCTTAACTACAGTCAGCCTAATTGAAAACCTGAGCATGGGTCTAATGGCTCTACTAATGTTATTAAAAGTTTTATAAATAATCAGAAAGGAAATTTATGAATAAAGAATTACTTTACGGTATCGGCGGACTAATCATCGGATTGGTGATTATGCTCGTCATTCAAAATAACAATCAACCAATGCGCGATAACCAACAACGCATGATGGGTGAAAATGAAATGCACAATGACATCATGCATTCAGAGAGCTCTATGGATAGCTCGATGGAACATATGACAGACGCTTTGAAAGGCAAAACCGGTGATGAGTTCGATCAAGCATTTTTAACTGAAATGATAGTTCATCACGAAGGAGCTGTAGCTATGGCTGAATTGGCTTTACAAAATGCCAACCGTCAAGAAATTAAAGACTTGTCTCAAGCAATCATCTCGGCTCAGAAAACTGAAATCACACAAATGAATTCATGGCTTTCAGAATGGTACAAATAACTAAGTAGTCACCAACAAAACCATCTCCACAATGAGGTGGTTTTTTGTTATAGTGGGATAAAGGCATCGCCTACAGCTTATAATTAAAACAAACACAATGGATAGAACAGTAATTAACGGTATAATTGCGTTGGTCATAATCGGCGCAGGTTTACTAATTTGGCAAAACCAAAGACCAGAAGAAACTCAACCAGCTACAAATAGTAGCATGCTAGAGTCAAAATCAGATACAGAAATTATAACCGAACAACAAGTAACTTATTTTGAAGAGGCAAAAGGATACTTCGCAAAACCTGCAGAAGACGGCAATTATCCAGGTATAGTTATTGTTCACGAAAATCGAGGCTTGAGACAAGAAATAAAGGACACGGCCGATCAACTAGCAAAAGCAGGTTACTTAGTTTTAGCAGTGGATTTGTACGGCCAAGTTGTTGAGACTCAAGACGAGGCTCGTGCCTTAAGCGCGGGCTTTAATCAGGAAACTGGAACGAAGAATATGCAAGCGGCAGTAGATTTCTTAAAACAACAAGGTGCTGAAAAAATCGGTTCCTTGGGCTGGTGTTTCGGGGGTCGTCAGGCACTAGAACTAGCTATCTCTGGAGTTCCGCTAAACGCAACAGTGGTCTATTACGGGGGAAATATGGCAAGTACTGTCGAACAACTTCGACCAATCACTTGGCCAGTTTTGGGAATTTTTGGTGATGCTGATACTGTATTGCCAATAGAAAAAGTTAAAGAATTTGAAAACTCTCTAAATGAACTTAACATCACTAACGAAATTTATATCTACCCTGGTGTCGGCCATGCATTTGCAAACCCTTCGGGACCAAACTACGCTCAAGACGAAACTCGTGATGCTTGGGAAAAAACATTGAACTTCTTAGAAGCAAATCTCAAATAGATATCATTATTTTGTAATATTGCATACTATAATAAAACCGCACTCACAGTGCGGTTTTATTATCGATCAATTCTCGTGGTATAATTAATCATATGGAAATATTTTCAGGTCTATTTTCAAATACAACTCAAAGTGAAAAATCCCAAGCTGTTCGACAGTTAATAGAACACAGTTCTCCTAGAGCTTATTTCTTCTTTATGATTGTACTGGCTGTGGCGATGGGCACCAGTGCCATCTTGCTCGACAGTGTAATTGTTCTAATTGCCAGTATGTTAGTTGCGCCGATGCTCTACCCAGTGCTGGCCTTGGCAATGGGAATTTCCACTAGTAACACGCACACAATGTCTCGCTCTCTTGCCACTATTGGCAAATCCATACTTCTAGCTCTAATAGTTTCCATAGCAATATCTTTATTGTTTAAACCAATGGATTTTGATGTGAGCAATAATATATTAGGACATTACCTGCAACCTGAAATGTACTTTTTATCATTCCTTGTTGCCGTAGCGGCCGGCTTAGCTGGTTCATACTCACTTATTAAAAGCGAGTTAAGTGAATCAATTCCAGGCGTCGCCATCGCTGGAGAATTTATTGCACCGCTTTCTGTAGTTGGCGTCACTCTTTCTCAATTCGAGTTTGCCATCGCTCGCTCTGCAGGAATTCTATTTATCATGAACATTTCTGGAATTATATTATCTAGTCTACTTATTTTCTCCCTATTCCACTTTTACAGTAAGCAAACTGTGATTGAAAAAGCTATTGAGGAAGATGAAAAAGAACTCGCTGTTGAGCATCACAGAAAACAACAAAACTGATAATAAGAAAACTGCTCTAAACAATTGTTTAGAGCAGTTTTAAATTCTCTTATTTTTTTGCAACTAAGTAACTACACCCTTCCGGTCCGATAATTGAATGGTGATCTATGTCGGCTTTCAGTTCATAGAAGTCACCTTCTTTATACTTATCAGTAATTCCGTAAGTTGAAACTTCTATATTTCCAGCGAGCACCAAGATGCCAACATCCTCTGGATGAGAATGTTCCTTATTTACAAAATGTGGATCATCTTTCCAAAAGATGATTTTCGTATAGCCTTTATCTTCTAATATTTTTTCGCCATCTTCTTGTGTCATATAAGTATATTACAACATTTCCAGAAATTTGAAAATTATATACTCCTAAAATAAAGGCGAAATGCTCTCATGCTTTACAAATCACACTACTCTTGTACACTTAATCTATGTATAAACCTAGTAATTTTGCTTTAATTTGTCTAGTTACGGTTTTAGGAGTTGCCGGAGTCACTGCTTTTGCATTCTACGAGTATCAACCTTCTCTCTCCCTGCAAAACTTAGACAACAATATTGGGAAAATTGGTTTAGAAACTAGTGAAAGTAGCCCCAATATAAAGCACACAGCCGATACAACTGAAGCAAGTTCGACAATTTTACCGAGCGAACCACCGATTGCAAATAATGAAAACGAGCCAGGAGAAGTAGTACAATCAGCGATAACCCAGACAGATAGTGGACAGGCACAAAGCCAAACCATAGCCACTCCCCCACAAGTAAAACCGCAGCCACAGCAAATCAATCCAGTACAAGTTACAACTTCCACCGACCCTCAACCAGAAACCCAAAAATGCACGGGAGCCTTTGGTCAACAATTACTATGTCTTATAAATGAGTATCGTGTAAGCAAAGGTTTAGGGAAACTAACTAGTAATGCCGGACTAGCAAGCGTGGCATTAGAACATTCTATTTGGATGAATCAAACTGGTATATTCTCACACACAGGAATCAATGGTTCCAAGTTCTCAGAAAGATGTGCAACTGCAGGAATTACATGTTTGGCCGAGAATCTTGCTTTCAATACAAACTCAGCAACAACTGTCCTCTCGATGTGGCAAGCCAACGCCGGCCATAACCAAAATTTATTAGGGCCGTATACAAACGTTGGAATTGGAATCTCTGATAAATACCTCACACTACTTTTAAATTAAAAACACCATGACTAAACAAAAACTAATTTACATTATCGCAGGAGTTGTCGTAATCCTTCTGGCTGGATGGTTCTTGTTTCAAGACCAAATAAAAACCACGGTCATACAAGAAGCTTTCAAGCCAACTGGAAATACTCCATCTACCCAACCGTCTGAAATCCAAGGAAGTATTCTTGGAAGTGTCGAAACTGTTTTTCAAAATCTCCAAACCCCTTGGGAAATAGTTTTCTTACCCGATGGTGATATGTTAGTCACAGAAAGAGCTGGCAACCTAAAACGCTTAGGCAATAGTTCTGCGACCATTCAGATTGAGAATGTTCGCGCTCGTGGAGAAAGTGGCTTGCTTGGACTTGCACTCCATCCTGATTTCCAAAACAACTCATACTTATATTTATATCTAACCGTAACTGATGGAAGCAACCAAGTCGAAAGATACCGATTTAGCAACAACATGCTTACTGAGAAAACAATTATAATCTCAGGCATTCCGGGGGCAAGTAATCACGACGGTGGTCGCATTGCTTTCGGTCCCGATGGCAAGCTTTATATCACCACCGGTGATGCACAGGATACCACACTTGCCCAAGACACTTCTTCGTTGGCTGGTAAGATTTTACGAGTTAATGATGACGGCTCGACACCAAATGATAATCCATTCAACAATCCTGTGTGGTCGTTAGGCCATCGCAATCCTCAAGGACTTGCCTGGGATTCGACAGGCAGGCTTTGGTCAACAGAGCATGGCCGTTCTGGAGTGCGCTCTGGACTCGATGAAGTTAACTTAATCGAAAAAGGTAAAAATTATGGCTGGCCAACAATTGAGGGTGATGCAACACAGTCAGGAATGGAAAAACCAGCGGCTCACTCAGGCGCATCAACAACATGGGCACCTGCAGGAATAACTACTATTGGTGACAATTTATATTTCACAGGGCTCCGAGGTCAATCGCTATACCAAGTTAGAATAATGGAAGACGGAACGCTTGGTCAGGTTACTGCTCAATTCGCCCAAAGCTACGGTCGCCTAAGAGCTATCACTTTCCATAATGGTTACTTATATTTTGCAAGTTCCAACACTGATGGACGAGGCACACCGAAGCAAGGCGATGACAAAATATACAGAGCTAAGGTCCAGTAACATAATTTATACCCTGCACATTTATAGCGCAGGGTATTTTTTAAAAAAAGACAGCCTTATTAAGGGCTGTCAGAATGAATGACAAAATTTACTTGAAGCTTACGTTGCTTGGACCGGAGAAAGTATGACTTGCTCTGGTTTTTGCCCCATTGTTTTTAAGAAACGATAATGGGACTTCAACGCGGCAAGTAAAGTTTTGTGTTCATGCACAACAACATTGTGTTTTTTACAAAATGCTTTGACTGTCTTTGCAATTGCAGGATAGTGCAAGTGTGCGACTCTTGGGAAGAGATGATGCTCTCTTTGGAAGTTCAGTCCACCTAACATGAAGGTTACTAACCAATTGTTTGTGGCAAAGTTCGCTGTGGTCTGAATCTGTTGAATCATCCACTCTTCCTGAGTGAAGTCATCTTCAGCAGATGGATGCGAAACTATATCTACTGAGTGAGCCAGCTGGAATACTACACTAAAGATAACTCCAACTACCATAGAGATTGCCACATAGTATCCGATAACCAAATACCAGTGATGGAATATCAGTGGAACAACAAAAGCTAAGATAAGAAAAATAACTTTACCAACTAACATTAGCCAGAAGTCTACGTCTTCTGGAGAACGAAGTGATTTGTCATCTCTTTTACCAAAGAACATTCGTTGCGGATCACTCACTAAGTAGCGCAAGTGCACAAAACTGTACAGAACCCACATGTACAAATGTTGATAACGATGATGCCATCGCCATTCGTGATCGGGAGCCATACGAGCCAATGGTTGCAACTCGATGTCTGGGTCTTGCTGGGGAATGTTCGTATAAGTGTGGTGATTTGTATTGTGCTTGTTCTTCCAAAAGTAAGAACTAGCTCCAATCAAATCTAGACTATGTCCTGCTAACAGGTTGAGCCATCGATGGTTGGAAAATGCTCCATGATTAGCATCGTGCTGAATATTAAAAGCAATCCCAATAACAGACAGCGCCAGAAAGCTGGAGTAAAACACTGAAAGCGAGAAACTCGGATCAGTGAACACCAAAAGCCCGTAAGACATAATTGCAATCGTAATAAAAAATAGGGCCTTTATTACGATTAGCACTCTGCCTCTTGTTCTAAAAGGTTCGATTTGTTTGACAACTAGCTTGTTTAAAGCCGATTGCAAAACATTTCGTTTAGTAAATTTTGTCATTATATCCTCCGAAAGGTTGAAATCTTAACTTGCACATTATACTGTAAACCGGCGATTTGTGCAAAGGTTATTTTGGTGCTTTCTTTAATATGTAATATACTTTGTTTATGAAACCAATCCGCACATTTATAAGCCCAGAATTGATTGAAAAACTGGCCTCTCGGTCGAACTTCAGATACGGCAAAACTTTAGTAAAAGATGAGGCCCTGAAGATAACCAAGGAAAATGCTTATAATATTCATGCTCAGGTAAAGCACTCTTCGAAGCTTGAATACCTAGTCGAGTTTACAGCCAGCTCCAAAGGCTTCCGCTGGAAATGTAGTTGCAACTCCAAAAAGGACTACTTTTGTGAGCATTCTGCCGCTCTGGGTATATTGATTACCATCTAAACTTCAATAAAAAAGTGCTTATCCAAAGCCAGGATTGAAAAAGTACTAAATTTTCGGTATAATTATGAAAATTGGCTGAAACAAAGCCAATCCGTATTTCGTTTATTATGACAGAACAAGACAACTTAAAGGTCTTAATTGAACAAGCACAAAATGGAGACGAAACGGCTTTTGGCGAACTCTATGAAGTTTACTCCAACCGGCTCTACGCTTTCATTTTTTCCAAAACTACTCACAAACAAACAGCTGAGGATCTTTTACAAGAAGTGCTTGTAAAAATTTGGAAAGCTTTGCCAAATTATCAAGACAAGCAAGTACAATTTAGTTCTTGGTTATATGCTATAGCCAATAACCACATTAAAGACCATTATCGCTCCACTGCGAGAAGACCACAAACCACAGAGCTTATCGAAAATATCGATAAAACTAGTAACATAGATTTAGAGGAAACCGTTAATAAGCAGTATGTGGCTAATAAATTGGTTTGTTTGCTAGATGGTTTGCCCGATAATTATCGCCAAGTTGTGGAATGTAGATTTATCAATGACTTATCTGTGGCAGAAACAGCTCATATAACGCAAAAAACTCAACTATCAGTTAGAGTCATGCAGACCAGGGCTATATATAAACTAAAGAAACTTATGTCTAAAGAAGATTCAAATTTATATGAATAAAAGAACATCTAAAAATTATAAAATTTTTGAATTATTTGCTGAAGCACAGCAGAGTTTTATTCTGTCTAACGAAGCAAAAGCTCAGACAAAACAGAAAGTACTTCGACAAGTCGCTATCACTCCACAGGAGCAACCTGAAATCAAAGGTCCAAGTAGTATGTTTGGTACAGTGTTCAATAATCGACGTTACCTTTTAGCTGTTTGTCTAGTATTAATAATTGGAACTGTAAGCCCAATAGCCTATGGCGCTAACTTGTCTATACCTGGAGAACCATTATACAGAGTCAAGCAGGCTCTAGAAAAAACTTTACTACAATCAACATTCACCGACTCAGGCAAAAGTCATATAGAAGCATATCAAGCTAGTGAGCGCATAGAAGAATTGTATGAGCTTCGTCAGCAAAAAAAAGAACAGCTCATTCCCCAAGCAGAGGAAGCTGCTAACACCCAATATAATAAAGCTGTGGAACATCTAACTCGGGTTCAAGACAAACTTACAGAAAAAGGTAACACCACAGCGGCAGAAAAAATTGGTAAGCGGATAGAATCTTTAAACAACAAAGCACAACTTAAAGGTTTTACAGTGAAAGAGAAAAATGGCACAGTACAAGGTGCTACAGAAAAAGCTTTCCCAGGCAATCAAGAAAGTTCAGAAAAACGTAGTGAGGGTTCAACTGATAACACACAACAATCACCTACCCAAGATCTTGACCCATCTACAGACAACACTAACCCTTCTGAAACAACAAAGGCAGCAGAGCAAACTCTCAAAGAAGTAGTGCCACAAGAGTTACAAAGATAGCCAAATACAAGCGATAAGAGTATCATAGAGATATGATACTCTTTTAAATTAATCAAGGAATTTATATGAATGGATATACAAATAATCTTAATCAACTAGCACTAAGTAATGATAACTTCAGGGAAGTACTATACACAGCAAAGTCTTGTCAGCTTGTGTTAATGAACTTAAAACCAAAAGAAGAGATTGGCGAAGAAACTCACGACTTAGATCAGTTCTTCTACTTCGTTAGTGGCAATGGCGATGTTTTAATAGATGATAAACCGACCAGTGTTTCAGAAGGATCTGGCGTGATTGTTCCAGCTGGTGCGAAACATAATGTCATCAACACTTCAGAAAATGATGATTTAAAACTTTTCACAGTCTATTCCCCACCAGAACACAAAGACAAAGTGGTTCATTCTAGCAAAGAGATAGCCGATGATAATGAAGAACATTTCGACGGCAAGACAACCGAATAAACATTCATACTTATTAAACCCAAACCGATGGACAATAAACTCGAACATTACTACGGCGATATAATCAGGTACCTATTTATGTTTGCTGGAGTAACGATGTTGATTACACTGCCGTTGTTTCAGGATGACATTCGTATGCCACTCGTGTTTTCAATCATTGCGATTGCAGCGCTCGCTTTGGCGGCTGGCTTTACAAACCCAAAACAAATTTCCAGCGCTGTGATAAATCTTCTCATTTCATTAATTGGACTGATTACTTTTCTTAGTTACTCAGTAATGACTTTCAGAGAATCAGAAAATGTTGGGGCATTCTTTCTGGTTAACTTGGTGTTAAGTGTCGCGTTCTTGTTCAGTTCATATTTTGGAGTAAAGACCATACGTGGGCTTACGATGTACGAAGATTAACCAAAACCGCTTCAATTAACTGAAGCGGTTTTTTGTTTGGTATAATTAAGGTATGAGGAAATTATACGGAACAGTCGTCTCGCTTAGCGCAAAACATTACATATTATGCTCTGCTGTCAAAATCATGTTCATGACCGGT
>JBBSJS010000014.1:0-20752 GCA_038257015.1 Candidatus Doudnaibacteriota bacterium | reverse complement strand
TGAGGCGACCTCAACCCCACAACGAAAGCTTTCAAAATATGAAATCGTCTTGGACAGGAAAACCGCAATCGCTTCGGCGTTGAGCATGGCTCAAAAAAATGATATCTTACTGATTACAGGGAAAGGTTCGGAGCAATTTCTAGTATTACCAAATAACCAGCGAATTGATTGGGATGAACGAAAAGTAATCACCGAACTCTTAAACCAAATTGATTAACTTATGATTTTATTTATAGACACAAGCGACTTTAACAACCTGACCTTAGCGTTAATAACTAAAAGTACGATAAAAAAATTCACTACCTCAATTGCTTTTAATGAAAACTATAAGACTAATGAGTACTTGAAAAAGTTTTTAAAGCACCACAAAATTCCAATTACAGCAGTGCAAAAAGTAGTTGTCTGTTCTGGTCCTGGATCTTTTACTGGTATTAGGGTGGGGGCCTCTCTTTCACAGGCTTTAGGTTTTGCGTTGCATATTCCTGTAGTCGCTATTCGGAAAAATCATATTCCAGCGAACTTAACCAAGCTAATATCCTTACCAGACAAAAAAGAAATGGTCCTCCACTACGGAGCCAAGCCAAATATTACCATGCTGAAAAAGAAAAAGCGTGCCGTTTAAACGACACGCTTTTTTATTGTCCCCACTTGGTTTTAACCTTTGGGAACGTTTGAGATAAATTCTCCTATGATTTTGTGTAGGTTGGAAATGAGCCCAACTAAAGCCCAGCCCAATTCCCATAAATCGATCGCTAGCTCAACCAGTAATTTCACTCGCCACCTCCAAGTTTTGCCATTATACTTGAAAATAAGCTTTTTGTCAAGCAGGCTTTCAGGTTAGTCTTTTAAGCGGAATTTCCAGAGAACAATTACCATTATTACTACAAACCAAGCCAGCAAAACACCCAAATCTTTGCCTAAGTCCATCAAGCTTCCGGATTCCAAGAATATAATTCTTAACGCATCGGCCATGTAAGTTATGGGCAAAACGTTAGCAACTTTTTCCAAGAATCCCGGCAAACTGGAGACTGGAAAGAAAATATTTCCCAAAAATGTTAAAGGTAATCCGATAGCCGCTGTTATCGGAGCTGCTGCTTCGTAGGAATCGGCAATCATGGAAATTAATAATCCAACCATCAGGAAAATTCCTGAGCCAAGAAGAATTATCACCACAGCAGGCAGTAATTGAAAACTTAAAGCGAACCCAAAAAATGTTGCCGCTACTAAAGTTAAAAACACGGCTTGGGCGACAGAAACCAATGCTCTCGATGCTAGTAAGCTGATTATTAATTCCGGTTGTTTAATCGGGGTCACCAAAAATCTTTTTATAACACCGCGCGACTTCATATCAACCATCCAGTAAGCTAACCCATAAATCCCTCCTTGCATTACAGTCATGGCGATAATTCCGGGCAGTAAATAATCGGAGTAAGAGATGGTTTCACCCAGAACTCTTCCAATCGGTAAAATTGATAACGCTATAAATATTATGGTTGGCATTACCAAAGTGAAAAATAGTCCACCACGGTTGCGGTACACCAATCGCAAGTTCATTAAAAAAAGTTGGTTAAACGATCTGGTCATAATTAGTCCTCAAATATTTTACCTGTTAAATCCAAGTACACATCTTCTAGGCTGGCAGTTTTTAGATTCAAACCACTGAAATGAATTTTTTCTGATTTTAATTTTCTGACAACATCCCCCACTGCTTCTAAGTCTGTAATTTCTAATACAACCTTTGGGTGATAATTAAACACTTTTTCCACGGCAGGAATTTCCTTCCAAAAATCTTCGGAAAGATTATCGTTAGTTAAAAATGAAATCTGGGTTGTGTGAGATAAATCATCAATAAGTTTTTTAGGTGCGTCGATAGCCAAAATTGTACCGTTGTCCATAATCGCAACTCGTTCACATAAATACTCAGCTTCTTCCATGTAATGAGTTGTTAGAACAACTGTTGTGCCCTGCGAATTAATTTTCTTTACCAACTCCCAAACATCACGACGAGCTCTTGGGTCGAGCCCTGTAGTTGGCTCGTCAAGAAATAAAATTTGTGGTTTGTTAACTAAAGCCGAAGCCAGGGTGAAGCGCTGCTTTTGGCCGCCAGATAAATCTTTCACTAAGGAATACTTCTTGCTTTGTAAGTTTACAAAACCAAGCAATTCATCAACATCAGCATCAAGACCGTAAAGAGAGGCAAACAGCTTTAAAAGTTCTTCCAAAGTCATCAAGTTCATGTACTCACTCGATTGTAGTTGCACGCCAATTCGCTTCTTAATTTCATCTCGATGAGTTATGTTATCCAAACCCAACACGGTAACTTGTCCACTAGTTTGCTTGTTTAGCCCTTCGATTATTTCCAGTGTTGTAGTCTTACCCGCGCCGTTAGGTCCTAAAATACCAAAAACCTCACCTTCAAAAACTTCAAATGAAGTTCCTTTAACAGCCTGAAAGGTTTTATGGCCATCTTTCTGGTCTTGCTTGGGTAAAGCATAAGACCTGGTTAGGTTTTTAACTACTATAACTGTGTTCATTAGACAATTATAGCAGTTCACTCTTTACAATCAAGTTAAATTTGTTTACCATCATTCAGCAGTACTATACAGATTAAGGAGGACTTTTGTATGTTCAACCCCAAGTGGCGCAAAAATTACCACGACCTTAGTGGCAAAAAATGGTTTGGTTTTAACATAAAACTTCCATTACCTATCGGTCGGCAAACTCGGAGACAAAAACCCTCCGTTAACCCTTTGGCGAAAAGATACCAAGGGGTTGCCGTGAAGGAAGTTATCGTTTTACCAGCACACAAAACTCCGACCAGCAATGCTGTTGGTGGAATGGACTGGTTTGGGCCAGTATTTATAATGACAATTGTTCTCGTTGCGCTTTTCAGCAACAGGCCTTCTCCGTGAAGGCTTTTTATTTTATGAGCAAAGATTTCAATTTTTAGATATAATGAAGTTTATGGAATTCAAACTCAAAACCAATTACCAACCTGCAGGCGATCAACCAAATGCAATCAAGGGATTACTAGCTTCTTTGAAGTCTGGTTACAAGCACCAAACTTTGCTTGGCGTAACTGGTAGCGGTAAAACTTTTACCATGGCCAATATTGTCGCTGAAGTGCAACGACCGACTTTAGTAATGGTTCACAACAAAACTTTGGCAGCGCAACTGGCCTCAGAGTTTGAAGAATTTTTTCCTGACAATGCTATTCACTACTTTGTATCTTATTACGATTACTATCAGCCAGAAGCTTATATTCCCCGCTCCGATACATTTATAGAAAAAGAAACTCAAATCAACGAAGAAATCGACAGACTCCGTAACGCCGCGACAAGTTCATTGATGTCTCGTCGTGATGTATTAATAGTGGCATCAGTTTCTTGTATTTATGGTTTAGGGAACCCTGATAATTATCTGGAGTTGTCTTTGGAAATTAAAACAGGACAAAGCTTCAAGCGCGACAAACTAATGCGCCGTTTAACTGATTTGCAATTTTCACGAAACGACTTCGATTTAAAGCGTGGAACTTTTCGCGCTCAAGGAGACACCATAGAAATTGTTATGGCTTCCGAAGATACAATTCTCCGTTTAGAATTTTTTGGCGATGAAGTAGAAAAACTTGAACGACTACACATGATATCTGGTGAAGTTTTAGAAACTCTACAATCTGTAACTATTTTCCCAGCTCGTCACTTCGTAACACCTGAAGACAAACTTCCTTCGGCTATCGAGCAAATTCGCGAAGAGTTACATGCGAGGTTAATCGAACTGCGTGGGCAAGGCAAAATTTTAGAAGCAGCCAGACTGGAACAACGTACTAATTTTGACTTAGAAATGCTAACCAACACTGGCTTTGTTGCTGGTATTGAAAACTACTCGAGGCACATGGAAGGGCGCGAGCCAGGAAGTCCCCCGTCAACATTATTAGATTATTTTCCTGACGACTTTCTTCTATTTATGGATGAGTCTCATCAAACAGTTCCTCAAATCGGTGGCATGTACGAAGGTGACCGCAGCCGCAAAAATACTTTAATCGATTACGGCTTTCGCCTGCCTTCAGCTTTTGATAATCGTCCTTTGAAATTTAATGAATTCGAAGGTCGAATTGGTCAAGCAGTTTTTGTATCTGCCACTCCTGGTCCATATGAAATTAAAAAAAGTTTAGAAGAAAATTATTTAATTACTGACAAAAAGAAAAACATAATCAAAAAAGATTTGCGGAAAGAAGTTGTCATAGAGCAATTAAATCGCCCGACTGGCTTACTTGATCCAACAATTGAAATTCAACCGATTAAAAATCAGGTTGACCATTTGCTTGTTCAAGTAAAAGAGCGTGTCGCAAAAAAAGAGCGTGTGATCATTACAACGCTAACCAAACGAATGTCCGAAGAATTAACAGAGTATGTTCAAGAAGCTGGAATTAAAGCTCAATACCTGCACTCGGAAGTAGAAACTTTTGATAGACTAGAAATTCTGCGTGACTTACGACTTGGGGTTTACGATGTGATAATCGGCATTAACTTATTGCGCGAAGGTTTGGATTTACCCGAAGTTTCCCTGGTAGCAATTTTAGATGCCGACAAAGAAGGCTTCTTGCGTAGTGAAACTGCATTTATGCAAATCATGGGACGAGCTGCCCGTCACTTAAACGGCCATGTAATTATGTATGCTGATAGAATTACTGGTTCAATGCAACGCGCCATTGATGAAACAACTCGTCGTCGCAAAATTCAGGAGAAGTATAACGATAGTCACGGGATTACTCCTGCAAGTATCCAAAAGAAAATTGCGGAAAGCCGTCTAGCAGGAAGTAAGAAAGAAGTCGCGGAACCAGAGGATGTCGATATTAATCCAGCTGTTTTAAATCGCGAAGAACTAGTCTTCTATATAGATGAATTAAAGGATCGCATGGAGCTGGCTTCTCAAAACCTGGAATTTGAGCTGGCGGCCAAGCTTCGAGACAAGCTTGCTGATATAGGCAAAATCAAAAGACTAAAAGGCAAAAAGTAGTCTTGCCAAACTACACCGGATTAGTTAAGATGCTCTTACTTTGAATGTCGTACCGTCATTCGACATAGAAGGAGGAAGCTGCATTTTAGAGTCCGGCGCACACAGGTGATCCGTGCGCAAACCGACGCTCCTGCGTTAAAACACCGCCCCGAGTTGCATTAGGGCGGTTTTTTCTTAGACTTGTCAAAACTGAATGTTTTTGCTAAGATTAGTTGGCTTTACTTAGTTCCCTGTCTTCCGTGTCAAATTAGATAAGGGTCAATGAAGCGACAAACATTTAAACTTAAAATAATTTATAATGCCAAATAGTAAATCTGCAAGTAAGGCAATGCGTCACTCACGCTTACGCCAAGCCATTAACTTGCGCACCAAGTACAAATACAAGAGTGCTGTTAAAGCTACAACTTCTGCAATCACCGCAGGTGAATCCAGCGAAGCTGTAGAAAACCTAAAGAAAGCCATGTCTGCTTTAGACAAAGCTGCTAAGAAAAACGTGATTCACAAGAACACTGCTTCTCGTAAAAAATCTCGTTTAGCAAAAGCTATTGCAAAAATCAGCAAATAAAAAAATCCCGAACCATACAGTTCGGGATTTTTTAAATCTTAATTGTGTTGCTTATAGTTTTCCCATGTCACCCCAATTGGAGCCAACTTTTGACTCTACTATTACCGGGACTTTCAACTTCACGGAGTTTTCCATAATTGGTTTGATAATTTCTTCCCACTTAGCGACTACATCCTCACGAACCTCAAATACTAATTCATCATGAACTTGCAAGAGCATTTTAATTTCATCGCTGTGGTCAAGGATTTGTTTATCTATTTCAAGCATCGCGATTTTTATAATATCGGCGCTCAAACTTTGAATCGGGAAATTTACTGCGGCGCGCTCTGCCGCCGCACGAATAAAGAATTGCGAAGAAGTAATCTCAGGAAATTTTCTAACACGACCAAGCTCGTTTGTGATGAAAGTATTTTCTCGGACCTCTTGCTTGATTCGTTCTAGATAATTATGAACTTGTGGGTATGCTTGGAAATATTTATCAATGAAGTCTTTTGCTTCCGACCAACCAATCTCTCCTATTCTACTAGAGAGTCCAAAACTTGAAAGCCCGTAAAGAATTCCGAAATTGATTACCTTGGCATCGCGACGCATGTCAGCGGTAACCTCAGAAGCTGGCACATCGAACACTGCCATGGCAGTAGTTGTGTGAATATCCAATCCTTCTTGAAAAACTTCCATCATTGCGTCGTCTTCTGCTAAGTGTGCAACAATGCGCAGTTCGATTTGAGAATAATCTAATGCCATTAATTTATAGCCGGTTTCTGCCACAAAAGCTTGGCGTATTTCTGAGCCAATGCCATCACCTCGGATTGGAATGTTTTGCAAGTTTGGATCAGTACTCGAAAGACGGCCAGTGGCTGCGATGGTTTGATTATAACTTGTATGAATTCTTCCAGTTTGCGGGTTAACGATTTGAGGAAGTGCACTTAGGTAAGTAGATTGTAGTTTAGATAGCTCGCGGAAAGATAATATTGAATCAATAATTTCGTGTTCACCTCGAAGTTTTTCTAGCTCGCTTGCAGCAGTCGATAAACCAGTTTTGTTTTTCTTTCCGGCCGTAAGCTGTAGTTTATTATAAAGAATTTCTTGAAGTTGCTTTGGAGAACCAATGTTAAATTCTTCACCAGCTAATCTGTAAATTGTTGTTTCTAAACTTTTTAATTCATTTTCACATCGCTTCGACAAACCTTCAAGCAATTGAGTGTTCAATTTTATACCTGTGCGCTCCATTCTGGCAAGTACTGGAATCAAGGGAATTTCAATTTCAGAAAAAACTTTGAAAAGTTTTTCTTTCTGTAATTGTTCAGCGAATATTTGCTCGAGCCTAAAAGTAATGTCAACATCTTCACAAGCATACCAGCTTACTTTTTCAACCGGAACTTCTTTCATGGTGATTTGATTTTTGCCTTTACCAATCAACTCCTCAATGGATTGCATTTGATAACCAAGCATATTAAAAGCCAAGGCATCTAATCCATGTTGGCGAATACCTGCATTTAGTAAATAAGAAGCGATCATTGTGTCGAAGCGAACACCTTGTAGGTTGATTCCTGAATTTTCTAAGACCAAAGCATCGTACTTAATATTTTGCCCGGTTTTTTTTATAACAGGGTTTTCTAAAATAGATTTTAAATTTTCGCTTTTTAAAACAATATGAGCTGGAACATAATAAGCTTCTCCTTCTTTAAAACAAATCGAAATACCAACCAAGTCGGCAACTATAGCATTTACAGAATCAGTTTCTGTATCAATTACAAAGCTTCCCTGTTTTTCTAGGATTACTGCCAACTCCCCTAACTTTTGTTCTGTGTCTATCAGCTGATAGTCTTGCTTTCCGATACTTGCACTAGCAACAGGTATTTCTAAATTTTCAGATTCTGTTTCTCTACTTGAAGTTTGCTTTAATGCACTTGATTGCTTTGAGTCGGTACTCTTATCAGTAGTTGCTTCTGCGCCGTTGTAGTTCTTTGGCAGTTTTTCTACCAAACTACGGAATTCTAGTTCTTGGAAAAGCTTAACTGTTTTATCCAAATCATTTCCATGGAACTCATAAGGTGGGATGTTGATTTCGATAGGGACATCTAAAACTATTTTAGATAAGTCATACGAAAAGCGCGCATCAGCCTCCCCTTCAATTAAAAGCTTCAGTGGTCGAGGTTTAATTTTATCTAAATTTTTTCCGATTTTAATAAATTCATATAAGGCGTTAATGCTACCAAACTGTTGAATCAAATCCATGGCAGTTTTCTCGCCAATACCCTTAACTCCTTTGATGTTATCCGATGGGTCGCCACGCAAAGCTTTATAATCAATCATTTGCAAAGGCTTGAGTCCATATCGTTCTTGAATCGCAGCTTCATCATAAATAGCAGTATCTGCTAAACCTTTTCGGAGAGTGTAAATTTTTACGCACTTGTTTACCAACTGCAAACTATCAAGGTCACCAGTCACAACCATAACATCACAATCATCTTCATGTTTGTGACAGATGTGTTTGGTAAGAGTTCCCAAAACATCGTCAGCTTCAAAGCCTTCAATTTCAAAAATAGGGATATTTAAAGAGCGCACAACTTCTTTAACTCTAGGGAATTGGTCGTAAAGTTCTTGTGCAGCCTTTACTCTTGTTCCTTTATATTCAGCATATTGCTCATGGCGAAAAGTTGGTCCGGCTAAATCAAAACTACAGGCAATGTGAGTTGGTTTTAAGTCTTTGATTGCGCGCAACAAAATCATAGCAAAACCATAGACTGCATTAGTGTGTTCACCAGACTTATTGGTGAGAGTTGGAATGGCATGAAAACCTCTGTGGACTAGAGCGTTTCCATCAATTAACATATAACGATTGTGGCTTTTTTTGATAGACATATTATGCTCATTGTACCTTTTTTAGAACATAAAAAAAAGCCACTGCAGATGGTTATTGCAGCGGCTTGATCCTAAAGTGAGTAGTTATTTGAGCGAATACATCTCTATCATTTTCTGAAGGAGAATATTCTCTTTTTCGACAAGACTCTGGTTGAACCTTTTGATTCTCATGGTGTACTGGTCTGACGACCTGTCACCATTTGCGACGGCAATTTGAATATCTCCGTACTTCTCAAAGTATTGAACCGCGGACATGTTGATCGTAACCATAAAACTATTACTGGCTATAGCCTTCGCAGGTACCGCCCATTCCCAACCATTTTCGTTTCTAACGACAACGGAAACTTGATCGATAAAATTTCCGAACAAGTATATGGTCATATTGCCATTATTGTCGTAAACAGAATTACCACCAGATATAAAGCGGTGACTTCTATTAAGCGCGTCATAGTTATTATAGTCTCGTTCAGTTCTAAAAACTGATACAGAACTACCACTGAACACCAACACTTCATAAGTAGCGATTCCACCGCTTTCGTTCCAAAGAGCTTTCTTACTCTCTTCAAGAGCATACCAAGCAGCTCCTTCAGGAACTCCTGCGCTCAGAAATATTGCTTGCAAGTATTGCGCCGGGGAATTGGGGTATCTTCTGACACCGATAACTGTAACATCGCCTTTGACATAAGTCGAGTTGCGAGCATAGACAGTAGCACCGACTCTGTAGTCGCCCGCTATCATAAATGTGAACTGAGCCGGACCTGCATTGGTTGCACTGAACTCGCCTCGTTCATACTGACCAACCAAGACTTTCTTATCCGACTCAGGGAGAATTCTGGCTCCTGTAGGCAATGCCTGACCAAACGAACCAGATACGAAAACAAACAACGCCGACGTCATGACGAAAATAACTAAACCTAAATTTTTCACTTTTATTGTCCTCCTAAGACATGTAAAGAACTATTAACAAAAGTTGCTCGAAATTAAGCAACTGATTATAGTACCATATTTATCTATTTTTGTCAATAATAAAACCGCCTTGTTCAAGCGGTTTTTGCATTTTTTACTTCCGATTAACCTCCTGTTACCCGGAATACCTCAGTTAAATCAGTCAGTTTTTGCAAAGCTTTTACTAAGCCATCCTGCATCATCGACACTGTTCCATCAGCAACAGCAGCTTTCCTAATTTCCACACCCGAAGCTTCTCCGTTAATCATGGCTCTAATATTGTCGTTTACTTCGATTACTTCATAAACACCAATGCGCCCTTTATAACCAAGTCCTTTACATTTATCACAGCCGGTTGAATGAAAAAATTCTGGCTTTTCTGGAATTGGCAATCCCGCTTTGGCTGGAATACTTTTGAGTGCTTGGTTTACTTTTTCTGCTAACGCTTCATCAAGTTCTTGTGGTTGAATACAAAACTGACAAATTCTTCTTACCAACCGCTGGGCAATAATGACATTTAAAGCTGGTGCAATAATAAAAGGTTTTACCCCCATCGTAATAAGTCGCGGAACAGCCCCGGATGCATCGTTGGTGTGCAATGTAGACAATACAATGTGTCCGGTTAACGCAGCCTGCAATGCGGTTTCTGCAGTTTCTGGATCACGAATTTCACCCACCATTACAATATCTGGATCTTGGCGTAAAATAGAACGCAGTCCTTTGGCAAAATTAAAATCTACATTGTGGTCGATTGGAGTTTGTTGAACACCTTCTAATTTATACTCAACAGGGTCTTCAAGGGTAATAATTTTTACACCTGGCTGATTTAGTTTTCGTAAGAAAGCATAGAGAGTTGTAGTTTTACCACTCCCGGTTGGTCCTGTGGTTAGAATCATTCCATTCGGTTTTTCAATTTGGTTTAAAATAACTTGTTTAGCCAAGCCTTGTAGTCCCAAATCTTCAACTTGTGCATTGGTTGCACCAACTCCCAACAAACGCATTACTACAGACTCGCCATATGCTGAAGGAAGTGTTGAAACACGAATATCAATTGGTTTGTTGTCTTGGTACACAGTCATGCGTCCATCTTGAGGCTCGTTCTCAATATTCAGTTTTAGTTTTGATAGCATTTTAATTCTCGATATTAAAGTTTTTTGCAAAGATGTCGGCAAGTGCGCAGTGTCGTTAAGCACTCCATCAATTCGAAAACGCACTTTCAATAAATGCTCTTCGCCTTCTAAGTGAATATCGGAGGAGTTTAAGGTTATGGCTGCGCCAAAAATATCAGAAAGTATTTCTGTAGCGTTGGCTTTAATAAAACCGTTTGGATCGGACAGTGTTTGCAGTTTTTGGAGTGAATCAGTTTTTGAATCAACTTGAACAGTTTCTGTGAACTGTGAACTAATCCTTGCCACTTTAGTGTAATACTTAACTAAGTTGCTATAACTAGTGTCAGAAATTAAGTAAATTGTTACTTTAATTTTGGGGTCAAAAGTTTTAACCTTCTCTTTTAAGAGCTGGTTTTTTGGATCTATTGTGCCGATGCGAATGTCATGAGGATCTTTAAAAAATGGAATTGAGTGGCTGTGTGTTGCTTCATCTTCACTAAACAAACTTAGAGCTTGTAAGTCTACGGGGAATTGCTTCAAGTTCATGTAAGGCATTTGCAAAGTCAGCGCTTTTTGTTGCGCTTGTTTTTCTTCAAAGGTTCGGTTTTGGTCTGACAACACCCGGTTTAGATCGTCGGTGTTGGTGGAGAGAAAATTAGACACTATGTTTTTTTATTTGTTTTTCTTTTTGATTTCTAAACAAAAAGGGTCTTTCGACCCTTATTATAACATAATTTAGCTGTTGAGTGTTTTTGTCACAGAGCTCATGACAGACTCTATTAAATGATCGGGCCGGACTGAAAGATTGTGAAGCAAAACAAATTCGTACGAACCAATAAGCGCCGTGGGTTCTGATTGCGGAAGCTTTAACTCACCAAGAATATTTTGCAGTGGGATGTGCGGAAGCCCCGCAATTAGCAAACTTGTGGTTTGGCCATTTTCTGCAGCCAACACCGCCAGGTTGTAGTTGTTTACATTTTCTAAAATATCTTTCATCACACTTGGCAACGCATTTATAGTTTCACCGGTTTTTTCAAAATCAATATTGGTAAGTGTAGTGTGCAGAGCTTTTAATTCGGGAACAGAAACAATTCTTGCCAAAGCTCTTCCCCAAAGCTTTAATAGAGAAAAGTTTTTAGTCTTGTATAAATGTTGAATTATTTCAGGCTGTTTCGCTCCTTGCTCAACTAGTCTTGCAGCAATGTTAAGAGTTTTTGGCGAAGTCTTTGGATCTCGAAAGCTGTGCGTTTGAGCAATTATTCCAGCAAGTAAACTGGTGGCAAGTGGTTGAGAAATATCCTCTTGTGTTTGTTCGTTATTGGTTAGTAGTGGCGACAATAACTCACAAAGACTGGTAGCAAGGATGTCGACGACATTTATAGTGCCAAAATATTCATTGCTAGGATTAATGTCTAGGTTTAGTTTTAGAGTGTTAAAAAATAAATCTGCGTTATCTGTATAAAGCTTTCCCAAAGAATCCAAATTTTTAACACCTAGCAGAACAAAAGCATCATAATTTTGAGTTGAGGATGCAAAGCTTACATCTTCGGGTGAGAACAAACCATTTTCAGATTTTAAATTTATAACAATTCCGTTTGGTTCAAGGTTATAACTAAGTTCTTTTAGGGAACTGTTTGAAGTGCTGACCTTGATTAAAAATTGGTCCGATGCAGAAAATCCTGATTGAATTACGGGCAAGTTTCCTAAAAAGTGTAGCGGTGGAACAGACTTAGCTTCAGAAATAACCTGAATCTCTTTATTATTTGATGCTCCCCAAAAACTAAGCGCGCAGGCTGCAGCCCAAGCATCGATACTAATCTCTGATGGTAAAATAACCCCAATTTTATTGGATTTTTTCAAAACTGCTAAACTTTGCTCAAAATTGACAGCCATAAATATGTATAGTGGATTTATTAATACAGCCTAGTAATATAACCAATTTTACTAATATGGTCAATAAAGCTACAATATATATAGTAAATACAGAGTCTGCAGAGCTGGGCAGCAAGAAAAATTTTATGAAAACCCTGCAAACCGATATCACAAAAGTTGAAAAACTTACTGAGCAAATCTCAAAGAAAATTCGCGGTGGTGAGGTTTTTGGGCTAGTCGGAAACCTGGGAAGTGGTAAAACTACTTTCACTCAAAGTTTGGCTAAAAAACTTGGTGTTAAACAGCACGTGACCAGTCCAACTTTCACGCTGATGCAGCAGTATCAGTTTTTGAACAAACAACTCCACAAACTACCACTATACTTTTACCACTTAGATTTATATCGCACTCAATCTTTTCAAGAAGTAACTGCTTTAGGAGTAACCCAAATTTGGGAGCACCCACAAACAGTAACAATAATCGAATGGGCTGATAAGTTTCAAAAAAACTTACCTGCTAACACAACGCTAATTATTTTTAAAGACAACGATGGAACAAATAAGGATTAACAATTTTAACAAGAGCTTAGCACTGGCGAGCGTTTTTATTGTAATGGTTTTATTATTGCTAGCTTTTTCTAGCTACACCCACGCCGCTCTGCCAACCACCCCTGTTCCAAGTTACGACACAGTTGAAATTAACCAAAATAAAGTTAGTGTTTCAGTATCAAAAAACCAACTGGCTGACTGGGCAGGTTCGTTTAATATTCAACCGAGCAATATTTTATTCCAAGGTAGCTCTCTTAATAATTTGATTAGAGGTGTTTTAGGTTTAGATGTTGAGGCTGTTAAAAAAGAAGTGGGCTTTAACCCCAAATCAGTTTATGAATGGACTGGGGAACTTTCAAAAACTATCAACACCCAAACTCAAAATCCTGCAATGACTATTGTTGATGGTAGAGTCACAAAATTCACCCCACCGCAATTGGGCCGATCCATCGATAGATACAACAGCACTCTTCAAATTATAGAAGGATTAGAAGATGGAAGAACTAGTGTTGAAGTTACTGTAAGCACAACCCAGCCAGAAAAACCGTTGTCGGAATTAAACCAACTTGGGATTACAGAACTAATCGGACGAGGAGAATCTAAATTCGCCGGCAGCCCATCTAACCGTCTTCACAATATTCGTGTTGGTATCGAAAAAATGTCTGGAATAATTGTTAATCCTGGCGAAGAATTTAGTTTTAATAAATACCTTGGTCCTGTTGAAGCTTACGCAGGTTTTTTACCTGAGTTAGTAATTAAAGGCAACCAAACCATACCGGAACTTGGTGGTGGCTTATGCCAAGTTTCCTCTACACTTTTCCGAGGCATAATGAATGCCGGCTTACCGGTAACACAACGTCGCAACCATTCTTACGCTGTGCAATACTACGCTCCAAATGGTACTGACGCCACTATCTACCCTGGTGTTATTGATTTAAAATTTACCAACGACACAGCTCACAGTATTTTAATTTGGCCTTACTTTAAAAGCCCAACACATATCGTATTCGACTTTTACGGTACAAGCGATGGTCGTGAGGTAATCTTACCTCAACCTTACACGTACGATAAAAAACCCGACGGTTCTTTGAAAGCGACTTGGAAACGCACAGTTATAAAAAATGGTGAGAAAAAAGAAGATGTATTTAATTCTACTTACCGTCCACCAAATCAATTCAAACGACAAGAATCTTTTGTAGCAACAGACGGAACAACCACCCAAAGCCCAACTACTCCGCCTACTGCTCCAACACCCGAGCCTGTCCCAACACCGCCAACAGAAACCCCTACTCCAGTTGAGCAAGAAGAAGTTGTTATCTAAACCATGATTGATATTAGCGACTCAGAAATTATTACCACTACACAACCCTCTGAAGAAGAGGTTGGTTTGGAAATTACACTACGTCCAAGATTATTAGATGATTTTATTGGGCAACAAGAACTTAAATCCAACCTAAGCGTTGTCATTCAAGCAACCAAACTTAGAAACGAGCCCTTAGACCACATGTTACTATATGGCCCGCCAGGTCTTGGCAAAACTACTCTTGCTCATATTATCGCCAAGGAACTTGGTTCAAATATCAAAACCACTTCTGGCCCAGCAATAGAAAGGGCGGGAGATCTCGCTTCCTTACTAACGAATTTAAGTGAGGGTGATGTTTTGTTTATAGACGAAATTCACCGTTTAAACAAAGTTGTAGAAGAGGTTTTGTATCCAGCTTTAGAAGACGGGTTTTTAGATATAATGGTAGGCAAAGGCCCAGGGGCTCGAAGCGTGAGAATGGATTTGCCAAAGTTTACCTTGATTGGAGCAACCACAAGAATTGGGATGTTGTCTGCACCTTTGCGTGACCGCTTTGGTCTGATTAATCACTTAGACTACTATGAGCCTGATGATTTACAAAAAATTATCGATCGCTCAGCAAAAATTCTTGGCATTGAAATTGAAACAGATGCATCTTCAACCATTGCGCTAAGAGGTAGATTCACTCCTCGTATTGCTAACCGTTTATTAAAGCGCGTTCGAGATTTTTCTCAAGTACAAGGCAGTTCGGTTATAACTAAAGGCCATGCTGACGAAGCTTTAAAAATGCTCGGTGTTGATACTTATGGCTTAGATAAACACGACAGGAGAATTCTGGAAATAATTATTGACTCCTTCAAAGGAGGCCCGGTTGGGCTAAGTACAATTGCCGCTGCCACAGGTGAAGAACAGGATACCATTGCTGATGTTCACGAACCTTTCTTGATTCGCTCGAAGTTTTTAATACGCACCCCCAAAGGAAGGCAGACTACTGACCTTGCCCATGAACACCTTAATCTATTTCCAAAATAAACTATAAAAAATGAACTTAACTAATACCTTGGGAGTATTTGGAATCGCAGTATTCTTAATCTCCGCGGTTGCTTTCTCTGCAGTTACACTATTAACAATATTTATTCTTATAAGAAATGGTCGAAGCAAAGCCACGACTTCAGCTGTTAGTCTCGCCTTTGTAATTGTATTATTGTTAATGTTTGGCATTCTCCTATTTAAAGCTATTAATTTATTATCTTAGTATGCACAAAAAACTTTTCCCTAGCCAAAGACCTGATGAGAAATTGTTTATAGTCGCCAGGCAACATTGGTTTATTTTATTCAAACGTCTAATGATAGTGTTTATACTTTTCATAGTCCCTTTAATAATTATTCCTCTATTATTAAATGCTGGTTCCGGGTTAGCCAATAACGACATTAGTTCCTTGGTTTATTATCTAAGAGATGTTTATTGGACTGGTTTGTTTGTAGCTGCTTTTGTTGTTTGGGCAATCTGGTATCTTAATTTATACATAGTTAGTGAGGAGAGGGTCGTTGATATTGATCAACTTGGATTATTAAAGCAAGTTGTCTCCGAGTTAAATATTGAAACTGTAGAAGATGTCACAAGTGAAACAGTTGGTTTGTTTGGAAGTTTTCTAAACTACGGCACTGTTCACATACAAACAGCTGGTGCTTCAGAAAGGTTTGAGTTTGAAAATGTGCCTGACCCAGCTAACGTAGCCAACGTTGTTCTTACTTTATTTGAAGCCCAGAATGATAAAAACGCTAGACGATTCTAAATTAAATACCGCCAGAAGGCGGTATTTTTTATAGGTACTTTTTCAGTTTACTATCTTTCTCTAAGGTCTCGATTATTTTTTTCAGCTCTCCTGCTTTGTTTTTATCTGCTACTAAAACCGCTTCAGGGGTAACGACTATCACTAGATTCTCTACGCACAGTGTTGATACTAGCTGGTTTGGGTTATAGTTAAACACTAGAGAGCCTTTGGTGTTATGCGTAACTGTTAAGCCTTTTAGAAGGTTGTTGGGTAATTTAGACTGAATATCCTTTACGGCATCCCAGCGTCCAATATCTTGCCAATCAAAGCCTGCAGGAGCAAGCTTGAGAAGGTTGGGCTTTTTAAAGAATAGTTCTTCAAAGTCAAACGATGGCATTTTCTTGTAATACTCTTTAATCTTCGCTCTCTCGTTCTTTTTACCGATAAATGGTTTTATCTGTTCTAATATTTTATAACACTCGGGGAAGTGTTCTTTATAAAGCCCTAAGATTGTATCTACGGAAGCAATAAAATACCCTGTATTCCAAAAGTGTTTTCCTGAACTATATAATTTGTTAGCTTGAGCAAGTTTTGGTTTATCAATAAACTTATCTACTTGATATATCGGAATGCTCTCTTTATTCACAAGCTTACCAGTTTGTACATATCTAAAGCTTGTGTTTGGGTTAGTAGGCTTAACGCCAACAGCAACAATATCTTTGGGGTTCTTTTTTAAATAACTTTCAATCTCTAGTAAATTACTATGGTAAAGTTCTTCTTGGTTAATATGGTCGTCGCTCCAAACAGTGGTAAAGTATGGGTCTTTAGAATAATGTTTTAATAGCAACATTGCTACACCCAAGGCTGGTCCACGGTTTTTTCTAACTGGCTCTAAGAGAAAATTAGTGTTTGGAATTTTAGGAAGTTGACTTTTGATTTCTTTGATATGGCTTTCAGAGGTGGCAATAAAAATCTGATTATTTTTAATTCCTTTGTTTATTCTTTGGTGAGTTTTTTCCAACATTGTTAATTGACCAAAGAAACTTAGAAACTGTTTTGGTTTGGCTTTGGTACTAGCTGGCCATAATCTTGAACCTACTCCACCGGCAAAAATAATTGCATTCATATTTTTATGATTAGATTTAAAAACCGCTTAAGCGGTTTTTAATGTTATTCCACAACACTTGGTGTTAAAGTAACATGTTGTCCAACCATTTCTAATGGATGGGTTGTGGTAATAAAGGTTTGAAATTTATCTTGAAGGTATTTAAGTAAGAAGGTTCTGCGAGTATCGTCTAATTCAGATAAAACATCGTCCAACAGTAAGATTGGAGTATCGCCGTCTGCCGTTAAATATTCTAACTCTAATATTTTTAGAGCTAATACTTGACTACGCTGCTCCCCGCGAGAAGAGAAGGATACTAAGTACAACCCTTCGCTTTGAAGCATAAAGTCGTCACGATGAGGACCAACCAAACTCGTTCCTGCAAATAATTCTTTTTGAGATTTTTGTTCGAGTTCTGCTCTAAAACTTTCTTTTATTTCTTCTAACGTTTCTCCGACTAGCGACTCATACACAACTTCTACGGTGCGGTGAAATTTTGAAATTCCAGCATACACTTCAGATATGTTTTGGTTTAAGAAGTTAATAAATTTTCTGCGTTCTAAAATTATCTCTGATCCATAATCAATCAGTTGTTCGTTCCAAGATTTTAGAGTATCAATATTTTGCTTGTTGGTTTTTAGTTCTTGCAGAAGTTTACTTTTTTGTAGTAAGACTTTTTTGTACTTAGTGATGTTGTCGATGTATTCAATACTTTTTTGTGATAACACCATGTTTAAATATTTGCGTCTTGATTCGGGAGATTTAGTAAACAAATCAACGTCCGTTGGTTCAAAAATTACAACATTTAAAAAGCTTTGAGCCTCTTTTCTTTTTTTCTTAACACCATCTATTTTGAAATTAGCATAAATCCGTTCACGCTTTTCTAAGAATATTTCCAATAAGTGTTCTTCGTTGTTCTTTTCTAAACTTATTTTAATTTCAATATTGTTAGTGTCTTTTAAGAAAATAAATTCTGCATCGTCACGAAATGATTTAAACAGGGATGCGAAATAAACTGATTCTAATAAATTAGTTTTCCCAACAGCATTTGGGCCAGAAAACACCACCATATCACTGGTAATTTTCAAGTTTAATTCTGGGTAGTTACGGAAGTTCTTTATGTCGATATTGGTAATTTTCATAGTCTAAATCTTTAATGGCATTACTAAGTATAAATAATCACTACGGTTTTCTGGTAAAAATACAATTGGGTGATTCTCGTTGATTATATTAACAACCAAGCTTTCGTCGGGAATATTATTTAACATCTCCAAAACATAGCGGTGATTTATCATCAGATTACCAGAGTTTCCTATAACTTTGCAATCTAGAGAAATCTTACTTTCCCCAACGGACGATTGAACAGACGAAATTGTGAGTTTTTCCGCAGAACTATCGTATATTAATTCAATACTTCCACCCAACTTTGAAAATATTCCACTGGTTTTAACAGCATTTAAAAATTCCTTTTTTTGCACTTGGATACTGGTGTCTTTGTTTTCGGGGATAATTTGGCGGTAATCAGGGTATTCACCCTCAATCAACCTACTAACTAGATATGTGTCATGGGTATGGAAAGCAATTTGGTTATTACTAATTTTTAAAGTAATATCTTCACTGTTTAGAGATAATAAACGCATGATTTCATTCATGGTTTTTTGGGGCACAATCACCTCAAGTTTATCTTCAAGAGAAACATTTATATCAACAACCTGCTCTGCTAAACGGTAACGATCAGTACCGGTTAAAGTTAAATTATTGTTATGGATTTTTAAATAAACCCCTGACATTTCTGGCTGGGTCTCACTAGAGCTAACAGCAAATATTACTGAGCCAATGGCATTTTTAAAAAGTTCTGGGTTAATTTGTATTTCCAAACCATCACTCACTTGTGGAATTAAAGGGAAATCCTCTGTAGGAAGATGGTTAATCTTTGTTTGATATTTCTCTGAGGAAATATTTAAAGAACTATCTGTTTTTTTTAAGGTAATATTGTCGTTTGGAAGGTTCAAAATTAAATCCAATAATGTCTTTGCGTTCACAGAAACACTACCCTGCTCTTCAACTTTACATCTTACAAATGTACTTATCCCGATTTCTAAATTAGTTGCGCTAATTTTTAACAAACCATTTTCTATCTCCAGTAAAACATTATTAAGTATCGGAAGGGTTGAACTGTTACCAGAAACTTTACTTACAGCCAACAAACCATTTTTTAGATTTTCTTGTGTGCAAATTATCTTCATTATTATTATTTTCTTTTTATAAATACTTGATAGTAATTATAAGGAGAGTTGATAAGTGGATTAATGGTTTTGGTCTAGTAAATAAAAGTAATTGTTATTATTTTTATCTGTATAAACTATTCGGAAAAAATTTATAACTTCTTGAGAAATGTTGATAAGTAATTTGGTAAAAATTTAACAATTATTATCAACAACCTTATGCGAACTTTATCAGACTAGATATAAAGAGTTTTCCTTGGACTTGTTAACAGTTAAACATAAATCTTTTCGAGTAACTGTTCTATTTCTTGTTTAATTCCTTCATCTACATTTGTGGCTTTATCAATCTTTTCTACACCGTGCATTACTGTTGTATGGTCTCTACCACCAAAGAAATCTCCAATTACTGGGAAAGAAGTTCCTAATTCTTTTCTGGCAATATACATAGCTGTTTGTCTTGGACCAACATATTCTTTCCTACGAGACTTCTTTATAAGATCATCAACTGAAATGTTGTAAAAACTAGCTACTATTTCCGCAATTTTATTTAAAGTAACAGCTTTCTTTTTAGCACTGACCATATTTGCCAATATAGTTTTAGCTTGCTCTAAAGTAATAGAGCGGTTTTCCATTTGCTGATAAACCAATAGTCGATTTAAAGCTCCTTCTAATTCACGAATATTACTAACAATGTTTTCTGCTATAAAGTTGATAATCTCATCGGAAAGGTTAACCCCTTTCTTGCTCAACTTTGTTTTTAGAATGGCAACACGGGTTTCTAGGGTTGGAGCTTGAATATCAGCCACCATCCCCCATTCAAACCTTGAAACTAAACGTTGTTCGATTGCAGGAATATCTTTTGGCAATCGATCAGAAGTGATAATAATTTGTTTACCTTTATCACGAAGTTCGTTAAAGGTGTGGAAAAACTCTTCTTGAGTTTGCTCTTTACTAGAAATGAATTGAATATCATCGATTAACAACATATCAACATTTCTGTAAACTTTTTTAAATTCTTCCATTCTCTTATTCTGTATAGCGTTCACATAATTATTTGTAAACTTCTCGCTAGTAACGTAAAGAATTTTTAACTGGGGGTTGGACTCAAGAAGTTTATGGCCAACGGCGTGCATTAAATGAGTTTTACCCAGACCAACACCACCGTAAATAAATAATGGGTTGTATTGATTACCAGGATTTTTTGCTACTGCAACTGAAGCTGCGTGGGCAAGTTCGTTATGTTGACCAACGATAAAAGTGTCAAAAGTGTAATTTTGGCTCAAACCGCTAGCCATGCTGTTGGTTTTTTCCTTATATACAACTGATGGCTGTTGGGGGGTGTGTATATTGTTGTTTGTTTCTGGTGTGTTTATAGGTTTTGGCTCTGTTCTGTGATTGCCAACTTGGTATTTAATATCTCTGAT
>JBBSJS010000013.1:0-21630 GCA_038257015.1 Candidatus Doudnaibacteriota bacterium | reverse complement strand
CGGTAACCCCTAAGCCAGTCGCACAACCAGAAAATTTTTCTGATAACTTTCAAGGCGGGCCAATTGTTCAGGATGCTTTAGAGCCAACACCTATAGTAGACATTTCAGAATCTCCTCAGGATGCGATGTCAGAGCCAGTAATTCAAACAGAGGAACAGTCAGATGTGCCTACTAGTAATGTCGCCATAGATACATCAACTGATGAAGTGAGGCAAATTCCGACTGAAGAACTAGCACTGCAAGAAAACCAACCAGAAGAGGTTCAAAAACTTCCAACTAGTGATGAGGGGTTGGAACAACCTAAAACTTCTAATGCTACACCAGGTCCAGTTCCAGTAGCAAATATGCAACATGAAAAAGTTTCTTACTCCGATGCGCGCATTAAGGAAATCGAAGTTTCGTCTGTGATTCCGAATCCTTATCAACCACGTAAGATTTTCAATGAGGTTGCCTTAAAAGAGTTGGCAGATTCAATTCGCGAACATGGTGTTATTCAACCTTTGGTCGTAACAAAAACCGCCACGGGGTTTGAATTGGTTGTAGGCGAAAGACGCTTTAGAGCGTCGCAGTTAGCTGGTCTAACCAAAGTTCCAGCGATCGTAAAAGATCAGCTAGAAGACCAAACAAAGCTCGAAGTGGCTTTAATTGAAAACATTCAACGCCAAGAACTAAATGCAATTGAAGAAGCTCAAGCATATGATAGATTAATTAAAGTTTTCAATTTGACTCAGGATCAAGTGGCTCAGAAAGTTGGTAAGTCGCGCCCAGCGGTTGCCAACACTCTGCGCTTGTTAAATTTACCGGCTGAAATTCAAAGAGGGATTACAGAAGGAAAAATCTCAGAAGGACACGGCCGTGCCATTTTAGGCTTACCAGATATTGAAAAGCAAATTCTGATGTATAAAAATGCTCTTGAACAACACTTGAATGTACGCCAAGTGGAATCGAAAGTGCGTGAAATAGTAGTTCGAAAACGCATGGACGCAGCAGTGCCAGATCCGCAACTAATGGCATTAGAAACCAAGCTTCGAGGTACATTGGGAACTCAAGTCCGCATTCAGCGCCAAGGTCGTGGAGGAAAGATTATGATTGAATTCTTCAGCGAAGAAGAATTGCAAGAATTGATTCACAAGATGGGTGAACAAACTGACGACAAAGCCGATGGTTACTTTGTAGTTTAGAACTTTTAAAAAAATCTTAGCAAGTAGCTAAGATTTTTTTATTCTCTCTGCATTTGTCTAGTAGGCTTGTATACTTTCCAGAGTATTATTCCGGCAGTAAATAAACACACGGCTGAAATAAAAATTGGTGCGTTGGGAGTAAGGCTAGCTGCGATGTACCCGGAAATTATCGGAGGGATAGCTTGGGCCAGCGCATTCACACTTGAGTTTATGCCAAGTACTTCTCCTTGAATATCAGGTCCAACAGAACGGCTAATTAAAGCTGGTAGGTTGGATTGAATCAGGCCAAGGAAAGCAGCGAAGAACGGAGTAATAAGATACATTTGCCATGGTGCTGTTGGTAAGAAATAAAGTAACACACAAACTGCTGCTGCTGGCAGTGCTATGCTCAAGACTCTCCATTCGCGGGCAAACTTGGCAACTGTGCGTGTAATCACAATTTGTGAGAAAGCCATACAAATTCCCACGAAAGCAAAAAATTCACCAGTAGCTCCTTGGTCATACTCAAATCTTCGAATAAGGTAGACGCCGAAGAAAGTAATAAAGAAAGTTAAACCTGCTTGAAATAAAAATGTCCCAACAAATAAAGTTTTAACACCTTTCATAGTGTAAGCCGCAGCGATATTCTGCAAGGACTGAAACCAGCTCATCGCTTTGCTGGTGAACTTGGTCAATGTTTCTGGGAAAAAGAGTAGAACTGAGATGACGTTTATGCTGCTTAAAATTGCAGCAAACCAAAATGGTGTAGCAGGGCTAAACCAGGAAATTATTCCTGGATCGGAAAGAGTTCCACCGATGTACGGCCCAACAATAAACCCTAGCCCTAAAGCTGCACCAATTAATCCAAAATTTTTGGCGCGGTTTTGAGGGGTGGAAATGTCGGCGATACTTGCTTGGGCTACAGCGATATTCCCACCAGTAATACCGTCAAAACCTCGTGAGATAAATAGCAAAGGTACGTTTCTGGTCATGATAGCAATGGCGAAAGCTACATATGATATAGCTGTGCCAACTAAAGAAATTGCTAAGATTTTTTTACGGCCATAGCGATCGGATAATTGACCCAAAATTGGCGTAGCAAAAAATTGCATCAACGGATAAATTCCGAGTAGTAATCCTAGTAAGATGTAGCCAGTTTGAATACTGAAAGTTGCTGGAAGTAAGAAGTAGCTCGACTCTGGGTTAGCAAATAACTGCGGTACAACAGGAATTAGGATACTATAACCCAGCAAGTCTAAGAATACTACCAAAAAAACCACTACTAGCGGTCTATTCTTAAATTTAAATTTCATTTGAATAATTAAAGCAGTAATTCATCGCCATAACTTGTAAATTGTATCACTAAATAGGCTAAAATGCTATAATTAAATCAATATTAAAAGCTTAAAAATGACTTTTGACGAATACCAAAAAACTTCCAAAGAAACTGCTGTCTACAAGCCTGGGGACACAGTTTTATATTATTTAGGGCTTGGTGTAACTGGTGAAGCTGGAGAAATTGCAGAAAAACTGAAAAAGATTCTTCGCAACCACGACGGCGTAATCGATGACGACGCGCGCGATAATTTAAAGAAAGAGATGGGTGATGTGCTTTGGTATCTTTCTCAGTTATCAACTGAACTGGGATTGAGTTTTTCTGACGTTGCTCAAACCAATATCACGAAGTTGCAAGACCGCAAAGATAGAAATGTTCTTAAAGGAGCAGGGGATAATCGCTAATGACTGAAACTACAAACACTCCTGATAAAAATTTTGCCGAGGTTGTCCGCAATTTTACTTTTGGAGTAGAAGATAGTTTAGTTTCAACTGTTGGATTGCTGGCAGGTGTAGCGGCTGCTGGCATGCCAAAGCAAAGCGTGATTTTAACCGGTGTAGTGTTAATCTTTGTGGAAGCATTTTCCATGGGTGTTGGTAGTTTAATTTCAGAACACTCCGTCGAAGAATACGAAGCTAATGATGAAGTGCCTTTAAGTAAATCACTAGGTAGTTCGGCTGTGATGTTCTTTTCATATCTCTTCGCAGGAATTATTCCTCTGTTACCTTACTTTTTACTTTCTAATCCAAAACAAGCTTTATTGTGGTCGATTGGTGCGTCCTTGGTATCTTTGTTCGCCCTTGGATTCTTCAATGCAAAAATGTTCCACATTAAAGCTTTTAAGCAAGGTTGGCAAACTTTGGTGATGGGTGGAATTGCAGTTTTAGTGGGCGTCGGTATCGGCCAATTAGTACCTGCTTTCTAAGTCTGGTGGGGGAAATGAATCAAAAATTATACTAAACTTAGCGCTTAACTGTGTTAAGATAACTTAACAAATGAAAAGCAAAAATATTGTTGTAATCGGAGCAGGGTTTGGAGGATTGTCAGCAGCGACGCTACTGGCAAAAAACGGACATCAGGTTACTGTTTTAGAACAACATGAGATGGTCGGTGGAAGAGCGCGCGTTTGGAAAGACGCTGGTTTTAGTTTTGACATGGGACCATCTTGGTATATGATGCCGGAAATCTACGAGCGGTGGTTTGCTCAGTTTGGAAAGACGCCAAGCGACTACTATCAACTATCCAGACTCGATCCTTCCTATCGAGCATATTTTGGTGTTGATGATAAAGTCGATATGCCAGCAAATGTAGAAGAAACTTATAAACTTTTTGAATCGATTGAACCTGGCGCGGGAAAGAAGTTAGAAGAGTATTTAGCACAAGCGAAGTATCAGTACGATGTATCGATGACAGATTTTATTTACAAAGATTTTAATTCAATCTTTGACTTCTTTAACAAGCGGATGATGACCGAAGGACGCAAGCTGCATGTCTTTGAAAAATTGTCGTCGTTTACAAAAAGATATTTCAAAAACGAAAGACTTAGAAAACTTTTAGAATACAGTATGGTTTTTTTGGGTGGCGCACCTGATAACACACCAGCTTTGTATTCGGTTATCAATCATGCCGACTTAAACTTGGGTGTGTGGTATCCACAAGGCGGTTTTGGCGCGGTGGCACACGGTTTCCAGCAGTTAGCAGAAGAACTTGGAGTAAAGTTTGAATTCAACAAAACTGTTACGGGTTTTAATTATGCCGATGGTAAAATCACAACCGTCAAAACTTCTGATGGAGATTTTGAATGTGACTTGGTCGTTGCTAACGCGGATTATCATTTCGTCGACCAGCAATTACTTGAGCCAAGTTATCGTGACTACAGCCCAGGGTGGTGGAAACGCCGAGTAGTGGCTCCCTCTGCTTTCATAGTTTATGTTGGCTTAGATAAACGCGTTGGTGGCTTACTTCATCACACTTTGTTTTTGGATCAAGACTGGACCGAACACTTCAATACAATATTCAACAAACCTGATTGGCCAAACCAACCTTCGTTTTACCTTTGCGCACCTTCTCTTACAGATAAATCCGTAGCACCTGAAGGGGGGGAGAACCTATTTTTCTTGGCGCCGGTTGCTTCCGGTTTGGAAGATTCAGAAGAGGTTCACGATCGTTTAAAAAATAACCTATATGATCGATTAGAGAAAATTACGGGACAAACTATTCGCGATAATATTGTTACCGAGCGGGTATTTAGTTTGAAAGATTTTTCTGGAGATTATAATGCTTTCCAAGGAACAGGACTAGGACTAGCTCACACCTTAATGCAAACTGCTTACTTTAGACCACGAATGAGGAGTAAAAAACTGGAAAACCTATACTACGTTGGTCATCACACTCAACCAGGCGTGGGAGTTCCTATGGTTGTAATTTCTGGACAAATTGTCGCAGAGAAAATTGCAAAGGAGTAAAATGGATAATCGAGCTTACAATATTTTCAAAAACGGCAGCGTAACTTTTTTTACAGCCAGCTTATTTTTCCCAAAGCATATCAAAGAAGACGTGTTTAATTTATATGCGTTTGTGAGAGTATTTGATGACTTCATTGACGCTATTCCTCAAGACGAGCACAGCTACATGAAACTTAAATTGGAATACCACGCCGCATTGGTTGGAAATCATACAGACAATTCAGTGTTGCAAAACTTTATTGAGTTACAAGACCGTCATCAATTCGACCAGCAGTGGGTGGATGCCTTTTTCACTTCCATGGAAATGGACATGCACAAATCAGATTACTGGACTTTGGAGCAAACTCTTAAATATATTTATGGCTCGGCAGAAGTAATTGGTTTGATGATGGCTCGGATTATGAATTTACCAAACGCGTCGCATCCTTACGCACAAAGCTTAGGACGAGCATTTCAATATATGAACATGATTCGCGATATCGCACAGGATCAAAAATTATCCAGAACTTATTTGCCTAAGGAAGAGTATCAGAAATTTGGCTTGGAAAATTTAACTGAAGGGGAAGCGAAAGCCAAGCCAGAACAATTTGCTAAATTTATTCAGACGGAAATCGAGCGTTATCGGGGCTGGCGACAAGAGGCGAGCATTGGTCTTCGTTATATACCCAAAAGAATGCGTGTGCCTATTGAAGCGGCGACAGAAATGTTCGACTATACCATGTCTCATGTTGAACGTAATCCACTGCAGGTTTATTCAAAACAATTAAAACCAGGTCGATTGCGAGTATTGTGGGCAGCAGTAACCAAACTATTATAATTATGCATAAATTTTTTACAACAAACCGTAAATTAATCGAGAGTGAAATCAAGCGATTAATTGCTCAATCTATCAAAGATTCACACGGTTCGCATATATGGTCGAAAGATGCACTCAAGCGTTTGGAAAATTTCATTCTCGGTGGCAAAATGATTCGCGGACTTTTAGTAGTGCTCGCTAGCGAACCAAAGACATCGCAACAAATGAAGGATGCGGTAAAAGTCGGTGCTATGCTAGAAATGATGCATTCCAGTATTTTAGTGCATGACGATATTATGGATCGCGATGCAAAGCGCCGTGGTCGTGACACGATTCACACTCAGTACCAGAAAACCATGCATCTTAAAGATGATACGGAGAACTTGCATTACGGGGAGAGTATGGCAAGTTGTGTTGCCATTGTCGGTTATTTTTTATCAATACAACAGTTTAGCGCAATTCAGAATACCAAAGCACTTCCAGGTCTAATTGCATTGTTTAGCAAAGAGATGGCTTTGCTTGGAGCTGCACAGATGGAAGATGTTGATAGCTCAACAAATCCAAATCATATCAATGAATCTGTTGTGGCGAGAATTTACGAGCAGAAAACCGGTCGCTACACTTTTGCGCTGCCGTTATTAGCAGGGTTGTCGCTACATCAGAAAACAGCCAAAGTGAATAAACGTTTGGTTTACAGCTTGGCCCAACATCTTGGGATTATCTTTCAACTCAAAGATGATTATCTTGGTATTTTTGGAAACTCGGAAAAGACTGGGAAATCGGTGGGCGGTGATATACGCGAAAAGAAACGTACTTGGTTATACTTTGAATTGCTGAAAAGTTGCAAACCGTCAGAGGTAAAGTTAGTAAAAAACCTTTACACTAATGGCCATATATTAACTCTAAAAGAACAACAACTAGTCTTAGATTTATTTACCAAGTATGAAATTGAGCAAAAAGTTAATACCGAAATGAAAGTACATTACCTTAAAGCGCATCGTTTAATTGAAAAATTGCCGATTACCAGTAGTTCTAAAACCATCGCCGTGAGTTTGCTTGATTTCTTAATGACTAGAGAAAAATAATGCAACAACTAAAAACTTTAATTAAAATTTCCCGACCGAGATTCTGGCTATACGCTGGTGGTACTTTTTGGATTGGTGCTATTGCTGCAGCGACAAGCTTGAGCCAATTAGCCGACCCTAAGGTATTATTGTATCTGTTGTATTTTATGATTCCTGCCAATATTTTTATTTATGGAATTAATGATATGTTTGATGGTGATACAGATGAGTTTAATCCCAAAAAAGATGACAAAGAACATCGTCTGGTTTCCACTGAACGCAACTGGCTAAAACTTGCAGTCTACGCATCTATAGCTGGTGGAATAGTATTGGCCTTGTTCGCTCCAAATAATGCGGCACGGGCTATGTGGTTACTCTTTTTGTTTTTGGCTTGGGCATATAGCTCTTTACCCTTTCGTTTTAAAGCTAAACCATTTATCGATGCAATCTCCAATGTTCACTATGCGATTATTGGTTTTGGTGCGTATGCGATGATTGCAGGTGAACTACCACCAACTTGGGCAATCGCTGCTGCGTGGTTGTGGACCGCCTCAATGCATATTTTTTCAGCTGTCCCAGATATTGCAAGCGATAAACAAGCTAACTTACTTACCACAGCTGTGTTGCTAAAAGAGAGAGGGTCATTGTTGTTATGTTTTGTTTTATGGCTTCCAGCTGCGTTACTTTTTCAGCTCAATCTTTCAGCTACTTGGCTAGGCTTGCTGGCTTATATCTATCCGCTGACAGCCTTGGTAGTTTTCTTTAGACCAAATTCAATATTCAGAATTTATTGGTGGTTCCCATATATTAATGGTTTATTCGGTTTGTTGTTGTTCTGGGTAATCGCATTTAGTAAGTTTAGTTTAGAAAAACTGTTTTAAAATTTATGGTTAATCCCAAGCGCATCAAACAGCTTAACAGTAAAGCAATTGGCAAAGGTCCGATTATCTATTGGATGGGACGCGATCAACGTATTAATGATAATTGGTCGTTACTTTACGCTCAAGAATTAGCCAAGACAATTAATCAACCCTTAGTTGTAGTTTTTGCGATGCCTCCAACTTTTGAAAATGCTGGGCTTAGGCAATATGAATTTGCCATTAGTGGGTTGGAAGAAATCGAGAAGGGGTTACAGAAAAAGAATATTCCGTTCTTCGTACCCTTAGGTGATGTTGCCGAATTAGTTATCGAGTTTGCAAAAACTCACAAAGCCGCTGCCGTCGTTACCGACCAGAACCCGATGCATTATGTCAGAGCAACTCAACAAGCTGTGGCTGATAGTTTAGAGGTGCCACTTTTTGTGGTTGATGCACATAATATTATCCCTGTATGGGTTGCTTCAGATAAGTTGGAGTTTGCTGCTTATACGATTCGTCCTAAAATTCATCGGCTACTGCCTGAGTTTTTGGAAAATTTCCCTGAGCTACAAAAGCAAGCAATGAATTGGACAGGGGAAGCTCCAGCGATTAATTGGCAAGAAGTTAGGGCAAGCATTAAAGCTGATTCAAAAGTGACTGCAGTTGACTGGATTAAGCCCGGAGAAAAAGCGGCGCATAAAATGTTAGAGAATTTTTTTGTAGAGAGACTCCAAGTTTATGCCACAGACAGAAACGACCCTAACAAACAAGCTCAATCCAACTTATCACCTTATTTGCATTTTGGACATATCGCAGCTGGACGAGTTGCGCTAGAAGCGTCATCACTTCCGGAGAGTGAAGCCAAAGATTCTTTCTTAGAAGAGTTAATTGTTCGCAAAGAGTTAGCTGACAATTTTTGTTATTACAATCCTAACTACGACAACTTTAATGGTTTTCATGCTTGGGCACAAAAAACTTTGAACGAACATAGGGAAGACGAGCGCCAATATCTTTACACGCGTCGAGAGCTTGAAGATGCTCAAACCCATGATGAGTTATGGAATGCCGCTCAGTTAGAAATGACTACAACAGGCAAGATGCATAATTATATGCGGATGTACTGGGCAAAGAAAATCTTGGAATGGACACCCGACCCTGAAACAGCTTTAAGTGAAGCAATTTACCTTAATGATAAATATGAGCTTGATGGCAGAGACCCTAATGGTTATGTGGGTTGTGCCTGGAGTATCGGTGGCGTGCACGACCGCGCTTGGGGAGAAAGAGAAATTTTCGGGAAAATTCGGTTCATGAGTTATAATGGAGCTAAGAGTAAATTCAAAATTCAAAATTACATTGATTCAATTAATGCTTTAAGCAAACGCGGTTTGTTTTGAGAGAAAGGTAAACATGGAAGCAATTAGTGTTTTCGCAATTATGGCATCGGTTGTGGTAAATTCGGTGTTGGGTTCAATTTGGTACGGTCCGCTGTTTGGTAGAAGATGGATGCTTGCCACGGGTAGAAATCCTTCAGATCCAATTCAAACTGAAGTCATGAAAAAAGATATGCCATCTGCTATGGCTAGCATGTTCATTTTTTCGTTAGTAACAGCAATAATCTTGAGCATTCTCACATATCGTTATAGTGGTAATGTGCAGTCGATTTTGGTGTTAGCACTGATGTTATGGCTCGGTTTCTCCTTGCCGTTAAAAGTGAATGATGTTTTTTTTGGTGGTCGTAGTAAAGAATTGCTTTGGATAGATTCGCTTTGGTCTTTACTAAGCATTGTCGTCACTGCGCTGATTGTGGGTTTGTGGAGGTAAAGAAAGAAACCGGTTTACAGCCGGTTTTTTAAATGCTCACAAAACTGTGTTAAAATGAATAAAACGTCTTCCATGAAACAAAACTGGTATCAAAAAACAATCGATGAAGTTATTACAGAGTTAGAAAGTTCGACTAACGGTCTTTTGGAGAGTGTAGCAGAGAAGAGACTTAGCGAATATGGCCGCAACGCGCTTCCTGAAGCTAAGTCGCGTGGTTGGGTTTGGATATTTTTCACTCAATTCACTAGCCCATTAGTTTACTTACTGCTTGGTGTAGCAGTTATAGTTTTAGCTGTTGGTGATTACACGGATGCAATTTTAATAGGCATCGTACTTCTATTTAATGCCATCATCGGTACTTACCAAGAAGGACGCGCCCAGGATACTTTAGCCGCGTTAAAAAACTTTGTTAAAACTGAAGCGTTAGTAAAGCGTTCAGGTAATGAGATTCTAATCGATGGCACCGAAGTTGTGCCGGGGGATATAGTTATCTTGCGTGAAGGTGGTAAAGTTCCAGCTGATGCAAGAGTAATACTTTCTAATAATTTAACCATCAATGAGTCTTCTCTTACTGGCGAGTCTGAGCCTGTGACTAAAGATGAAGAAGTACCGGTTTCCAATTCTGACAAGCAGCTGTCTCTGGGTGATCAGCAGAATATGGTATTTTTTGGCACAAACATTGTGGCTGGCTCAGGAGAAGCTGTTGTAATTTCAACTGGACTGAATACAGAAATCGGTAAAATCTCAGCAAAACTAAAAGATGAAAATGCAGAAATTCCTCTGCAAACTAATTTTCGTAACCTATCTACCTTAATCGTTTTGGTGGTTAGTATAGTTTGTATTAGTTTGATCATTGTTGGCATTATTCGCGGTACCGCGTTTTTGGAAATAATGAAAACCGTCGTTGCTTTGGCTGTGTCGATTATACCTGAGGGTTTACCGGTGGTTTTAACTGTGGTATTGGCAAATGGTGTCTGGCGAATGAGCCAACGCAAAGCGTTGGTAAAGAAATTAGCTGCCGTAGAAGCTTTAGGTCAGGCTAATGTAATAGCAGTAGATAAAACTGGTACTATTACAAAAAACGAATTGGTTGTGCAAAAATTATTTGTCGGCGATAAAGTTTTCGAGATTTCTGGCAATGGTTACGATGTGACTGGTGATATTAGCTTGAACGGAAAAGTGATTTCACCATTAGAACATTCCGAGCTTTTACTGGCGGGAAAAGTTGCTTCATTTGCCGCAGCACAAGTTTTCTTTGATGTGCACGCAAAGCAATGGAAAGTTTCCGGTGATCCAACAGAAGCAGCCCTGTTAGTGTTAGCCGAAAAAATAGGCTTCAAGCTAACCGATATTGAATTACGCCATTCATTGCTTCAAGACACAGCGTTTAGACGAGAGAAGTTGTATCGTACTTTTGTCTTTAAAGACGATGAAAAGATGTTCGTGGCTATTGTAGGCTCCCCAGAAACAGTAGGGAAGTCATCAGGTAAATCCGAAAAAGAGATTCATGATTTAATTCATAGTTACACGAAAGATGGCTTGCGAATTGTAGCCTTTGCGGTAAAAGAAATTAAAAAAACTCTGACTGAAGAAGAGTTAGTTCAAATTGATGATTTAGTATTTGCAGGGTTTTACGCCATGCGCGACGCACTTCATTCCCAAGTTCCTGGAGCTGTTAAAGAAGTACAAGCCGCTGGTATTAAAGTAGTAATGATTACAGGTGATCATAAAATTACAGCCGCGGCAATTGCGCGCGACGCTAATATTTACAAAGACGGGGACATGGTCTTAACCGGTGAAGAGTTTGAAGCTATGTCTGAAGAAGAGCTTCGCCGTGTGATAGATAGAGTGACTGTCTTTGCCAGAGTTTCTCCTGAAGATAAACTTAAGATTGTAAAAGCGTTGCAGTACGGTGGGCGAATAGTTGCCATGACTGGCGATGGTGTGAATGATGTTCCTTCAATTGTGGCAGCTAACTTAGGAATTGCTATGGGTAAGATTGGGACTGAAGTCACTAAAGAAGCCGCTGACATTGTTTTACTAGACGATAACTTTGCCACTATCGCAGCGGCAGTAGAAGAAGGTCGAAATATTTACAAAACCATTCAACGCGCTTTGTTGTATTTATTTACTACAGGGTTTGCTGTGCTTGTTCCGATAGCCTTGGCGATTATTTTGGATTTGCCTCTACCATTGGTGGCAGGTCAAATTCTATGGCTCAACTTCGTTACCGATGGAGTTTTAACCCTGTCTTTCTCTTTGGAGCCAAAGGAAGGCAACTTGCTCTTAGAGAAGTTTGAAAATCCAAATAAGTATTTAATTAACAAGTTGATGGTGGTAAGAATTATTTTGATGTCATCAGTGATGGCAATAGGAACGGTATTCGTATACTTCTTATATTTAGGTTCGGTAGACTACGTGACTTTAACCACGATTTGTTTAACTGTACTAGCAGTATTCCAATGGCTAAATGCTTGGAATACCCGTAGCGAGAAACGTAGTGTGTTTAAGGACATATTAACCAACAAATTCTTAGTAATTGCCATGGCCGTAATTGTTATATTGCAGTTGGCAATTATGTATGTGCCTATTTTGCAAAGATTGCTACGCACCACCACTTTAACAGGCTCGCAGTGGTTAGTAGTCCTAGGTGTTTCCTCAACAATTATTATCGCTGAAGAAATCCGAAAACTAATTATGAGACTGCGTGATCAGAAGCAAAAACAATCCGAAGCCTAAAAAAATGCAAAAATAAAAAACCCTCGAAATTGATTCGGGGTTTTTTATTTGGCGACAACTTTAGTAGTTTTGCCTAGAGCTTTGATACAGCGGGTACAAGCTTTAACTCTGTTACCGTTTTCAGCACGTGCCCATTGAAGGTTTGGCTTTAAACGCTTGATTGAGCTTCTCATACTATGAGAACGCTTAATTGTTCGAGAGTACATCTTGCCGCAAACAGTACACATTGCTGGCATATGTTGATAAATCCTTAAATGTCCTATCAAGTGCAGGACTAGTTATTGAAATTAGGTACTTGCTAAGTATACAGCAATAGCTTATAATTTGCAAGACTTTGGTAGGAGGATTTATTTCATGGAAGCCTTCACGATTTTTAGCACATTTTTGGCCTCACTTGCAATTGCAGTTTCTGTCGGATGTTTATCTGCCACAGTTTATATTGGCTGTCGTATCGTACTGGTGGTGGCCAACTTGGCACAACCTCCAGTACGAGAAGCTCTTGGTTTCGCTGCTTTAGTGGGTATATTCACTGGACTCTCTTGGTTTCTGTTTCAGCTATGCTTGTATCTCAAACTTTTAGAGCACCAATTTCTGGTAAGTTACACAATAATAGTCGTTATTTTTTCTCCGATTACTTTGTTTATGATTAATCAGATTGAAAATAAGCGCACTGCTAAAAAGGTAATGAATCGCTAGTTTTTCCGAGCCGTCTTTGTGACGGCTTTTTTGTTTGGTATAATACATTCATGGACATACTTATTACTTTAGCAATTGTATTATTTTCCTTAATAATCCATGAAGTTATGCATGGTGTTGTGGCTGAAAAGCTAGGGGATGATACAGCTCGTGATGCCGGTCGCATCACCTTAAACCCAATTCCTCATATTGATCCTTTCGGTTCAATTCTTTTGCCAGGATTCTTGTTATTTATTGGTAGCCCTTTTGTGCTGGGTGCCGCTAAACCTGTTCCAGTAAACTTCAATAATCTGCGAAATCCAAAGTCCGGCATGGCTTTAGTTTCTATTGCTGGGCCAATGAGTAACTTTGTTTTGGCGATTTTATTCGCCCTACCTATTACTTTTGGATTGCTTGAAGGACCGATGGCCGATATCTGGACCAAAGCCGCTTTAATTAATATGGTTTTGGCAGTTTTCAACTTATTGCCAATCCCACCTTTAGATGGAAGTAAAATCCTAGCTTCATTATTGCCAGAAAAGGCGATGTACTGGATTCTTTCGATGGAACAATACGGTTTTATTATTGTAATTGCTTTGCTGTTTACTGGTGTGTTGCAACAAATTTTAGCTCCAATCTTGTTCTTGTTTGCAATCGTCATGGGGCTCAGTTTTTAGCAGTTGACTTAAAAGCTGAATTTCTATATAATCCAAATACAATTCATTGAAACCCCTCTCACTTGTTGAGATGAGAATTACCGACACACTGTCGTACTATATTGGGAAGTTATCTGGTTAGGTTTCGCCAGAGCGGGAAGTCCCGCACATTCTGTGTACCAATTAGGCGAACCAAAGAGAACAATCGACTCTTTGTCGATTTTTTATTTTGCTACGTTATGTGAATGCCTTATGAAGTCCAAAGTAAGTTTGGACTCACATAAAGCTTTGGGCGAATTCTTTGTCGGAATACTTCTGTTATTTCTCACCGTACATATAGTACGGCTCAAAATAGCCTCGTATTCCTTCGCGAATTCACCTCAATCACATAAGTAGCTTGCTACTTAGATTAACAGGGTCGTGTCACCCAAAACCATTAAGTTGCATCACACTCAGTATTCCGACGGACTCGGGGTCCTGTCAGTATCCACCTCCACTCTCGCTTATTGCTCGATTGGAGGACCTCCGGATACTGCCACCCCTCGTTCACAGTTTACTTAGATTGATGTGAAAGGAAGCACAAAGTGCCTACAATTAACCAACTGGTTCGCAAAGGTCGTAAGCCTTTGAAAGCCAAAAGCAAGTCTCCGGCGTTATTACGTCGTCAGAACTTGATCAAGAATAAAACCTTGCACATCCCAACAGGCGCACCTTTTATGCGCGGTGTATGTTTGAAGGTTTACACAACTACTCCAAAAAAGCCGAACTCGGCTTTGCGTAAAGTTGCTAAAGTTAAACTAACCAATGGTATGGAAGTACTAGCTTACATTCCTGGTATTGGTCACAATTTACAAGAACACAGCGTGGTACTAATCCGCGGTGGTCGTGTAAAAGATTTACCGGGTGTTCGTTATCACATTGTTCGTGGTAAGTTGGACACATTAGGCGTTGATGGTCGAAAACGCTCTCGCTCAAAGTACGGTGCTAAGAAGCCAAGCGAATCTTAATCCAATTACGTCATTCCCGCGAAGGCGGGAATCCAAAATGATGGATCCCCAGGCTCTGCCTTTGGCAGCCCTGAGGATGACATGAGTTAATAGAAAGAACTAATTATATGCCAAGAAGAGCAAGAAGTTTTGAAAAACATGTACCAGGACCGGATCCAAAATTCGGAAATGTAAAATACTCAAAGTTCGTCAACTACATGATGTTGAACGGGAAAAAATCTGTAGCACAGAAAATTTTCTACACAGCATTAGATATTATTGGCGATAAAATGAAGAATGAAGAAGTTTCTGACAGTCGTCAGATTTTCGATATCGCTTTAAAAAATATTGCACCATTGATGGAAATTAAAGGCCGTCGTATTGGTGGCTCTAACTACCAAGTACCAATGGAAGTGCAAGAACCTCGTCGTACTTCACTCGGAATGAAATGGATGATCGCTGCAGCGAGAGCTCGCAAAGGTGCCCCAATGGCACAACGCTTAGCTTATGAAGTAATGGATGCCTTTAACAAAACAGGTAGCGCCGTTAAGAAACGTGAAGATACTCACCGTATGGCTGAAGCAAACAAAGCGTTTGCTCACTTCGCCCGCTTCGGTAATAAGAGAAAATAATTACAAATAAACATGCCCAGAGAATATCCTATAGAAGCGACCCGTAACATCGGGATTATCGCTCACATCGACGCCGGCAAAACTACAACTACCGAAGGTATTTTGTACAACACCGGCATGATTCATACAATCGGTGCGGTTCACGAAGGTGAAACTGTAACCGACTGGATGGAACAAGAACGCGAACGTGGTATCACTATCACATCCGCGGCTGTTACCTGTTACTGGAAACCTCAGTACATTAAACTTGCTGACGAAAAAACAGAGCAGTACAAAATTAACATCATTGATACACCAGGTCACGTAGACTTCACAGTTGAAGTTGAACGCTCTTTGCGTGTGCTTGATGGTGCCATCACTGTGTTTGACGGTAAGATGGGTGTTGAACCACAATCTGAAACAGTGTGGCGCCAAGCCGACAAATACGGTGTGCCTCGTATGTGTTTCATTAACAAAATCAACCAAACTGGTGGAGATTTTTATAAATCATTAGAATCTATCCACACTCGTTTAACAAAAAATGCTTTTCCAGTTCAATTGCCAATCGGTTTTGAAAAAGACATTGTTGGTGTTGTAGATTTAGTAACAATGAAATCTTACACTTACTCAGATTTCACCGACAAAGAATTCGTCATCGGCGAAGTACCAGCAGACATGAAAGAGAAGTGTGAGAAGTATCGTCACGAACTAATCGAAAAAGTTGTTGAGTACGACGACGAACTCATGGAAAAATATTTGGCTGGCGAATCTCTTAGCGAAGATCAGCTACTATTGGCTATCCGTAAAGCTACTCGTACTGGTGAATTTTATCCAGTATTTGGTGGCGACGGTCGTGGTATCATTGTACGAACTTTGCTTGACGCTGTTGGTAACTTCTTACCAAGTCCAACTGATAAAGGTCCAGTTAAAGGACACAATCCAAAAACTGGTGAAGAATTACTTCGCAACCCAACCGATGCAGAACCATTTACTGCGTTAGCTTTCAAAATTGCTACCGATCCTTTCGTAGGACGTTTGGCTTTCTTCCGAGTTTACTCTGGAACCTTGCAAGCTGGTAGTTATGTGCTTAATGCTCGTTCAGGTAACAAAGAACGCGTCGGTCGTATCGTGCGTATGCGCGCCGATCAACGTGATGAAGTGAAAGAAGTTTTTGCAGGCGACATCTGTGCGTTGGTAGGTCCAAAAGACACTATCACTGCAGATACTCTATGTGCAGAAAACGCGCCAATCGAACTTGAAAAAATCAAATTCGCTGAACCAGTTATCTCCATGGCGATTGAACCAAAAACTAAAGCTGACCAAGAAAAAATGGGTATCGCTATGCAAAAACTTGCAGAAGAAGATCCAACTTTCAAAGTTACTTCCGATCCAGAAACTCAGCAAACAATTATTGCTGGTATGGGTGAACTTCACTTGGAAATTTTGGTTGATCGTATGAAACGCGAATTTAAAGTTGAAGCTAACGTTGGTAAGCCAGAAGTTGCTTACAAAGAAAGCTTTAAGAAAATCGCTACTGCCGAACACAAGTTTATTCGTCAGTCTGGTGGTCGTGGTCAATATGGTCACGTTTACTTGCGCGTTGAACCCCTTGAGCAAGGTAAGGGTTACGAATTCAAAGATGAAATAGTTGGTGGTGTAATTCCGAGAGAATACATCAAGCCAATCGATAAAGGTATTCAAGAATCTGCAGCAAATGGTGTAATCGCTGGTTACCCGTTGGTAGACTTCTTAGCTGCAGTTTATGACGGTAGCTATCACGAAGTTGACTCTTCCGAAATGGCTTTCAAAATTGCTGCTTCCAAAGCCTTGCAAGAAGCTGTTAAAAAAGGTGATCCAATCTTGCTAGAACCAGTTATGAAAGTAACTGTTACTACTCCTGAATTAAACATGGGTGACGTAATTGGTGATTTGAACTCCAAACGTGCTCGTATTCAAGACATGGAAGATATCACTGGACGTAAGGTTGTTACAGCTCACGTTCCTTTAGCTGAGATGTTTGGTTATGCAACCCAACTTCGTTCTATGACTCAAGGTCAGGCTAGTTCCATTATGGAATTTGACCACTACGAAGAAGTTCCGAAAAATGTTGCTAATACCATTATTGAATCTCGTGCTGGAATGAATGTCCGTAAAGGCCAACAATAAAGATTGAGAAATAGAAAAAGGCTGCTCTGAACAGAGTAGCCTTTTTATTTAAAACTAAATGGAACGATGCAAGAGGTTTAGGTTAATCAGAATTATTTCATTGATTTTGACTCGGAGCTTTTCTGCAACCTGTTGTTTTAACTTATCATAATCATAACCAGCTTTGATTGCCCACGGACCTTCAACAATCAAGTCATGAAAACTATTACTAATTACGTCGCCCTGTTCATTTTTTACCTGCTTGACCGCACATACAAAGTAAGTTCCTACAGACATACATTCAACCTCCTGAATTTTATTCAGAGCTAATTATTAGTGATTATTACTTTTTTGTCAATTTTCGTTACCTTAATGATAAGATTCTAAAGGATTTACTAAACTTGACATGCTTGGTCAATTGCTTTGTTAAAAGTTTCCGCTTTGTCTCGTAGTAGCTAAACTATGCCTCGTCAAATGCTCAACTTTTGCCTCGCACTTGGACCAAATATGGAATTTTTATGTTTTGCCACAATGCCCACAATTATATATTATAGGTATATGAACATTCAAGAATTGTTAAAAATAGCTGGAGAGCAAGGGAAAGTTGTTATAGTCGACGCGGAAGGCTCTATCCAAGGTGTTTACTTGGATTATGTTGAATATCAGAAACTTACCTGTACATCTACCAAAGGAGCTAAACCCTCAGACAAACTTAACGAACAAATCGAGAGAATCAATCGTGAGATTCTTCAAGCTCAACTAGAGGAAGTAACTGCTCCGGTAAATTTGCCGACAACGTCGGTAAATAAAGATGATTATATCGATCCAGTAATCGCTGATGTGATAACTAATTTATTAGACGACTCAAATTTCTTAGTTAAAGAAGCTGTGGTAGAAACTCAAGCCATTAATCAATCTCAGCAGCAACGCACCGCAAATAGTTTAAATGAACTGCTAAGCAAACGCGCGGAAACTTTATTCGGTAATTATCCTGGCCCAAGCGCACCAGCTCCGAAAGTCGAAATTGCTGACAACGATTTGCGCGCAGAAGTTATGGATCCAAATTTTGATTACGGAGACAATAGTGATGAACATGGCGATGAGGCTGTGGATGACGAAACCATTCGTCCAAACTTTGACGACATATAAATAATTTCTTCACTATGAAAAAGAACTTTTCAATTGCTCTTGCTTTCTTAGTTGTCCTTGTAGGAATAAATGCAGGACTAGCAAATAAAGCATCTGCTTTAAGTTGTTTTCCTCAAACCCTGCAAGAAAGTGTAGACGTGGCTGATGCAGTTGTGTTGGTAGAAATAATTTCAGTACAGCAATTTAACAAGAGCAAAGCTGAAGCGAAAGTTTTACGAAGTTGGAAAGGTCCGAGAGAGGGAAGTGTTATTGCTTTGCACGGCGCAGAAGATCGCAACTGGGGTACAATCTTCCAAGACAATCGGCAATATGTGATTTTTGGCGAAGGGCCTAATCCATATAAAATGGGAATGTGTAGTGGTAGAGCGCAGTTACTTCACACTCAAGCCGATATTGATTCAGCTGAAAATCAAGCTCAAATAGATAGCTATACTTATTTGATTGAACAGCAGAACATTTTCATCAATGGCTCTGGTCCTGAAACTTTAAATGGTTTGGATTACGGAGAGAATCCATTTATTGAACCATCACCGCTTAATACTTCTGAAGGCAACGATATTGTATGGGCAATTTTCTTTGTTGGCACACTGGCTATTATGGCATTGAAACGCAAACAACAAAAATTATCTTAAATTAAAAAATACGCGGACACTGTTTGAAACAGTGTCCGCGTTTAGTTTGGGGATTGTGATAATTTACCACAACCTATCGTAGTAGCCAACCGCTCTGGTTTCACCTTCTTCGTAACACGAAGGCCCGTAGCCAGAATTGGCTTGTCGCATGCTTTCAAGGTCGGCTTCGTTTTGCATACCGAGCCAAACATCAACGATTTGCGACAACTCAAACGCTGTGTTCGAGCATCGTCGCTCAACATCGAGTTTGAAGACAAGCTTCTTCTCTTTAAGTAACAGTTTGAATGCTGAAACTTCAGAGAACTTCGCCGTCTTGTAAGCAGGATGCAACTTGTCTTCTGGCACGTCGGAGAAAGCTTCACGATCTTTATCGAGAAACTCTTTCATTCGCACAGAGAGCCAATCGTCCATGTTTACCAAATCCTCGAAAGTCGAGAGAGTAAACAGAACAACATCGAGTTTGTAGCGAAGACTTAGGTTATGCACCTGGTCTTTTTTGCTGGCAATAAGTTGCCGACATTCACTACAGCTGGCACCGGCAGAGCCGAGCAACGTTCCGTGCAAGTCGCACTTCGCGCTGTTGAACCAATCCTCGTATTCGAGGTCGATTTCTCCGAAGAGATTCTCGATTGCTTGTTCGTGAGGTGACAAAGTAACCTCTTCACCGCTGAAGTAAACACTTCCTCGGTTACCGAAGTCGGCACCATGCTTGTCCAGCTCGCGCTGGATTTCCTTAAAACCGATTCGTCCCATTAAATTTTTCCTCCTGAAAACTAAAAACTCAAATTTAAATACCATCACATTATACTACAAAACCAAGATATTGTCAATATCACCGCCCAGAACTTTATCTTGGCTTGACTGTATATTTAAAAAGCCTTACAATGTGTTAGATTGGTGGAAGAATTTTCACCGGTTTTATTTGTCTTTTTTATCAGTAATAAGTTTCTTTTAATTCCGACAGCTTTGCCCTGGATTCCTTAGGCGGAAAAAAAGAGAACTCTCGCTTTTCCCTCGAATCGATAGGGGGAGTAGCGAGGGTTTCTCGGGGAGTTTGCGAGTTTTTAGAAACATGATTGCAAAGTCTAACTTTGTAATCAAAGAAAGGTCTTACATGGCAGAACAATTTGATCGTTCCAAGCCACACGTTAACGTAGGAACCATTGGTCACGTAGACCACGGTAAAACTACTTTGACTGCAGCCATCACAACTGTGTTGGCTAAAACTGGCGGCGCCAAAGCTCGCGATTACGCTAGCATCGACAACGCTCCAGAAGAAAAAGCTCGCGGTATTACTATTAATACCTCTCACGCTGAATACGAAAGTGAAGCTCGTCACTACGCTCACGTAGACTGTCCAGGTCACGCCGACTACATCAAGAACATGATTACCGGTGCTGCTCAAATGGATGGTGCCATCTTGGTAGTATCTGCTACTGATGGTCCTATGCCTCAGACTCGTGAACACATCTTGCTTGCCCGCCAAGTAGGTGTACCTCACATCGTTGTTTACATGAACAAGTGTGATATGGTTCAAGACACAGAACTTCTTGATTTAGTTGAAGAAGAAATCCGTGATCTTCTAACCAAGTATGAATTCCCAGGCAAAGACACTCCTATCATCCGTGGTAGCGCGTTGAAAGCTTTGGAAGGTGATACTTCTGATATGGGTGAACCATCTATCATGAAGTTGGTTGAAGCTCTAGATAGCTTTATTCCAACTCCAGAACGCGCTACAGACTTACCATTCCTAATGCCTATCGAAGACATCTTCACAATTGAAGGTCGTGGTACAGTGGTAACTGGTCGTATCGAACGTGGGATGATCAACATCAACGAAGAAGTTGAAATTGTAGGTATCCGCCCAACTTCTAAAACAGTTGTAACTGGTATCGAAATGTTCAACAAACAGTTGGACAAGGGTATGGCTGGTGACAACGCTGGTCTATTGCTTCGCGGTATCAAGAAAGAAGAAGTAGAACGTGGCCAAGTTTTGGCTAAGACTGGTTCTATTACTCCTCACACTGAATTCGAAGCTGAAGTTTACATCTTGAACAAAGAAGAAGGTGGACGTCACACTCCATTCTTCAAGGGTTACAAACCTCAGTTCTACATTCGTACAACTGATGTAACCGGTGAAGTTATCTTGCCAGAAGGCCAAGAAATGGTTATGCCTGGTGACTCAGTAACTATCACAGTTAAATTGATTACTCCTGTTGCCTTGGAAGAAAAAGGTAAATTCGCGATTCGCGAAGGTGGCCGTACAGTTGGCGCCGGTGTAGTAGTTAAAATTATCAAATAATATTTGAAACTAAAACCTCTCCTAGAAATGGGAGAGGTTTTTGTCGCTTTGATTAAAGCGGGTGTATAATATCAGTACTGATTATTTACTATTCTAAAATGAAAAAATTAATTTATTTGGTTTTATTTGCTGTTGTCACTGTTTCGTTCTTCTCTTTTGATCAGACAGCCTCGGCTGCTTACCCAACAACATATACAGTTGACGGATATATTGAAAGAATTGAAGGAGGTGCGATT
>JBBSJS010000012.1:0-21705 GCA_038257015.1 Candidatus Doudnaibacteriota bacterium | reverse complement strand
ATAACTTAGAAGTGCTGTCAGTTGCCGGCAATATCGGGACTTTCAATCACAAAACAGTCGTGCATGCTCACGGAAGTTTTTCTGACAGTAACTTTAATGTCGTCGGTGGTCACATCAAAGAGTTGGTGGTTTCCGCAACGCTAGAAGTTTACCTAAAAGTCTTGGAAGGGGAGATTATTCGCCGACCAGATGATTTCACTGGACTAAACTTGATGTCCTAACCTACAAATTACTAGTTTGTAATTATAACCGAGTGCTCTACAAGACCGCGGTTTTTTTTGTTATACTTTTAACAGAGTTATTAATAAAGGATATATGGACCCAATTCAATCAGCTCCTCAGAGCGATCAACAACCAACCCCACGGTCTAAAGGTGCTGGTAAATCACTGGTTATTTTAATGATTGTCGCGCTCATGGCAATATCAGCAATTCTAGGGTTTATGGCAAATGATTATATTAGCAATGAAGTTGCTAATAATTTTCCAACACCACTAATTGTCACTCCTAAGCCAGAAGAAGAACCAGCAGTAGAAGTTGTACAAACACAAGAAGGTAGTTTACCTGCTGTGGTATTTACACCTGGTGGTTTATTCAATGAAGCATTAAAAGCAGAGCTAAATCGCAAGGTTGTTAATCCGATGAAAGATTACGAACTATCCAATATTAGCAATCCTAACGACCTTGTTGCTATTGTAGTAGAAAAACTACAACCACCGAGTGCAGGGTACATCTATAGTATCTCCAGTTACTATCAAAACAATGGCTCGGGAGGGTTCTTATACGGAAACGAAGCTGATGGGTCAATCCCAATTTGGATTCCAGATTGTATGGGCAAATGTCAATTTACAGAATCATACAGCCAAAAATATCCAGAAGTAATTGAAGCATATAATCAAGTTAACCAATAGTGATACACTAACACTTTATTAATCCCGCGTAGAATTTCTTAAACCGCGTGCTCTACAAGCCCGCGGTTTTTTGTTACAATACTTTTAACAAAGCCCAAAAAGCTGGGCTCTTTATTGATATTTCAAACTTCTATGGTTAAATTCGATCCGAAAAAATTTGAGAAGAAGTGGCAGAAAACTTGGCACGAAAATGATGCTTATAAAACGGAAGAAACCAGCGACAAACCTTCATGCTACGTCTTAGACATGTTCCCGTATCCTTCAGGTAGTTCGATGCATGTGGGTCATCCGCGTGGTTATGTAGCGACAGATGTTTACAGTCGCTTTAAGCGCATGAATGGTTTTAACGTTCTTCACCCGATGGGTTGGGATGCTTTTGGTTTACCTGCAGAAGAAACTGCGATTGCCAACAAAGAATATCCGACAGTCACAGTAGAAAGAAACATTACAAAGTTCAAAACTCAATTGCAAATGTTGGGACTTAGTTATGATTGGTCGCGGGAAATTAATACTACAGATGCAAATTACTACGCGCACACTCAACGAATCTTTTTACAATTTTTCAAACAAGGACTGGCGATTAATAAAACCATGTCCGTTAATTGGTGTCCGGAACTGGGTACAGTTCTTGCCAATGAAGATATTGTAAATGGTAAAAGTGAACGCGGTGGCTTTCCAGTTTTCCAAATGCCAATGCGCCAGTGGGTTTTAGCTATCACTAAGTACGCAGACAGATTAGTAGAAGATTTAGAGTTATTGCCTGAGTGGCCAGACAAAGTGAAGAATGCCCAACGCGCGTGGATTGGTAAAAGTGAAGGACATCAATTCGCTTTTCCAACTGACGCTGGTGTGGAAATTCCTGTGTTCACAACAAAGTTAGAAACTTTGCCAGGAGTAACATTTTTAGCGATTGCACCAGAAAGTGAACTGACAAAGAAACTTTTAGAAAAAGCACAAAACGCAACAGCAATTTCAGATTACATAGAAGCGAGTCGTCAGAAAACTGAGCTCGACCGACAACAACTAAATGTAAAAACTGGTGTAATTATTGAAGGTGTAAACGCAGTTCATCCTTTGACAGGCTCACTACTACCAATTGTTGTAGCAGATTATGTTCTTGCTTCTTATGGTACAGGTGCTGTGATGGCTGTCCCTGCAAAAGACGAACGTGATGCCGATATGGCAAAAGTTTTATCTTTGCCAATCATAGAATTTGCGGAAGCTGATACAAAAGTTCTAGGTGAAAAATTGGATGCAAAATCTGAAAAACGCTATAAAATTCGCGATTGGGTTTTCTCACGCCAACGATTTTGGGGTGAACCATTTCCTATTGTTTGGGTGGAAGGAAAAGAAAATTATGACGTAATTGCCCAAGGTCCGGTGGGGAAGTGGTTGCCTGCTCAACCAGTCAGTTACAAAGATGATTCAAAAGAATATTTTGCGGTACCAGTAATCCCAGAATATCTTTCTTCCATGCAATTACCCGTAGTTAAATCCTACGAGCCAACAGGTAATATTGAAGGACCACTAGCAGGAATACCAGAATGGGTTAATGCATTTGTAAATCCTGAGACTGGTGAAGTTGCTAACAAGGCAAAAGATGAATCTTGGATAGCAGTGAAGCGCGAAACTAACACAATGCCTCAGTGGGCAGGATCATCTTGGTACTGGTTACGTTTCATGGACCCTCATAACAATGCCGAACCATTTTCTAAAGAAGCCGCGAAATATTGGGGAGCAGTGGATGTTTATGCTGGCGCTGATCACGCTGTGGCTCATTTAATTTACGCTCGTTTTTGGCACAAAGTTATGCAAGATGCTGGATTAGTTGATTATCCGGAACCATTCAAGCGATTAGAGTTCTTGGGATATATTTTAGCGTCCGATGGAACCAAAATTTCCAAACGCAAAGGTAACTCTCGCAGTCCTGAAGAAGTGGTGGATGAGGTTGGTGCTGATGCTTTTCGACTTTACGAAATGTTTATTGGACCGTTTGAAAAGCCTGCACCTTGGAATGATAATGACTTAACTGGTGCAAAGCGATTTTTAGAACGGGTCTGGCGTTTTGCAGAAACAACCATCAAAAGCAAGGTTGCAACAAGTAGTGAACCAGCTGTCTCAGCTCTTCAGAAAACAATTGCTAAAGTAGAAGCGGATATTGAAAGCTTTAAGTTTAACACCGCTGTTTCAAGTCTGATGATTGGTTTGAATGAAATGCAAGACGAGCCAGTAGCATTGCCGGAACTAAAACAATTTTTGAAGTTACTCGCGCCTTTTGTTCCTCACATGGCAGAAGAGCTCTGGCAAATGACGGGTGAAACTGAATCGATTCATCAAGGTCCATGGCCGAAGTACGACGCTTCGTTAATCGTGGAAGATAATTTTATGTTACCGGTGCAGATTAATGGTAAACATCGCTTTGATATTGCAGTGTCTAAAACTGCTACCGAAGATGAAGTGAAGAGTGTTTTGGATGCCGACGATTCAGCACAAAAGTATTTAGCCAACCAAACTATTAAAAAAATTATTTATGTTCCAGGTCGAATAGTTAGTTTAGTAATATAAAAAAACCAGCATTATCACTGCTGGTCTTTTTATCTCTCATTGTTGAAAATATATGAGGGACGCTGTATGGTTAACTGTAATGTTTATTAGTGAATTATTTAATAAAATATCAACGAAAGTTTCCGTAAGCCCCATATTTATTTTTGTGATAATATTTTTTGTAGCCGCAGACCTTGTGTTTGTCGTGCTACATTTTTATTTAGGTCAAAATATTCACGCCTTTAACATAGACCTTGAGCGTAATGCCCCAACCTTATACCAAGGTTTTAAACTTGTTTTTACGGGCTGTGTAGTGGCTGCTTACTTTTATCTCCTCAACACAATAACTAGGCAATCTTTATTTAATCGCTTAATTATTTTTCCGTACTGGTTGGGATTTATTTACTTAGCTATGGATGAAACTGCAGAAATACATGAGAATTTTGCTGGAGTACTTAATCGTTTAGGCGGGGATGCCGTCACTAATTACCGCGAGTATTTTGCAAACCTGGGTTACACTTCAGCTCAATGGTTGTTGTTCTTCGTACCTATTATTATCTTTGCTTTAGGTTACTTATTTTATTTAGCAAAACATTTTCACAAGCAAAACGCACCACAGCTAGTTCTGTTTATTCTAGCGGTAACTTGCTTCGCCTTAGTACCTCTTGTCGAATGGTGGAATACCGCGGAATTCTCTTACCATTATTCATTTACCCAAAGAAATATATTAGTTACTTTGGAAGAATATTTAGAAATGTTGGGGGCTACCTTATTCTTTGCATTTAACGTAGGGCTTTTGTCTTCAGTAACAAAAAGGGCTAGGCAAAGACTTCAAAACCTAAATTTGCTATAATTGAATTACAATTAAAACTTTCAACATGAACCAAAAAAATATTATCATCGCATGTTTGGCAGTGATTATCTTGATTCTCGCTATTATTATGTGGCAAGATTCAAATCGTCGCGCACAACAGCGGCTAGAAAACGACCAAACTAACAGTGAGAATTCAGAAACAATAAACTCTGGAAATAAAGATAATCCAGAAGTCATTACTCCTAATAAACCTGTAGATAATACAAACACTAATACTGATGGCACTTTCAATAGCGAAATAAGTAATACAAATTGGACACTCGCTTCAATATACTTAGATGGAAAAATTGTAGACATGTCCATGAACGTTGAAAAGCCAATGAACTTAACTTTCAATAAAACTGAAATGAGTTACAGCGGTTTTGGTGGCTGTAATGGATTCGGTGGGGAATATACTTCAAAGACCGATGGCCAATTCTTGTTTGGACCATCAATGGGAACTCTTATGTACTGTGAAGAAACAAGTCCGTTAGAAAACTCTTACTCACAAGCAAGGGATAAGGTTACTAACTTTGCTATGAAAGGCAATCAACTTGTTTTGATGAGCGATGATGGTAAAACTGAAATCGTTTACAGCCCTGCAATCTAATCTTTTAAATCACGCTTTAACTAAGCATGATTTTTTGATAAAATTAAATTAACAAATAATTAACATAATCTAATGGATAAAAATAAAGTTATTGGAGGTATTGTCGCAGTTGTTTTGCTTGCGGGGATATTCTACTTCGTTTCACAACGACCAAGCAGTGAAGTTGCTTCAAATCGAAGCACTGCTGAAAGCCAAGACCAAGCAAGTGATACATCTTCATTGAAAGCATTGTTCGCCCGCGGTGATAGTCAAGAGTGTACTTACTCTGATTCAGGAGAAGGCTACTCTAGTAACGGCACTGTGTATGTTGCTTCTAACAACCGTATGCGCAGTGATTTTACAAGTACATCTGAAGGAGAAACTACAACCGGTCATATGATAGTTATGGACAATACAAGTTACATTTGGACAGATGGTGATGCCCAAGGTATTAAAATGAGTTATGATCCAAATGATATTGAAACAGATTATCAAAACACTGAAACCAGTGCACCGACTCAAGGAATGGATCCAAATGAGAATTATGACTTCTCTTGTAAATCATGGAGAACTGATAATTCCAAGTTTGAACTTCCGTCCGGTGTTGAGTTTATGAAATGGAGCATGCCAGAAGTTCCTGCGATGCCAAATGGTGGTGTATCTGGAGCGATGCCAAGCTCGGATGTTTGTAATCAGTTACCTGAACCAGGCAAAACAGAATGTTTGAAAGCTTTAGATGGCTCCGGGCTAGAAGCTCGTTAATTTAAATTTACTACGAACTTTTGAAGTTTGCATTCCATTATGCAACCGCTCAAGTTTGCATGCCATCCTTAGCAAGCACAACCACCCCTGCCATCCTGAACGAAGTGAAGGATCTCAGTTATTGACTTCAGATCCTTCGCTTACGCCCCACCTCATCGGGGCAGGTCAGCCGGTAGGCAGGCAGGCTCAGAATGACAGAGGTTAAGATTAAGATGCTCATTTGAGAAACTTAGTCTTATACCAAAACCGCCCTATAAACTAGGGCGGTTTTTTGTTATGATTAGCGCATGAATATCAAATCTGTTCAATTCGAAAGAGCCGTTGTTGGTGATGAAGACCTGGATGAGTTAAAGGAACTTCCTCAAATAGCCTTTATAGGCCGCTCTAACGCAGGAAAATCGAGCCTTATTAACCTTTTAGCACAAAAGAAGGGGTTAGCTCGGACTAGTGCCACAGCAGGTCTTACAAAGGAAATTAATGCTTATTTAATCAATAAAACTTTTTATTTGATGGATATGCCTGGTTACGGTTACGCGCGTATGTCTGTACAAAACCGTCACATTCTGAGAGGTTTAATTGAATGGTATTTGCTTAATCCAGATGTTGAACAGAAACTGATTGTAGTTATTGTCGATGCTAAAGTTGGTTTAACCGATTTAGACAAAGAAATGCTTTCGCAACTTTCTCAGACGGGGAAGCGCGTGGTGATAGTTGCAAACAAAACCGACAAGTTGAAGAAAAACGATTATCGTAAACAAATGGATAAGATAAAAAAAGAAGCTGCGCCGTACCTAGTAATTCCATTCTCAGTTGAAAAGAAAATTGGTATCCCAGATTTAAATCGTGAAATTTTCAAACCATAATATAAAAACACCGTCATTGTAATAACGGTGTTTTTATATTATTCGCTATGTTCTGCTTTGTAAGCTTCGCGAGTGCTTTCAATAAACTCTAAAGCTTTTTCCTTACCTTCATAATCACCTATGGTTACGACTTTGTTTTGCAACAGTTTGTAAGTTTCAAAGAAATTTTTGATTTCCTTAAGTTGGTGTTGAGACAAATCTTCAAGTGATTGAATATCTGCAAAGCGGGGATCTTCGGTTGGTACGGCGATAACTTTGTTATCTACTTCATCGCTATCAATCATGTTCATAAAACCGATTGCGCGAGCTTCAGCTACTGCTCCAGGGATGATTGGGTTAGTGCTAAGAAGAAGTACATCTGAGTGGTCGCCATCTTCAGCTCTAGTTTCTGGAATAAATCCATAGTTAGTAGGATAGCGTTGGGCGGTGAAAAGTACACGGTCGAGTTTGATTACATCAAGTTCCTCGTCGTATTCATATTTATCTTGGCTGCCTTGAGAGATTTCAATAATCACATTAAACTTCTCTGGGGTGCCGAAAGGAATATCTTTTAAACTCATAAATTTTCGTTTAATTACTAGTAAATTATAGCTATTTAACCGCTTTTAGACAAGAGTATTAACTTGGTAATTTTGCTATAATGCAGACAGAATAAAACTATGAATTTTAAAGATAAGGTTTATGAAGCAGTTGGTAAAGTGCCAAAGCGAAAAGTGGTGAGTTACGGGCAAGTGGCGGCGTTTTGTGGTTCGCCTCGAGCTGCTCGGCAAGTAGGGTGGATGTTAAGGTTACTAAAACACGAGAAACCAAGCGCTAAAACTGTACCCTGGTGGAGAGTTGTTAATAACAAAGGAGTTATAAGTATCAAAGGAAACTTATCTTCTACTAAACACCTTCAGAAAACTTTGTTAGAAAAAGAGGGGATTGTTGTTAGTTCCGACTTTGAAGTAGATATGTTAAAGTACCGGTATAATTTGCTGAAAAAAACTAATGAAACGAATCAATAAAATCATATTAGGATTTGCAGGCATAGTTTTTGCTGTGGTGTTGTTTGATGCTTTGGCGATTTTGCTGATTGCAAATTGGGCACCTGAATTGAAAAAAGCTGATGCAATTATTGTCTTGGGTGCAGCTATTAACACTCCTGCTTTAAAAAATCGAACCGAACAAGGCCTTAAAGTATACGAACAAGGACTGGCCAATACGATTGTTTTTTCTGGTGGTAAAATTTCGGACAGTGATATTTCTGAAGCTGAATTTATGAAAAAAATTGCTGAGAAGAAGGGAATAGAAGCAAATATCATTTTAGAAGATCAATCGCATAGCACTTATGAAAATATATTTAACTCAAAAAAATTGTTACCTGAAAGTGACTCGGTGATAATTATTAGTGATAATTTTCATTTAGCTCGTGCTGTGTTAGTTGCCAAGCGTGCAGGGTTTCAAGATGTACAATGGAGTGGACCCGATGAAAAGTATTATTCCAAAGAGAGTAGTAGGTTTTATTACGCGCGAGAATTTGTGGCCATGATTAGTTATTTACCTAAGTTTATATTCGGTAGATAAAATTCTCGAATAAATAATGACAAAGTAAAAGGCGCGTTTTTACACGCGCCTGTTTTTAATTTCTTGTCGAACCCAGTGAGAAGCAGAAAAAGGATATTGTTGGACAATCTTTTGGAGTTCGCCCCAACCCTGTTTCTTGTTCGTCAGAAAAGTCCTGATAAGTTGCTGTTTTATTAAAACAGCTTCTTTCTTGAGTTCTATGTCACGGAGACAAAACACCGTGATTAAGAATCTGCAAGTTTCAGGGTCTTCGCAAAACAATTCCTTGCTAGTTTCTGCAAGTTTTTCGTTTACACCATACCATGACATTACTTCTTTCCATTGCTGGAAGATGTAATTCTCGTGAGGTATAGTAATCTTTACCAAACCCATCGCATGCTCGCGAGCAATATCGATGGTAGTAGTGACCCGTTTATAAACATGAAACGCGAAACTGTTTCTGTAGACCGTCAGATTATAAAGGTCTAAGATAACTGTTTCCATCCCAAATTCATTTTGAATCTTTCCGCAGAAATTTTGCATTTGAGTAATTCGATTAGCTCTTCCAAAAGCGTCATGTTCTGGAAATGCTTCTGCAAAAATTCTGGGGTCGAGATGGCGGGGTATTCGTTCCAGCAAACTGCTGTGGGCTATTTTTTGTTGGTCGCAGTATGGTTTCAGATTTTTATGTTGCAGACTAGTCTTGCTTGAAAGGAAAGTTTCTTTTAGAAGCGGCGCAGATTCGCGAAACTGTTTATGCACCGACACTTCTTCTAACTTCTGCCAGAAATCAATCCAAAAGGACTCATCTCTGGCTTTCGTTTTTCTTAAAAACTCTCTCATCTTAGGATAGTCTAACAAGAAAGGTTGGAACTGATGGTAAGCACTACCAACAGTTTGAGCCAAAGTTAGCCTTCGCTTGAATTTGCTTAACAGCGAATCAAGTAAAGGCTCGACTTTTCCGAAGAATTCATCGACGTGATTATACAGCGCCGGTAATTCTTGTGGTTTCGTCTTCTCAGTAACATTCAATTTTTTCTCCTCCTGAAAAAGTAAGGGTGCTTTGAAATGAATCAAAGCACCCTGAATGACTTAAACTTCAATGCCAAGTTTTTCGTAGCTTGAGAATACTTCGTTAAAAGCACTCTTTGCTTCCAATAACTTCGCCTCAAAGTCTTCCAATTCAGTTTTGAGCTTGCGCCCACGCTGAATAATTTGGACCGGAGCGACCATGCCGCTCTTCATATGAGAAATTAACTCATTGACTTGCGCCAACAAATCATTCTCGACTGAAGATGTTTCCGGGGCAGGGGAAGGAGTTTTGGTCTGCTTTTCAACAGACTTATATTCCTTCGCTTCGGGGACAATAGGGGCTTGTTGTTGAATTTCTTCCGCAACTTGCTTGGCTTGTCCTGTGGTTTTGCCAAGTAACTTGTATCGAATTGAGCCGAGGGTTGTGGACAGCCAATTTTTATTAGCTTTGTCTTCGAACCACTCTTCCAACTGCGGAAACTTAGCCAAGATCTTGGCAATCATTTCGTCCCGGTTATAGAACTTGTGATTCTTACCCTGAAACTTATTGACTACCTTGAGTGCTTGCACTCGCTCTTGTGATTTGGCTTTCTTCCCGCTACGATCCGCTTTCTTTTTGGAAGTCGCTTTGCTTTGCTTATCTTCGGCACTGAAAGTTTCGACTGTTTTAGCAACGGGCGTAGCTTCAGTGTCAGACAGGGCGACTTTCGGTCTTTGTCTCACGATCATAACCGAACGCTTTTTCGCAATCCATTTTTTGTTTTGGGCAACCCAATCGTTAAGCTCGGGATGTTTTTCCAAAACAGTTTGGGCAATTAAAGCAATCGTCACATTGGCAAGTTCTGCCGATGTTCTGGTAGCTTTAATCAAAGCGTGCATAACTTCCAAACATAACGCACGTTCTTCTGACTTGGCTTTTTGACCTCGACGGACAAAAATAGAAACTTCTTCGTCAACTTCTATCGAGGTTGTTAAAGTAGTTTCTGTGTCCGAAGCTTCCGAAGTCGGCTCAATTATTTCTTGAGCTTCCTCTGCAAACATCTCGGTAAAAATATCCGACTGCTGATTAGACTGTTTGATTTTGTTAGGCAACATCATCCGGCACATAATTCGCCGTTCGTTGCCGTTCAAACTTTCCGACTTGGTCAGGGTTTTAAACTCCGACGATTCTTTGATGAGATCATGGAAGGTTTGGATATCCTTCTCTTCCATACTGCCGTCGCCCACGACTTCGTAAGCGCTTTTGGCGATTTCGTAAAATCTTTGATGATCTATAAAGTGATTATTGAATGTTGGCGACACCTGACGAGGCGTAACCAAACTTCCAATTTGTCCCGGTTGGGAAGCATATAGATCGCAAAATCGTTTGCAAAACTCTTCCAAACCTTTTTTGATAAATACTGGCAAAAGTTCTTCAGCGTGGTCTTGATAGAATTGCTTCATCAAGGCGCCGCTAAGAACTCTACCAGTTCCTGGTTTCGACATAATTAATTTTCCTCCTGAAATTGTCCGCCATAAAGACGGGTTGCATGTAAAAGAACAACACTTTATTGTACACTTTTCTATGGTTTTGTCAATGAGCAATAACACTAACTTTTTAACTAATAATCCTTTAAAATCGGGGTTATATTGCCAAGTTTGCAAATTGATGTCAAAATAAAGCTAATTATATATCCGATATGTACGAAAACGAATTACAAAATCTAGGTCTTAGTGAAAAAGAAGCCAAGGTTTATACCACATCTTTAGAGCTTGGCCCTGATACAGTGCAAAATATTGCTAAAGCTTCTGGGATTAATCGCGCCACGACTTATGTGCAAATTGATTCTCTGAAAGAAAAAGGATTGATGAGTGAATTTGAAAAAGGCAAAAAAACTTATTATGTCGCTGAGAGCCCGGAAGTGTTAACTAATTTAATTAATAAAGAAGAAGTTGAGCTTAACTTCAAGAAATTAGAACTTGGCCGCGTTGTCCCAGATTTAGTAAAGTTCTACGACAAGATTAGCTCGAGCACAGAAAAGCCGAAGATTCGTTTTTTTGAAGGGGAAGAGGGTGTAAGTCAAATTCGCGCTGATTTTCTAAAGACTCAGAATGAAACAGTTTACGGCTTTATTAATCTTGATCAGGTTTTAAATAAATTCGTGAAAAACAGAGATAATTACACTGAAAAAAGAGTTAGTAAGAAAATCTACAGCAAGTTAATTTACACAAAAAAGACCGGGCGGTATGATAATGAAATCGAGAAAGATAAACTTCGTGAAATGCGATATGTTAAACCTGATAAATTCCCATTTGATGCAGATATTAGCATCTATCGAGATAAAGTCGCATTCATCTCATATAAGAATGACGCTGTTGGTGTAATCATAGAAAACAAACCAATAGCGGAAACTATGAAAGCAATTTTCAATGCGATTTGGGAAAATTCAAAGTAAAAAGATGCAAAACTGTCAGCATGTGTTGACAGTTTTCTTTTTTTATGATAATATTTCTTGGCTTTTGACATTCTAAATATTGGAGGTACACCGATATGGCATTTTAGCCAAGGGCAGACACCCTGGCGAGTGCCGGGGTGTCTCCAATAAATAGAATCAAAAAGTAAAAAACAAAATAGGAGGATTGAATTCCATGTCTTTCTAGACTAAGAAATAAGTTTAGCCAAAACCGGCTCAGTACTGGGTTTTTTTCGCAACAAGTTTGCTTGAATTTATAAGCAAATGGAGTTGTAATAGGAGATACCTATGCACAAAATAAGACAACTCTGCATAAGTACATTCCAGGGATCTTAAGTGATTCAGAGAATGTTGACTGAAGAAAGTCAAAAAACGAACTCAGCTCAACAGGATTTGCACTGATGTGAATTCTCTCGTTGAACCAATCGTCGCTGATACAATTGAGCATTCTGCTCGAAAGTTAACCGGAAAGCGGCACGCGAGTTTGCAAAATCGCCGTTGAACTTAACGGCGTAGCTCTATATTTAGAGGCTCAAAAGCAATTGGCATCAGATTTTAGTGTTTAATTACACGAAGAATTTGATGCCTTTTTTCTTTGTCCAAAAACAACAACCAATTCCAGTACTAGTAAGCTATAAAGCACAAAAGTTATACGCTGTTATCATGAAAAATATGGAAATAAGAGCTTATTTAAGGGAAAAGTAGGATTAATTAAATTTTTTGTCATAATCTCTTGACAGATTTAAGATACCGTGCTAGTATGTCCTGTAAGCTGAAATTCAAAAGAAGGTATTAACAAACTTTTCACACTCGTATTCGCAAGAATAACATTGGCAGGTGACTGAGCTCTACGGGGCTAATAATTATATTAATGTTCACCGCACAATGTAGTGGGTTTAAAAAAGCATGTTAACACCTCTGGCGAAAGTCAGCTTTTTAATATGCCTCCGTCTGCAATTGTTTGCCCTAGTATACAAATCAACCTGATACTTAGGCATTCAGCTTACAAACTTTGCAGGCGGCCTGGCGGAAACTGAGTTATCTCAATTTTTGCCAGCCCGTCTGGGAATAAAATTATGGCAGGATGGATAAAAGCCCTTTGTTGGCAAAAACGAACAAAAAATGGGATCAAACGAAAGTGGAAATCCCGCTGGCATCGCCACTTGGCGATTAACAAGCTGGTAGAGACAGTCAACGCAAGACGACTGTCAAAGTAGCTTGAAGTTCAGCAAACCGGGGCGCCGACCCGCTGGTGAAAGACCAGAATGGTTCTCAGTACGTGACTGAGCACTAGAAGACGGAGCAAGGAGAAAACCTTGGCCCTGGTGCTTGTCGAAAGACAAAAAGCCAAGCAAAAACCCAGCCCAGCTGGACACTTTCAGACACCTGAATTCAAGTATAAGTTTTTCACTTGAACAGGCAACAGAGAGAGTGTGGGAGGAGTATGCAAAATACCACTACCCAAAAAAATCTCATCAAGTTGGCTGATGAGATCCTGTGTAAAGCAGGTTTCGACACCAACGGCCGTCCGACTGGCACGAAGTCGGAATCAATTCCCGCTCGCGGGCAAGGGCATAACGCCCCAGCGTATCGACGACGCATTCGTCGACCCTAGCTTTTGGGTTAAAAAGCACTGAAGGAGGAAAAATTATGTCGCAAGACAAATTTTATTAGCACGATATTTAAGTTCTTTAAATTATCGTGCGCCTATTCCAGGCCCGAGTTTTCCTAGTAACTCGAGCTTGAAACAGGCGAAAGCCTAACAGAGGTGGTATATATGGCCGTGCATCCATTGCTACCAGCTGTCACTGTTCTCAGAAATGAGATCGGTATACACCCAGTAGAAAAAGCGGACTTGGTACCATGTCGGGGTCATTGACTCCAATGCACACTTAATCTTATACGGGGGTTCATAAAACGCTTTTGACTGCCAGGGAAAACCTGAGCAGTCAATCGAGAAACCCTGAGCCGTTCGTACTAAGTGTTCGCGACACTTAACGAATACCTGAGCTCTGTCGAATTAACGGCACAATCTTTGTTGGAGATTGAAAGTCTCCTTAGCGGCCACCTCTCGGTTGAGGGGTTAGTAGTCGGACAAAGATGAAAAGAATGCGGTAAACGCGTTCAGGGAATTTTCCCAAGCGTATCATGCCCGAACCTTATAAGTTCGGGCTTCTACTTCAGAACACTACTCGTTGGCGTTCTGAATGGAAGAATGGCTTCACCGACCATGAACAGGTGCACTTTCCGGACACTCGACTAGTTGCATAAGCCGTTACGGCGCAACAGCGAGAGACAGAAGAAAGTTCCGTAGGAGGAAATATGGACAACAAACATGAATTCGAAGCAACGGTGGTGTTTGTATCACTTATCGGTTGCGTGGCAATTCTAATTGTCGCGGTTAGTGGTGTTCTGCGTATTTAAACACCACCTCTTTTTTGAGAACGTAATCTTAGATTGTGTTTTCAAATTTGATTTGTACTTAGGAGGGGCGAGTATGAGCGAAGAAACATGCCCATGTTATAGCGGGCAAGGATTAAGAACAAAAGATGGTAGCTTGTCCTGTGTCAGTATTTCATTTGGAGATTTAGAGTTTGATCCAAGTGATAGCTATTATTGTGAAACCATTCCTATCAGGTTTTGTCCGCTTTGCGGAAGAGATTTGAAAGAGTGAAGTAGGTTTAAGATGTGACCTATGGATAAAATACGTCACATCGAGATAAGTGTACTCGGAATAAAAAATGTATAGAAAAGAAGAGCGATGTCTATGTTGTCACGAGTATTTAATAACTTGCGGTTGTTCAGAACAAAGCTGTAAGGATTGTCTGCGGTGTGTGAGCTGCTGTGAAATTTGTCCAGAATGCGGTGAATGCCAAGCTGAAGGTTCACGCTATCACATTTTCAGTGAGTGCTGGGAATCGTATGATGTATGTTTAGACTCGGCAGATTTTTAGAGGAGGACTATGAAAAAACCAAAAACCAAACGGTGCAATTGCTGCACCCGGGTGAAGCCAAAACCGGATTTCGAATCCGATCCGGCTAAGCGGTATAACGAAGTTTGCGCTTATTGCGCAAAACTCCGGACCCGCTAACCCGGTCAGAGAAATGGCACTCTGTAAAAAACTTAGGTCAGCGTTACCTTGAAACATAACAACGCATTCTTTTTTCAGAGCATAAAACATTTGTGTTTTGAAATTTGAAAAATTTCTGGAGGGAGTAATGAATAAAGATATTATCGTTTTAAAGAAGTCCGCTCAAGTGAAGGTAGTCGAGGAAATTCCAACTGGAGTTAAAAAATTTCTGGACTTAGCCTCGGCTAAAAACCTGAACAGTGAAGGAAAAAACTTTGTGGTTCATGTTGAGCACAAGAGCAACTCCAACACCGGCGCCGGCATTGCTAGGCTAAATGAACTTATCGTCAAGCAACTAATTGCTGGAGAGTGGAAACAAGTCTATAGCTCTGGGATGCGTCAGTATCGCGGCGCTTATGCCTCCGAACAAGATTACTGGGATCTCCAAATCGGAGAAATCACAATCTTTGAGGAAGGCGAAGGCTTCGTAACTTTTGCTCTGCGATCCGGTGCCAATCGAGTTAAGGTTTACCGATATGAAAATCGGCAACTAACCAGTCTTCTCGATTTCGATTTGCGTTCTCATGAGAACCTTATGGAGCAAAACCAGCTTGCTAATCAAATCTATGGTGATTTGAAATCTTTCTTGGATTTTACCAAGAAAGGCTATGGCGAGAGATGGCATGTTCCGTACTCACTCAACACTTACCATCACGAGTGGAGTGTGTATAACGGAGATGGACAAAAGGTTCACGGTGATGATGTCCTCACAGACAAAGCCAAAATCGTGTTGATTTTCGCTAATCATTCCGACAGACCTTACGATGCCATCACCGATCGGTACCAGTTCCATGTTTGGGTGAAAGACCAAGGTGCTTGGGTTTCAGCAATATTTCCAACTGGAATTCGCCATCCTTACAGCGGAGCTTCGTACGCCCGCTTTAACGATGAGCCGATTGTTGAAAATGGCAGACTGGTCGGCTTCAATATTGAAGTTAGCGGTAAAAGTTCATCGTGGTCGGTGAAACATGAACTGATGTTTGGGTAAATATCTCTTTTGGGAAGCACTAATGTATGCTTCCCACCTTTTTCTAGAGTGTAAACTTTTATACTTTAGAAATTGGTAAAACCCTAGAATGTTACTAGGTTCGTGGACTGATAAGGATCGCACGAGATATCAAAACAGGAGGACTTTGCTATGAAACCTGGTAGCACCAAAGTCTTTATAGTTATTCTCAACAGTAGTGGTTGGGATTTCTGTACGGACGAACCGCACTTACCATATATCATAGACGAAATCCAGCGTAAGATTTATTTTACAAAGCAAGATGCAGAAAATGCTGCAGCAAGCTTTAGTAAAAAAAATCCAGGCGCTCCAGAACTATATCTTTATGAAGATTATTCTGTTGTTGAGGTAGAAATACCTTTTATAATGGAAGATCTTCCAAAGAGAAGCCTGGAAGAAGATTCGTCTGTGTGATGGATTCAATGCAACCCCAGAGCTTAGTCTGACTGGGGGATACTCGATACAATGCGCTATAAAAGACCGAAAAGCGTGAAGCAGAATGTTACTGCGGAAAATGTATTGAGCATAAAGCAACTGTCGTGAGATAGTAACGCATTATGAAATTAATAAGCAATCTGGGTAAAACCAGTCGCTCTAAGTCGATAACTTAGCAACCTCACCGCTCAAGTAGGTTAAAACCTTGAGCATCTTTTTTGAGAACAGAACTTCGGTTGTGTTTTCAAAATTGAATCAGGGGGATAGATGATAGAAATAATATACCAAGGAGCTGGTACAGGTGGTACCAGTGAGCAGTATTAAGCGCGGGGCGCGTTTTGTGTGGCAACTTGCCAGCTGATCCCCGTAGTGGGATTTTCTGCCAAGTTGTGTGACTTGCAATCCAGTGTTGTCGACAGTGTGCATTCTATTTGGCCAATAGTATGAGTCGACGGGTTCACAACATACAAAACCTGCTAGTCGTATCTGCTCGACACGACAAATGTCGAGCATCTTTTCCAGAACATAAATTATTATGTTGTGAAAAAGATTTTTCAGGAGGAATTATAAAAGCTTATGAAAATTATAATTGTTATAGTTTTCGCAATCATTTTTGTGGCACCGATTTATGGTCAGGATTCTGTTTCGAAAAATGCCTTCCACGGCACAATCGAACAGGAGAATACCGTAACTGGTGGTAAGGTAACTCCGCAAGTCAAAGCCAATATCACCTACGGTGGTAAAGGTAAGACGGGAGTGTATTGCTGGATCCAAGCCAGCAAACCTTATTCTCAAGTGTACTGTGGACCAACTTTCCAGCCTAAAAACTGGATTCAAGTTGGTATCGCAGCTGGGCTTGAGACCGGCAAAAAACCCGTAAAGGGCGCAGGTTTCATCTGGACCGGAAAAGGGAGATTTTCGAATCTTCTTGTTCTGGAAAAGGGCAGTACCTTTTGGTACCGGAACGAAGCTAGCTTCAAGGCTAGTAAAGTTCTGACTGTGTCGATAGTATCCCAACGCTATCAAGGCACAGGTCCGCGGATGGAGCTCGCGATTCCCAAGACCCGACTCTCCGTCGGGGGAGAATATCTCTCCACTCAAACTGCCAAGTTTGGGGTCAAATATAGTTTCTAACTGTATGGGAATAATCACTTCATTGAAGTGGTGATTGCTAGTCGGAGCCAGCTGTGTCCGACGAAAAATAAACTGGTGCTTTACAGAGAAACCTATACCAGAAAAAGTTTCTCTCCCTTCCTTAAGAAATTATTTGTAGTTGCTTGAGGAAGGGGATGACAGGCATTCGATTGTGATAATTGCTGACAGTGAGCGGGATAACTAACTACTATCATTACCGTGTTGACCTGCTTCAGATATTTATTACAAGATCTGGGTTCAAATCCCAGCATCTCCACCATTTCTTTAGGAGGGAATTATGAAAATTTTTGTCTATATCTTTTGGGTGGTTCTAGTTCCATTTTGGTTGGTTGCAACTGTGATTCCATTCTTCTCAATTTGGTTTGAGATTGAATCTGTCATTCGTTCAAACAACGATGCGACTTGGACCTTGTACAGTTTCTGGGTTATGGATACTGCAACTTCGAACATGTATTACATCTTTATGGTGGGTTCGGCGTTTGCAATGTCTATTCTTTGGAAACTGGAATGGATCTTTAGCTCGAAGTTAGAGCAACAAGATCGAGCCAAGAGTTTAATCTCTGGCACAGACCGCAACTGAAATGAGGTTGCAATGGAGGAAAGAAAATGAGGAAACTCTGACAAAAGCAGGGAGGCGTTCTGCAAAATAACCGCTTGGGTTCGACAGCACCTTGAAACAGAAGCTGTCTTTTTTTATTGACCAAAATTTATTTTAAAGTTATTATGAAATCTTCCGTTTTTTAAGGAAGACACTATTTTAACCGGTGACTAATTACTTAAAAAGGAGGTAATTATGAGCAAGCATCATGTTTGCGTGACAGTACTTAACAGTATGCACCGTGCGCATTTTACAGGCGCCGGTCGCGTGTTGCCGGTTACACGTTATGGCTGTTACTATTGTCGCGAAATATATTTGGTTGCAGATAAACCCATTAATGAGTGGGTAGACGGTGAGCAGACAGCTTTATGTCCAGTCTGTGGAATTGATTCGGTTATCCCCGAAGTAAAGTCCATTAAGCTGACAAAAGAGCTAATGCAACCGTTATACAAACAAATGTTTTGACCCTTATCTAGATATAAATCAAAGATGAGTGAAGGCCGTCTTTTTAGGCGGCTTTATTTTATCTAAATTTGTTAAAATATATCCCAATAATTGTGTATAATTTAGAAAAGGACTAAATCTATGAATAATCTCGAAAATCCACGACGAGTTGAACCAGCATCACCAGATGCGTTTGATGCACAAAACCCAGAATTTACCAACTCAGCAGGTAAAGACTTTTCTCATAATGAAAAACTCCAGACAGAGTTTGAATTTATCAAAGATATGATTTATGAGCACCTGGCCCATGAACACAAAGTAAACGAAGGCAATAATGGGGTTATCTTTAAAATTACTCGCCAACTAGAATCTGAGAGCTTAGGCGAAAATGCAGAGGTCCAAGACTATGCTGGTAAGTTATTAAAAGTTGGTGATTATAAAGATCTAGAAAAAGAAGCCCAAAATCAGCAAAAAGCTTATGACATTATTGCTAAAGCAATTCTTGATGGAGCTAATCCAGATAGTTTTGCGAAAATACCACAGGTATATTTCTTTGACACATTCAATGCCGACGACTCTTTAAAATCACACCTTCAAGAAGAAGGTGTGAATATTCCCAGCGATAACAAAGTTGGGGTATTTTTAATGGACTGGATTGAAGGCAAAGACTTAGCAACTAAATTATTTACTGAAGCTTTAGAGCGAAAGCAAAGCCCTTACTTAGAAACTATTGATAAAGACAATTTCAATATGTTGCACAGCGCAGTTGGTATTGAGTTTAGCTTTGCTAAACCTGGTGGAAAGGCGACTAGAGAAGGGGAAAGGATTTTTGAGAAACGAAAAGTTGAATCTGAAAATGAACAAAGACTTTATAAGTTTCTGCAAAAAGATGGTTTCATTTTTCCAAAAGACACTTTAGATAAAGTCAAAAATACTATCAAGTTATTAGCAGATAGCGGTTTATCTCTTTGGGATAGCCATGCTAGGAATATCATGGCGTCAGAGGATTATTCCGATGTATATTTAATTGACTTTGCGCCTCAAAAAGAGGTTATCGGCGAAGACGCCACAGTCCTTGATCCGTACACACTTACTCGCAACCTTGAGCCTTTGAGCATGAGTAGGGAAGATCTTGAAAGAGAAGAGTTAGCCAAAAAATTTAAAGATTTTGACACAGACTATCAACGCCGAGTAAAAAACTCTGTTTGGGTTGAGAAAAGAGTTAATCGCTACTCTAATACTGAGAGTTTACTGAAAGACTTAAATTATTACATTATAAACGTCACAGATATTGACCTAGAAGAATATCTATTCGTTCTGATAAATTCTGTAGAAACTTCGAAAGTTACAGTTCTTGAAGCAGAAGAAATTTTAAACAAAGCTTTGGCCAGTAATCCACCACATTGGAAGTTGGAAAAAATAAATTTGGCAATTAAAAAAGTGAGCTCTTAATGAGACTCACTTTTCCTTGTTCTAAAGGCTAACGAAAGACTTACTCTTTTTCGAATTCTATTTTAATAGAGCTTCCGTCAGAGTGTGTAAGCTTTCCAGAGTTCTCAGTTAACTCCACTTTGGAGTCTTTGAACTTTCTTTGTAAGCGTTTTTCACGCTCCTTAACTTCATCCTCACCGAGCTTGGAAGATTTTTCTTCACTTAATTGGTCATTCGTTTGCACGATCATAATTCCTCCGACTGTACTTTATAATAAATGCTAAACATCATAACACAACTTGACACGAATGTCAAGTAAGTATATAATTGAGACAACTAAATATCCAAAGACAGTTGGCAACCAAATTGGTTTTAAAAGCTAAATTCTTCTTCTATGAGGGGATAGCAGCCCACCGAGGAACTTATACTAGCGCCATTGGCCTTGTAATTTTGTAACTCGGAAACTTTCCGAGTTTTATTGTTCTTAGTGACGGATTTTAGTTTGCTCCTACAAAGGGCAAAAATTAAAGGTCGAACATTATAGTACCGAATCATCTGGCTTTGCCAGTGGTGAGGTAACTAAGGAAAGGGAGGCAATCCCGCAAAGCGGGATGTTGGAAGGGGAAAACCCCTTCTGGGTTTGCCACTCTAAAAGTATATATGGCAAAAACTAGAGAACAAAAAGAACAAGACTTAAAAGAGCTAACCGAAAGAGTAGCTTCTGCAAAGTCTATGGTATTGAGCGAATATCGCGGTACCACTGTAAAAGATATTGATAAATTCCGTCGCGCTTTAAGCGCTGAAGGAGTTGCTAGCAAAGTCTACAAAGTAAGTCTGATCAAAAAAGCATACGAAGCTAACGGTTTAGACGCTTCTAATTTAGACAACAAAGCGCCCGTTATTCTTTCGATTTCTGCAGATGATGAAGTAGCTCCGGCTAGAATCATTAAAGGAATTTCCAAAGAAGTAAAGACAATCAATATCTTAAGCGGTGTAGTTGATGGTAGTGTTGCATCTCAAGAGCAGATTATGGCTTTGGCCGATCTACCTAGTAAAGATCAACTTCGTGCTCATTTGATTGCCACAATTAACGCTCCAGTATCTGGATTCGTTAATGTATTGGCTGGAAATATCCGTGGGTTAATCAACGTATTAAACGCAGTCGCACAGAAATAACAATAAACTCACTACTTGGACTTCTGCTTTGTCAGAAGTTTGCGTTCCAACTCGCCGTAGTTACACTACGCCTCGCTGGATACTCAACTTCTTCCTCGCATAAGCCTCAACTATTGAGTTTAATATCTAGTAGTGAAAACTATCTATAAATCGAATTTGCAGAAAACAATTAATTAATAACTTATAACAATATGTCAGAAGAAACTACAAAAGTAGAAGTTCCTGCTAAGTTCAAAGGCTTAGTAGAAGAAATCGAAAAGTTGTCTGTATTGGAACTTTCCGAATTAGTAAAAGTATTAGAAGATAAATTTGGTGTATCAGCTGCTGCTCCTATGATGATGGGTGCTATGCCTGCTGCAGGCGCTGGAGCTGCTGCCGCTGAAGAACAAACTGAATTCAATGTTGAACTTACAGCTGCTGGTGATAACAAAATCAATGTTATCAAAGTAGTTCGTGAAGTTACTGGCCTTGGCTTAAAAGAAGCCAAAGACTTAGTAGACGGCGCTCCACAAGTTGTTAAAGAAGGCTTGGGTAAAGCTGATGCTGAAGCTCTAAAAGCTAAAATCGAAGAAGCTGGCGGAACTGTTGCTTTAAAGTAATAACCCAAAACTTATAGATTTGAAAAAAGACCCTCCGAATGCGAGGGTCTTTTTATATTGAAAATAATTATTGAGTACCAAGCTCTTGTTTGGAATTTTCCACAACATTTTTAAATAACTGTTCGTAGTAATCTTTTGCTTTCCGGTATTCCACCGTAAGTGGTCCTACAAAAGTTCTGT
>JBBSJS010000011.1:0-23405 GCA_038257015.1 Candidatus Doudnaibacteriota bacterium | reverse complement strand
ACAAGCTCTATACTTTAAAGAGAGCTGGCGAGGAAGCTCGTTTAAGTCTCACCCTAGATGAAGAAAAAGTTGCTTACCTTAATATTGAATACGCACAAAAGCGTCTATCTGAAGTTAAGAAGGTTATTGACTCGGGTAAAACCGAGAATAAAGCTGTCGCTATCGAAGCTTTGAAACAACAAACAGAAAAAGCAGTAGCAGAAGTTTCTAAGATCAGTTTGGCCAACTTGTATACTGAAAACAATACCTCTTTAGTAGATAGCCTAGTGGCAATCAATAACGAGCAAAAAGAAGTTCTAACCTCTCTTTCGAACCAATCCGAGTCAACAGAAGCAACAACTATTGCTTTAAACTCAACTAAAGAAAATGAAATAACTTTAGCGAGAATAATTTCTACAGCCAAAGATGAAATACCACAACCAGAAGAAATTTCAATAACAGGACTGGTCAAGAGTTTTCAAGATAATGCCTTAGTTATAGGAGATACCACTTTTATAATTAACGAGCAAACTGTATATTTTAATTCATTAGGTGAAGTTGTAAATACTGTTCCAGCTAATTTAACAGGTGAAGTAACTGTTACAGCTCTAAAATCAGAGAACAACATCACTGCTACCAAAATCCAAATTTTAGTTAACAACAGCACCCCATCAACAACAGTAGAAACCAACCCTGTAGTTAAAGGAATTATTACAACAAAACCCTCAACTCCAACAACTATCCTACAGCCAACAGAAACTCCGGCAGAACCTATTACAGAACCAATACCTCAAGAAAATGAAGCTGTGGGCGGGTTCATAGTTGAGCCTAGCGAAAGACAATACATTGAATAATATCGTTACTTGATACTCTGTCCCCCTTTTCTGGCGGACAGGAATCCAGAAATGATAGTACTGGTTGAAACAAAAGCATGGATCAGGTTTATCCTGATTCTGAGACCCAACAAAAAACGAGCCAATTCTAGAGTGCGGCTCGTTTTTTTATTTCTAAAAGTTTGCTATAATTACCAAGTATTTGAATTAAGCAATCTCCTAAAATCTTTGGAATAACTAGATTTAAGCAAACTTTTGAAGGAGTAACACTCAAGGTCGAAAGACTTTGGCTTTAGCCAAAGTTGAAAATGCGAAGGTAGTTCAACAAAAAACCAAACTTTTGCTTGGGCCGTAGGTTAAGCGAAAGTTTGAAAGGAGCAACACCGGAGCCAATGAGTTTTGGACAGAAGTCCAAAACGAATATGCGCAGGTAGTTGTGACGTGGAGAGGTCGCATAGTGGTCTAGTGCGGCGGTCTTGAAAACCGCTGTGTCGCAAGGCACCGAGGGTTCGAATCCCTCCCTCTCCGCCAGGACAACTTAGTATCGGAGTCAACTCACTTACTAGTGTAAGCAGTGCGACTCGAGTACATAAATTGTTAAACAAAAATACACGAATCAATCGTGTATTTTTGTTTACAGATATTATTACAGGACTACCTCAGTTCCATCACCAACGAATACATACTGTTCATCAGTTATGAGTTTTAGTATCTGAATGTCCATGCTCGACAAAATCATGCATCAGAAAATTGGAAACAAAAAGTATTCCAAGGGCTATAGTTATTACCACGAAGATATCTCTTTTTTTTATTGAAATTTTATCTTTTAAAAAGAAAGTTGCATAAGCAACAACCGCACCTATAGCCAATAGATATCCTGCATAAACTGGATTATCTAAATAATGTTGCACCCCACCAGACAAGAAACCAGTCGCAATAGAAAGACTTGCAATAATTAGCAAAAACTTCAAATTTATTTTTATTCCAATTTGTTTTGCCTCAGATATATGACCGATCAACATTAAAACTACTCCAATAACCATGAGTATTGCGTATCGAATAATCCCAGTACTTAATGTACCTATATGCACCACAGAGCCAGATATAAGTGCAACTCCAAGATATTTTGCTAAGTAAACTAAATATTTTTTATTTCCTTGCTTGGAATCATCTTGGTAATTTTGGGGTCTATCTTCTCTCCTCGAAGCGTTGTCATATTGCGGGCGATTCTGTTCTATTGGACCCATATTTATATGTTCAATAATTTAATCAAAGTGGGAATATTCATCATCTTATTTTATAAATAATTTTTTCAATTTATTCCAGAGCAAAAACCGTAACCCCAATAATTCTAATCCTACAAACATTAGCCAAGCACCAGGTGTAAATGGGGTTATAAGACTGACAAACCCAATAAATACTAAAACTATACCGACAATTTTTTTAAGTTTTGAATCTTTGCGAAATAATTTTTGAATATATTCTTTCAATATCTATTTGTTTCTTCTTTAGTAAGAAAAGTTTTATAAGCGAATGAGAATTGACTAGCTAACTTCTGATATAATACCTAATTCCAGCCTCAGTGTACAGTCACAGATCACTAATTTGCTTCGTTGATAATAAAAAAGCTACCTAAAAAAGTGCTATAATATCCTTGCAAGGCTTGTGATATTGAGTACCTTGCTCACATGTCCCGCCAGGACAACTTATTATCGGTAAACGGCGAGCCACTTGGAGCGTAGAAAACCCATTTGGATTCTGAATTCGGGGTTGAGGGCAAACACTATTGCAGTGTGATATATTACACTAACCTAGGATACTGCGGGTAATGGTAAACTAATCTGCAAAGATTACCTAAATAGATCCAGATTTATGTTGATGAAGTTTTAAAATAAATTCATGAAAAGAGACTACTTTAAGGGTAGGAAAATGATTCTTGCTACAAAACACGAGAAAGAAAAAGCTATGGCTTCAATTCTCGAACGAGAACTGGGAGTAAAAATAATTGTACCAACTGACTTTGATACTGATAAATTCGGTACGTTTACAAGAGATATAAAACGTTCTGGCAATCAATTGGAAGCAGCCCGTAAAAAAGCATTGGAAGGGATGGAACATTCAGGAGCAGATCTTGCCATTTCTAGCGAGGGCAGCTTTGGGACTCACCCTGAATGTCCATGGTTGCCTTCTAATTTTGAACTTGTGCTCTTAGTAGATAAATTAAACAATATTGAAATTAGTGGGCACCATAGATCCCAAGAAAGTAATGCTTCGGGTGAGTATATTTCTACTGTTGAGGAAGCTAAAAAAATCGTTCTAAGATGGGGTTTCCCCGAACATGGAATCATCGTTAAAAATAGTGAAAATGGATCCAAAATCTATAAGGGTATTAAAACTTTTGAGGAATTAGACAAATATGTCGGAAAGCTCCTCGGAGGATTATTTTCCAAGAAAGTTTATATTGAAACCGATCTACGGGCCCATATGAATCCGACACGTATGAAGAATATAAAATTGGCCACAGTGGATTTAGTAAAAAACGCAAAAAATCTTTGCCCAAAATGTGGTTGCCCCGGGTTTTCTGTAATTGACGTTGAAAAAGGTCTACCTTGTAGTCTTTGTGGGCTTGCGACTGATTTAGTTTCTTTGTGTATATATGGTTGTCAAAAATGTAAAAATGAACAGAAACTCCCACGCCCGGATGGTTTGAAAAATGCCGAGCCGGGGCAATGTAATTATTGCAACCCATAATTTTGAATAAATTTTCAAATTCAAACTTATAAAAGACATTAAAATTATATATCTGATCGGTAATTTCCGATTCATTCAGAAGTTTAATAAGGCATCTTTCCCTATAGCTGCTTTATAGAATCTTTATCGGAGTGAGCTGATCTTGTTGAATGCTGTATATGTCTTAGCCATATACTCTGATTACAAACTTTTCTTCACTGGAAACTACTCATAACAGTGAAGTAAAGAGCTTTTTTCATGATTCATTTTAACTTACTAATATTACCTCGACTCACATACCTCAAAAAATAGAGAGTGATATGCTATAATTACCTTATAAACATTGATGGTGTGGGCACCTAACCCACATGCACCGCCAGGAACATTGGAAGCTTAGGGAAGCTAAGGTTACAATATTCCTCGCAAAGAAAGATTCGAAAAAAGATATCTAAGCTAACCTAAGTTAGTTTCCGTATCTGTAGTAAAATAAACCTATAGAAGGTTAAAAACAAATGGCAAAACCACCTGAAATATTATTAGAATGGCAAGCTCCTGAATACAGGCACTATCCAAAGAACTCAGCTTGGTACATTACATCCATTGTTATTTGGGCATTGTTTGTCATTTACATGGCAGTGCAAGCCGATTGGTTTGGTGCTGTGGTTGTGTTTATTGTTGGTGTGTTGTATTTATTGTTTGCACAGAGAGAACCAGAAATTGTTAACATTCAACTTTCGGATCAGGGAGTTCATTTAGAAGATTTGCATATCCCTTACTCAAGAATCAGGCATTACTGGATAGTAGATAATGAACATCATAAAGTTCTAAATTTTCATACTACAGCATACATAAATAATGAGTTTGCAGTTCAGCTAGAAGATCAAGATGTCGACATCGTCAAAGAATTACTTTCAGCAGTGCTTGATGAACATGATGAAACGGAAGAAACCTTAACTCAACGAATTGCTCACAAAATTAAGTTCTAAAAACCTCTTTCTAGAAGAGGTTTTTTAAATAGCGACAAAATAGTATTTATAATAAACTATAGGTATGAACTTCTCTACAAAAGTAACCACTCTGCCTAAGGTTGGTGTCAAATTAGCCAGCGCCTTAAAACAGTTAGGAATTACCACGGTTGGTGAGCTACTTTACCATTTCCCATATAAATATCTTGACTTTAGTAACACTGCACAAATTAGTGATTTAGAAGAGGGTCAGACCGTAACCATTTCTGCACAAGTTGATAAAATTAAAGCTCAACGAGCTTTTAAAAAAGGTTTATCATTTAGCATTGCCACTGTGTACGACCAAACTGGCTCAATTGAAGCCGTTTGGTTTAACCAGCCATATCTAGCAAAGTCTTTAAAAACTGAAGAGCAGATATATTTAGCCGGCACTGTGACGAGAAAAAATAGTCGCCAGCTTCAATTAGTGAACCCCGTTGTCGAAAAATTTTCTGAACAGAGTTTGCACACAGGACGATTGGTTCCTGTCTATCATAGTATCGAATTAGTGTATAACAAGACGCTCAGGAATTTAATCCATCATTGTTTGCAAAATATAACCAAGTGGGATGATGAATTTTCATCAAAGAAAATTAAACAACTTAATCTTCTTGGTTTAAGTGAAGCAATTAAAAATTTACATTTTCCAGAAAGCTGGCAAGATGTTGAGCATGGCCGTTTGCGTATTGCTTTTAACGAACTTCTACCACAACAACTAGCTGTATTAATAAAAGAAAAAGCTCTCAGAGACGCTGGCAGTTTTGAGGCCAAGCTTGATGTGGAAGCAATTAAAACCTTTGTAGCAAAATTACCCTTCACTCTTACCAACAGCCAAAAGAAAGCTGCATGGGACATAGCAAACAATATCTCACAGCCAGTACCGATGAACCGTTTACTACAAGGAGATGTTGGCAGTGGCAAAACTGTGGTAATAGCAATTGCCGCTCTGTTGGCTAGTTTAAGTAAACTACAAACAGCAATTTTGGCGCCAACTGAAATTTTAGCCAATCAACATTACGCTACTTTCTTAGAACTGTTCCGAACTTTCAAGAAAGTCAAAATTGGCTTAATCACTCGAAACTCAAGCAGTGTGGATGGTTCTGAAACAACCAAAGCTGAACTATTGAAAAAAGCCAAAAGCGGTAAGATTGATGTGTTAATTGGTACCCATTCCCTACTACAAGAAAAAAATAGTTTTAACAAACTAGCTCTGTTAGTAATTGACGAGCAACACCGCTTCGGTGTCGCTCAAAGAAGTTTCTTAAAAGAAGGGTACAGCAATAAACCGCCTCATCTGCTTTCAGTATCAGCAACACCAATTCCTCGCACGTTGGCCTTGTCGTTGTATGGCAATTTACAAGTCTCAGACTTAAAGCAAATGCCTTCTGGCAGAAAGCTAGTCATTACAAAAGTAGTCCCTGATTTAGAACGAGATAAAATTTATCATTTTATAAGCCAACAAGTTCAAATGGGACGCCAAGCTTTTATCGTTACTCCCCGTGTGGAAGATTCTGAAAAAAGTGAACTAAAAGCCGCCAAGCAAGAGTTTGAATTACTAAGCAAAAAGGTTTTCCCTCAATACAAGGTCGGTTTGCTTTATGGTAAGCAGAAAGCTAAAGAGAAATCTGAGACAACTAAGCTGTTTGCAGAAAATAAGATCCAAATTTTAGTCGCTACATCCGTAATAGAAATCGGAGTGGATTTTCCTAATGCTTCAGTAATTATCATCGAAGGTGCTGAGCGTTTTGGACTAGCTCAATTACATCAACTGCGCGGGAGAGTCGGACGAGGACTATCTCAAAGCTATTGCTTCTTACTGACAACAACTGAATCACATCAAGACAATGAACGACTACAAACTTTCACAAAAACCTTTGATGGATTTAAATTAGCTGAAGATGATTTAAAACAACGCGGTTATGGAGATTTATTCGGTTCCATGCAATCTGGTTTCAATTTTAAGTTCCCTAAATTTATTACTGAAACTGCTTTGTTGAAATCACATGAAGTGGCCTCTGAAATTATGACTCATCCAGAAGAATATAAAGGTCTTAAAAGAACATTGAAACTGGCTAACGAGTTTGCCGAGGATTATCACGGTGAATAATGCCAACTCTGATTGACAAAATAGTTTGATGCTGGTATAAAGAAAGGGCGTTCTTATTGCCTTTTATAGGAACGCTAAACCACAATCAGGAGGATACGAAATAAATGTTCGATAGTAGAAATGGTGACAACGACGGAACTGGATTAGCGACAGCTGTTGCACTTGAAGAAGAAGAAAACCACAGACTCTTTACAGAAAAACAGCAAATTTCTGTAGACGAAGATGGGCAAAAATGCCTTTACTTGTGTGGCGGAAGATCATTCTTCCACGGCAAGTGGCTTGTCACAAAGCCTCGTGTATTGGGAATTGTTGACAACCAACCAACGGTTCACCTCAAAAATGATGTGCGAAGCAAGACATAACTATCAAAGCAAATCATTTTAGAGTTTAATAACTCTAAAATCTAACAACTCTGCCTTTCAATCAAAAGAAAGGCAGTTTTTATTTAAAGTTATTTTCTAAATCTTTTATAGACTTAATCTGTCGCACAGATATTTTTGAAGATTTGACTGATGATTTCATGGCGGTATAAAACTCTTCAAAACCAAGCTTCTCAGATTCTTTGACTCGTTTATCAATCTGAGTTACTCCACGCACTTCTCCCAACAATCCGATTTCCCCACAAGCAACTAAATTATTTGGCATTGCTTTACCATAGTAAGAAGAGAGAATTGCCAAAGCTACTGGTAAATCAGCTGCGCGTTCTTCAATTTTAAAACCACCAGCCACATTTACATAAACATCTTGATTACTCAAGTTTACTTTAAGGTTCTTTTGTAAGATTGCTATTATCAATTGCAGTCTGTTTACATCAAATCCTGAAGTGGTGCGTTTTGGATAACCAAAACTAGAGCTGTTTACTAAGGCTTGAACTTCCAACATTAAAACTTTGTTTCCTTCAAGAATTGCAGTGGTGCTACTACCCACTGTTGGTTGCTGGCGATGTTCTAAAAACAAAGCTGAAGGATTTGGCACTTCAACCAATCCTGAATCTCGCATTTCAAAAACTCCGACTTCACCCACACTACCAAAACGATTTTTACTACTTCGCAACATCCGTAAACTACCAAATCGCTCACCTTCAAGATACAAAACAACATCCACCATATGTTCTATGGTTTTCGGTCCAGCCAGCATACCTTCTTTGGTTACGTGACCGATTAGGATAACCGCTACTCCGGCTTGTTTAGCCATTCTCATTAAAACATTTGTAGCGTAGGAAAGCTGTGAAACTCCACCGACGACCCCGTTAACATTGTTAGAGTTCAAAGTTTGAATTGAATCCAAAATTACCACATCAAAACTACCCGATAAAATTGTCGCAATAATAGTTTCTAAATTTGTTTCAGTTAAAACAAGTATGTCTTCAGCCTCAGCTACGCGTTGGTTTCGAAGCTTAATCTGTTGAGCAGATTCTTCTCCAGAAACATAAAGTATAGATTTACCTGCGTCTGTTAAATGATTTGCTAACTGCAAAGCTAACGTAGACTTTCCTATTCCTGGGTCACCACCCAAAAGTACCAAACTGCCTTCTACTAAGCCACCGCCCAGTACAAGGTCTAACTCTCCCATTCCAGTCCTAAAGCGGCTTTTAAGGGTATTTTTGACCTCTGAGAGGCGTTGAATTTTACCAGGTTGTGCACTGGAAAGTGAAGACATAGAAGCCGAGTCCGAAAACATCGGAGATGATTCTTTTAAAGTATTCCACTCGCCACATGAGTCACACTTCCCTTGCCAGCGACTGGTTTTATTACCACAATTTTCGCAGATGTATTGTTTTTTTACTATTGCCATATCCTTTAGAATATCACAATTAAGCCCAAGAAAAAATAAAAAAACAGCCTTTTCGGGCTGTTAATTTTTACTCTTTAAAGCATCATGTAATATAGAGCTTGGTCGGTGCCGTTGCGGAAGAATATAACTGATTCTGAAGTATTCATAAATAAACTCTGGAAATCAACCATCGTTCCTGGATCTAGCTCGGTTTTCTCTAAAGTTTGGGTATTGATTTTATATAATACTTCTCCGCTACCTTGGCTAGATTTTCCAGCAACGTAAACTGTTTGATTATCTCGGCTCCATAAAATTTTATCTTCTGTGGATTCAACACCCAGGCTTTTGATAACAGAGTTAGTAAGTTCAGAATACCAAACCCCGAAAAGTCCTGTGGACGGATTGCGTCGCAAGAATACAAATTTCTGGCTGTCAGCACTCCACATTACTCCTTGGTTATAACCGTCACGAATTATGGTACGGAAATTTTGACCATCAGCCGAAACATAAATAATCGGATTTAGGTTTTGATCTGGACCTTGGGTTCTGTGGAACAATACAGACTGTCCATCTGGAGAAACTTTGATAACATTATCAGGTTCGTACATTTCTGCGATAGTCTGATAGTTAGTAGAATCCGGGTTGGAAACATTTAGAGTGGCTTTATTCTGTTCGTCTACCCAAATAAACATAATTCTGTCACCACTAGGAAGCCAGTCTAAACTAAAGACTTGTGGTGGTAAGTCAACATAATCGGCTTTCGCGCTGTCGTAAAAACTCCAACTCTTTTTACCGCCGCTTTGGAATTCTGCAATATAGCTTACACCAGCTTGAGGCCATAAAATTTTAGAGATATTTGGTTTTTGAGGTATAGAAAGCTCGCGTTTATTACTGAGCAACACCGTGTCGCCAGAAATAGAAAAGTTTGTTTGGAACAATTGTCCCAGATTATTGAAGTAAGACAACCCATCACCACGATAGAGCAAATTTGGAGAAACTACTGACTCATCTGTTAAGCGCACCGCTCTTGTTGTTGGAGTTTCCGGTTCTTCAATAATTGGTGGGGTTTCGATTGGCGTTTCTACTATTGGTGGGGTTTCTACAACTGTTGGAGTTTCCGGCTCTGAATTATCAGCACTTCGTTGATATATAATAAATCCTAAAGTGGCAACAATTAAAACAAAAATCACACCAAGAATGGCAATAGCTTTTTTATTCACAGATTTCTCCTTTAGAAACGCGGATTTTCATTTTGTTTCCTAAAACTCTTATTTGAATCATTATACCATATTTCCTATTAGACTTCAAACTATTGGCCTGTTGTTCCATTGGCAATCTGACCTACGTGCTTACAAATTTCATTAACTGCGTTATCAGTAAACCAAGAATAAACTTTTATAGCTGTGATAGCTAGCCAGCCAACCGTGCTTTTTCCAGATTCAATACAAATCCAGTACAGAATTGAATAGATAAATCCTCCAGTCATAACAAAGGAAATTACCCAGAGAACAAAAATTATCGCAAATTCCAGGTCGGTAATACCCTGTAAATAAGCCATCTTCTTAAAGATTTTTCCAGCGATATAATAAATCAGTAAATAATTAACCAGGATAAATCCAATGATAGGAATCCAAGACATGCATACGGCAATAATCAAGATGATTCCCATTAAAACCTTCATGGCGGCTCTGATGTAAAGGAATCTACCTTCGCGAATATGACCTTTAGAAATTGCTATAGTACCATCAAAAGCATCATTGAAACCTAAGTACAATGCGATATCTACTAAAATATCTACTAAAATTCCTACACCAGTGAAAGCTGCGGCTGTTTCAGCAGTAGCCAGCGCACCAGCAGCAGCCACTTTCCCGCCCTGTTTAATTGCCTCTTTGCCAACTTTCTTAGCGGCTGACTTGGCAGCATCTTTTACACCTTCTTTCGCAGCACCTTTAACCGCGCTTTTAGCTGCATCTTTTCCTGCCCCTTTTAGCTTATTTTTAGCAAACTCTTTACCTTTGTCTTTGGCAAATTGCCTCACTCTTTCTCGCGCTTCTTCTTTCATGGCTTCTGGATCAGCTTTTAAATTTTTTACTCCCTGAAAAGCCTTACCAACCATACCACCAGCGTCGCCTAACGGGTTACCAGGAGTTGTTGTTGCGCGAGCAATACCTTTGTCAATATTTCGTCCCATATCCTTAAAACCAGCAGTAAGGTCGTCCTTTTGCTGTTTTAATTTCTTTAAAGGATTGTATTGGTTGATATAATCTTGAGTGTTCGAATTTTTATCAGCTGAATCACTTTGTTGAGATTTTTGATTTTCTTGCTGCTGTTCAAATTCAGGATTTCGTTGACCTTCACTTTGTGACTGATACCCTTCTTCATCATTTAAGTCTGTGCGATCACTACCCTCGTTACTTGAACGGTAATCATCAGGGCTACTCTTAGAATAGCCTTGTGGGCGATTTGGAGCGTTATAACTATTTCTTAAATTGTCACCTGGTCTATAATTTGACTTCCCCGCACCGTTGGAGGGCTTGTTCCCACTACCAAAAGAGCCTCCACTCGAAGGAGGCCCCGCCGCATCCAACCTTGGGTTGAAAAAGTTTTGGGGTCGCATATTACTCTTTTAAGTTTGCCTTGCTATCTTCGATTTCAAGAAGTTGTCTTGGATCGGTAGTGATGATTTGATCTTCAACATAAGATGCATAAATCTTAATGGCAGCATGCTTTAGACCTGCAAAGAAAATTCCTTCACCGACATCACTTTCTAGTAGTAAATATTTCTCCCCTTCTGTGAGGAAAAAAGTTTCTGCCACCACATCAATAGCTGCAGGACTTTGTTTTAGGAGTAACTGGATGGAAGAGTTGGTTACAATTGGTTTGCCATAAGGGCTTGCCATGAAGTCAGCCACATCTTGTGTGATTGTAGTTAGACCTAAGTAATACTTACGGCATCGTTTTGCGATTCCAAAAACGAATCGGGCAGAATCTTCATGTTGCATCATTATCCAGGCTTCATCCAAAACCAAAACTCGTTTCTTTAATTCACTACGGACTATATTCCAAATATGACTTAGAATAATATACATCGCAATCGGACGCAGTTGTTCTTCCAAATCACGAATAGAGAAAATTAACAGTTGGTTTTGCAACACAACGTTGGTCGGTTGGTTAAGCAGGCCAGCAAAAGTTCCGTCTGTGAACTTACCTAAACGCTGAGCCAAGCTTTCAGCACCAACCATGCCGTTTAATACTTCGATTAAATCGGACATCACTGGCATTTCAGCAAGTCGCAAGTCCGAGTCGGCAGTAATATCTTTTTTGGCGTAAGTTTGCCAAAGCGCGCGGTCCATATAAGCTTCTTCGGTTGGGTCGAGTTTGCCCAGAATTAATCCCATCAGTCCCATCAAACCGATTACGGCGCTTCTTAGTACATCTTGTTGGTCTTCACCTTCTAAGCCAACTGGTAAATCAAAAGGATTGATACGGAAATCAGAGTTTAGTGAAATGTTTAAATATGTTCCGCCAACAGCTTGAGCCAAGTGTTGGTATTCATTTTCAGGGTCAATAACAATTACTTCAATACCAACCATCAATGATCTCAAAATTTCTAATTTGATGGCATAAGATTTTCCTGCACCAGATTTGGCAAAGACAATGAAGTTGGCATTTTCCATTTGGAAACGGTCAAAAAGAATCAAACTATTGTTGTGACGATTAATTCCGTAAAGAATACCATCATTGCCTGTTAAATCAGAAGATACAAAAGGAAAAGTGCTGGATAGAGGTCCAGTGTTTAAATTGTTGGCGATATTTAGCTCGTCGATTCCCAAAGGTAGAGTTGAGTTAAATCCTTGTTCAGTGGCAAGCAACGCGCGTTTAGTTACAACCAATTTTGCTCCAAGAGAACTTTCTAGAATTTTTGAATTTTTATCTAACTCTTCCAATGATTCTGTGTAGATTGTAAAGTACAAAGCGAAACGGAAGTAACGCTCGGTGCCTTGCTGAAGTGAGTCACGGAGACTCTCAACATCCTGATACGCTGTTTCCAACATAGGATCACGAGCCAACCCTTTTTCTTGATTCATTGTCATCTGAGATCCAATCTCTCCTACTTTCCCTTTGAGCTTTTTCATTATGACTGCCGAATCAATCGGATAAATGAACATCGAAACATCCAAAGCGCTTTCAGAGTTGATAATGAAAGACAGCCAGTTGGAAGACAAGAAACGCGGATACGCTAAAGCAAAGAAGGTACGCGCGTACTTTCCATTTAAAGTGAAGTGGGAATTAGTAAACTCTAACGCTGATGGAGCGATAATATCTTTTAAGGTTGTTAAGCCCTCACGATATTCTTGTTCAATTTCCACCAATCTTTTATCAGCAGAAATCTGACTTTTGAGTTGATTGAGCTCAGCTTTCTTCTTATCTAAATCGGATTGTTTAAACGATAATAAACTCATTTTAGTTACCTCCCTTATCTACCAAATTAATCTGTTCTAACTGACTTGCATCAATCGATGGTCCAGCCGAGAAATTATATGAATTATAGAGCAGTTCAATTAGTTGTTCGGTGCTTAGTCTAACAGTTCGAAGACCCACGCTAGAAAGGTTATTAACTACTGTGCTAACTCTCTCGTCCAATGTCTTTCTGTACTTTCTCAAGCTCTCTTCCCTACCAGCTACTGCTTTTACTTTGTTGTTGCCAAAAATCTTTCCAATCACACCGCCACCAGTAGATGGATTAATACTTTCATTGTATGGGACAATCACATAAAAATTCTTATTCATAATATTGGCGCTCTCTACTAAACGTCCCACGAACTCCATGTACTCGGCAGTTTGCATTCGCAATAACTCATTGGTCTGGCGATCCATGATCTGTTTTAGTTTTTCTAAATACTCGCCAATATCCATTTTACGGCTTTGCATCAAGATTTGAATAGAGAAATCTAGCGAGTTGATAAATCTTTGGTAGTTGTAAATCAATGCATCCTGTTCTTCTTGGTTCTTCAAATCGAAGTTAGTACTAGATACAGTTACCACAGCACGCAAAGTTCCGTCCTGCATGATAATCATATCATCACGAATTTCGTCGAATTTTAAAAACCTTTGGGTTGGGCTACCGATCTTTGGTTTTGTTGTTTGTTTTTCTGACATAGAATGTTATTTGGACTGTTGGAGTTTATTGTCTCGAATTCGTTCAAGGAGAACATTTTCTTCCGAAGCTTGTTGTTGCAATAAATAATTTAGCTCTTTTAACTTCACATTAGCATTAAGTTTATAATCTGGTTGTTGCTCGTTAGTCACAACGGTCTGCTGTGAACTCTGACTATCCATATCAATCGCTTGTTTATGAAATATATAAAGTTTTGGGCCAAATAAAAACTGAATAAAGGTGAAGGTGCTTTCATAAAGTGGTCGTCCGTTCAGCTTACCAAAAGTTAGAGCTAATGACGGGAGACCTAACAAAATCCCTGCAAAAATTGTTATCGGAATGTTCTTTGTAATTGTGTACACGAGAAAAACAACAATCGCAGCTGCGAAAACTATTCCGAATTGCTTAAAAGTTAAGCCCGCGAAAATTCTATCTTCTACATCGGTAAATTGTGGTACGGAAAATTGCATAGTATTGTTATTATATCACAGGAAACATGTCATTTAGTTAACATTTACACGCATATCTAAGAGTAAATCAGTAAACTCTTCGAACTCCAGCTTGGAAAACATTTGTGATGCGTCCTGAGAGCTATCACCAAGCAATATTTTGCCAGTATCAATGTATGTCTTATAAGCAGGGCTATTCTCCAATGCAACAATTACTGCGAAATACCCTAACCTCAAAACTAAATCCTGAACTGCTTTTAAAGTAGAATCGTAATAATAATTGCGGAATTGATGAAAAGTAAGTTCTTTAATCCCATTCAAGTCGTTAATCTCTGCTGCAGTTTTTTGAAGCTGTTTTTGCTGTTCTGGTTTTGAAATTAGTTCTGATATTGGTGGCTGTGACGAGCTTTGTTCTACTCCTCCCGTGATAATCTCCTGTGAACTAATTGAAGCATTTTTTACGCTTGAGTTTACGGGTTCTACAGCACTACTTTGTGGAGCTGTTCTCCCGATTGGAGCTCTTGTGATTGGAGCTTGCTCAGTTGGTTTTGCCGGTGGGAATGATGGAGCTCCCTGCTCGGCTGGCTTTGGTAAAACTGGTTTAATCGGTGCTACTGGAGTTGGATTAAGTCGCTGTCCAGATTTAACAAAAGCAGATCTTAGATTAGCCGGTGTGTTATAGTCGCCACTTGCTGATTCAGGCGGTTTGGTCATTTGTGTTAAACCGACTGGTAAATTTGATATGTGTGATAAATCCGGAGAGACCTCACTGGACAAATCTGGCTTTGCTGGGTTTGGTTGTTTAAGTGTTTCAGGGTTTGGACTTTGAGCGACTTGAGATTGAGGCTTAGTATTAACTAAGATATCTTCTAACTCTCCTAACTGCTTATCATTCATCAACTCAACCAAACCTAACCAGTCCGACTTTTCCTTGTCGGTTAATATTTTTGATTGATTAATTAAAGCTGTGAGATGCGCGACCTTTTGTTGATTAAGCATTAGTTACCTTTTCGTTGTCTTAATTCGTCTAATTTCAGTTTAATTTTCTCAGTTGTTTCCAATTTTTGCTTGGCTAAATTGCCACTCAATTCCTCTACCTGAACATTAGAACTTCTATCTAAGACGATTCCCCCGCCAGATCTACCGTTCTTGCGAGTAATCCTGTCTAAGTCTTGCATTGCCTTACTTCCAGAGGCAAGTCGCACAGCGCCTGAATCAGAGCTACCTTGAGATGTTTGTTGTTCAAAGCTTTCTTGTTGTAATCCGTAGTCCGGAGTTTTATCAACTTTGGGAGTATCGTAAGTTAGTCCAGTATCTGTATTGCGAAAAGCATCAGCATTGTATTTAGTAACTGTATCGTCTTTGTTTGAGTCGTGCGTAAGTAAATCTGGACGTGGGTTATCTTGTTGTGGCTCCGGATTATAAACCGGTCTGTCAACATTCAAAGAATTTTGAATGGTTTTAGGCTTTTCAGAAATAACAGAATCCATTGATGACGGGCGTGAGTTGTTCCTGATATTTATTGGCTCTGGTTCAACTACAGAACTATTTCGGTTAGCTGTTCCCAGTAGCGAGTCCATAATATTAGGCTCAGAAGTGTCACCCAAAGATAAAATGTCAAAGTCTACATCTTCTGGAATATAAGTAAAATACTGTGGTGCCAGCTTAGAAAGATATAGTAATATTTTACTTTCCCATTTAAATCTAGTAACTTCTCGGTATTGTTTTACCGAAGCTTCATTTAGTACCTCGTAATTAAGCCACACATAAGTGTTTATGATTCTGGTAAGGATGAATTTATTTTCTTCTGACAAGCTAAGGAAATTTTTATCTTTGGTGAAGTACTGAACTTTCTTGTAACTAATACTTTGTTCTTGTCCTGACAAAGCAAACTCAATAAAACCTTTTATCCAATTAGTAATTGTTGGAGCAACCGGTTGACCATTTATAAGAATTTCGTCGTTGCCTACAGTTTGTGAAGCACTAGCTATCGCACTTCCTAGAGTAATAATTTCCTTTGAATTAACATTATCAATATTTTTGTAATAGATTAGATGTTGAGTTTCCAAAGGCAAATCGATAAAAGCTGCCAACTCCACAATCGAGTTATGGAATAAGTGGACAACATGAGTGAGTGGTAATCGGTATAAATAATAAAGTTCGATAAGAACAAAGACTTGATCTACTTGTGGAGACAGCTTCGCGTTAAGCGCAGAATTAGCTCTGATGTCTTGAATTCTAGCTAACAAAGCATCAAGTACGAACAAATCTAACGGCGCAAGATTATTTGCCATCAAAGATAAGATCGTTTCATCTCTGAAATTGTTAATTAGATCTTCCCAACTTTCAGTGGGAATCAACATCGGAGCAACTTTTTCTGCTTGATACTTACCCGCCACATTATTAGTCATAGCCATGATAAAATTCAAACTAAAATTACCAAATTTAGAAAAGTTATCTAAATACAGTTGCTTAGTTGGTTCTGACCAATCAGAATTGTTTATTTTTGTTTGAAATTCGGTAAGAGTCATTCGTACTTAATCAATCCTTATACATTATTTGTCGGTGGCGGAGTGTTGTTATCTTGAGGAGTAGTGTCTGTTGGGTTGTTATTTTGAGCTTCTCGTTCTGCTTGAGCCCTGTTCATTTCCGCTTCTCTTGCTCGCTCTGCAACTTCTTGAGGATCTTCACGCTCTACTCTACCTCTTGTAGGCTGAGGCTGTTGATTTGTAGGTGGAGGTGTTTGAGTATTTTGAGTCGGTGGTTGCTGATTTGGAAGGTTAGGATTATTCACCGCTGGCGGTGTTTGAGGTGTTCGATTATTAGCCTGTGTGTTTGGAGGAGCTTGGTTTACTGCATTATCAATTGCAGTGTTAGGATTTGCTAAATCAACATTTCGTCCTTGTTGTTGAGCCATCCTAGCATTTTGCTCGTTAACAACTTCGCGCGGCGGTCTACCATTTGGTGCCACAATAACTGTTGCGCGTGGTGTTCGTTGATTTCCACCTTGCTGTTGGTAATCTTGATCATTGCCATCAGTTCTTTCATTCAACAAGTTGTTTCGGATAGCATCAATACGTTGCGTAGTTTTGTCATCAATAGCATCACGTTCGGCTTGAGTTAACTGATTAACTTCTACGCCTCGTTCTTTGGCCAAATTCTTAGAATAATGCAACTTCATCTGCTCTTGTAAGCCTGTCCCATTATCGGCTTCAAAAGCTGCTTTCATGACCTTAAACTTATCGTTATTGTTGACTCTAAAGTTAGTAGCTGCCTTATTATTGTTCAAAGCTTCAACAGTTTGCTCAGCTAACACGGCTGCCATGGTAGTGGTAAACTCAGGCTGTCCAGCGGCGTTCTTTTTGACTGTGGCATCGTTGGAGGCAGTTTTTAAATCTTCATAAAGATTATTTTTACGTCCTTTAACTTGCCCCGCAACCCACTCTTCTTGATCTGGTCCAGCAAACTGAGCATTAGCGCCTTGTTGGCCTGCATCATCGCTAAGGTCACGCACCACAAAGTCTTTTTTGTCAGCATCATATTTAAGATTGCCGCCAAAATGGGCGTTCTTTTTATCTTTCCCTGCTGCTTTGTCAAATTCATTCAGTATGTCTCGGCGTTTACCGTCATCTAACAAGCCTCGTTTAACCATTTCTTTAGTAGCGGCATTTAAACCAGCCGCGTCATTACTAAACCTATCTTCACCTTCCAGTCCCATGCCATCATTCAAAGTCTCAGCCATGTCTTTAAACTTTCCAGTGTCGGCAAGCTTCATCATTCCCGCACCAGTAAGCACCTTATCTTTCTTAGCAATTCCATTCGCAAGCTGAGATTTTAAATAGTTTTCATCATCGCTGACAAACTCTTTAACTTTCTCGCGTTCTTCCTTAATAGAATTACCAAGAATAGGTTTATTACTACCATAAATTCCGGCGATATTACCCTCAAATTTCTTACGTCCTTTATCAAGCCAAGCTTTACCTTTTTCCTTACCTGCTTTACCAGCCATAATTGGATTACTTACTGCTAAGCCAGCCTTGCCAACCAATCCTTTCCAACCCTCCTTCTGAGACATTCCTCCAAAAGCTTTATTTGATAAAGCCTGCTTGCCCATATTTGCAAGTTTGAAAGTCCCCTTGGTTGCATTTGCCGCAAAGTCTGTTATACCTTTAGCTCCTGCTACTCCAGATTTAGCAGCTAACTTCATACCGACAATCATAAAGCCAATCACAGCTAAGTTTTGTGCAGACATCAACACAAAGTTAATTGCACCAGCAGCAAAACCATCACCTTCTCCAAAATTCGCTCTTTGGAAAAATTCACCACCTGCAAGTAATGCGGCCATGTTCAAGAAAAATGCCAAGCCCGCACCGATGAAAGCGTATTTAATAAACTCTGTCCACCACTGTTTAAAATATTTTTGTGTTTGGGGTAAAACATAGGATGCATATGCAAGTGGAGAAAGTAAATACAAAACCCATAGAGCTATTAACCTAACCATCAAGAAAGCTGCCACCGCGACGAATGCAAATAAAGCAGCAACAGAAAACAGTAATAACACAAAGGCTTTAGAAATATCGGCGAGAGCCGTACTCGCACCAAAACCTTGACCACCTGTTGAATCTCTCAGTAACTGAAGGGGTTCCACCATAAGCTTCGCCGCAAGCGCGTTTATGACCTGACTATCACCAGGTAAGAACTGAGCCTGCACGGTGTCTGCCAAAGCCACTACTCCTTGAGCAAATACTAGACTGAAGTTTATCAGTAACGCCATCAGAACCAAGTTGATTACCAGACTACGAGCCTGATAACCATTAACTCTAAACATCGTACCTAAGCCGATTGCCAAAAGTGCGATGATAAAAATGATGTTTGAGATATTGCGCAAGATTAACCATCCGGGATAAATCACACTGACAAAATCATCCTTATAAGCTTGAATTTTTAGAATCGCTACTAAGAAAGGGGCGACGATATAACTAAATACGTAGTAAACCAAACTTGTTAGCAAAGATAACAAGTGAGTAATCACTTTACGAATAAAGTCTAAAAGTGTTTCGCCTAGACCGCCAGAAGATTGTTGGTCTGTACCCGTGGTCCCTTCCACGAAAGAACCAACCTGGTAACGCATTTTCTGTGCATCATTACAGATTGTTTTATCCGTGACTGCTGTGTCGGCTTCACAAGCTGCTTTAATGTCAGCTTCAGTTTTATAAACTTCAACAGTAAACTTAATAGGAGTACTTCCGTATACATAAGAATACCAACCAGTAGGATTATTAATCAGAGTGGCATCGTTTGCCCAAATAATAGGCACCACCCTAAAATCAACCAAACCAAGTGGTTTACCAGCTTCCGCAGTCTTGTTGGCGAATTCAGTTTTGGCCCATGCTGAGTTGTATAAGGCTGGGTCAAAACCTACTGGTAACAAGATTTGCTCGGTAGAAACCTTGCCATTTGCATTACCTTCGGTAAAAACGACATTTTTACAGCTTTCAGTTAAATATCCTGAAGTACAACCATCTGGATCAATTTTGGTATCGAACGTATTAAAACCGATCCAGGTATACCTATAATACGGCTCAAACCCCAATTGATAGTTTTTCTTAGGTATCTTTAACTGATCATTGATTGTTAGCTTGCTTTCTGGTGTTCCCCAATCAACATTTATCTTGGGTAGGCCATTTGCACCAAAGACCATCTTATCAAAAGGAGCTTTTTCTTGCAGTAAAACTCTGTATTTACTTCTCAAGCCTTCTTCGCCGCTTTTCATTACTTTAAAGGTGATGCTTTGTGCATCTTTTGTGCTACCAGTTCCGGTAGTCGGTGTAGTTGTGTCAGGAGTTACACCTGTTGGTAAAGCAGGAAGTGTTCTTGGCTGTTCTTGTTGAATGTCTAAAGAATAAATTACCCTAACAGCTGGTGAGGAGTAGAAACTAGACACATAAGCTTCAGTTACATGTCCATGTAAGTCCAACCCTCTAGATCTTGGATCATTAGCAACTGGGTAAGCACTTATGATTTTCGTAGGGTCATTTGGATCAGTGGGTATTTCTGGTGCTCCCATAGCTTTCATGGTCACTTTTTTCCTCGCAGCGAAACCAGTTCCAGATGTACCAGTAAAATACTGTGCGGATGTAGATATCCCAGGATCATAATATGAATAGTTGCCAGTACTGTTGTGATAAGGATAGACTATGAAATCAAATCTTTTCCCTGCACAAGCTCGTGCGAGTTGTTGAGAAGCACTGTCCGTCCTGAAGAAGAGTGTAAATTGCACATTAAACTCTTCATCCCATTTTACTTTGGTTCTATCAGACTCCACTTTATAAGTAAAATAGGTTGGGTTTCCATCGGTTCCTGTATGAAGAGTGTCCATATCGCACACTAAATCCTGAGCCGTGGCATCATTACCACCAACAAAAAAGCCTGCTATTTGTGCGAACACAAAAAGTAGGACTAAAGCTGCCTTAAAATATCGGAATCTCAATAAATTGTTTAGTTTTTGTCTTGGTTTCTTGGTCACAAATGTGGTTAAAATGTCCTAAAACTTATTTAAATTATACCATATTAGGGGTTAGAAAACCAAACTTTCCACCTGTGTAAAAAAGGCTCGATAGTATACTGAGAAATACTGGATCAATTTAAAAAACTCCCTCTATATTATATATAGAGGGAGTTTTTCGATAATTTGTTACTGGGATTGTATCGACAAGCATCTTGAGATATCAGCAGTAATATTTGCACTAGCCAATATACACTGAGAAATGTTGCTTATCCCTGAAGAAGCTTTTTGCTGATTTTGTTCCGCCATTTGTTCTGTGTTTATTTCCGGAGTGTATCTTTCTTGGCAAGCCAAGTTGCTTTCATTGACCCTATTGTATTGATCTGGAGTAATCGTGGTCTCATTAACACCTGCTTGATTGTTGTAAATACACGATTGAATATCATTTATATTAATCTGTGGAGTTGTTGGACTTCCTGTATCAGAACCGCCGCCAGAACCAGCTTCTGGATCATACTGATTATTTAATATTTGTTCATAAGACAATCCTCCAGAAGATAAGTTACTTGCTTTGAAGACATGAGAGTTACTTATGTCCACTCCACCAACTGCTGATACAAATTGAGAACAACCTGAAGTAGTAGAATTCACTAAACAGTAGTTAAAGCACTGCTGACCATCCACACAAATCGATGGCAAACTTCCGCTAGCTTTAAATTGAGCATAAGTATTATTTAATACTCCACTACTGTTCATAGTTTCGCAATTATCAAACTGATCACAGGTTTCAAAAATTGACCGTCCTAAGAAGTTGTCACCATCTTGAGCTCCTAGAACACTGGCGTTGTTATTTATACTTGCAACTAGCTGTTGGCAATCAGCTTGGACATTGACGTTGTCGCAAAGTTTAATACATTCATTCATGGTATTACAGTTTGCAAGATAACCATTGTTAATTAATTTCGCAAACTCAATCGCTTTACGAGCACCACTTGCCGACATGTAACCTTGCTGGGATGCAACAGTGGCGCACACTGTAATATTCTGCGGATCTTCACAATACACAAAACACTCTTGGGCATTATTACAATTTCCCAATTGAGCGATTGGATAAACATAACCACGAGGGAATACTGGCACTTTTACAGAAAAAGCTTCCAACACCATACCATTGTCGGCACCTAATGATTGACTCATCCGTGTAATCAAAGAAGGTTGCTGAACAATAGTTTCAGCACGTACCACACTCCAACTTGAAATAAATGTTGCAGTTACCGCAACAACGATTAAAGCTGTCTTAATAAAATTATTCACTAAATGGATTGACATAAATTCCTTCTAAAGGATTAGTTGGTTGATTAGCATTTTCAAACTCCCCTAGTACATTACCTACTTCGATTGGTTCAGCTGCTATTTCTACTTCAGTAAAAGTTTCAGGTGCTTTTAGCGTAAGAACAGAAGATTGTTGTTTGATACCGAACCAAGCCAAACCCACAACCATTAAAGTGGCCCCTACGGTGACAAATATTTTCTGTTTTTCTGTAAGTGTATTTTTCATAATCGTAAAGATAACTAACGAGCCGAAACGAATGGTACTAGTGGTATGCCAGTACTGCGTCCTTGTACGCTACCAGTAGCAACTCGGTAGTCAACCGAGTAAGTAAACGGTACAGTGGCTCCGGCAATCATCATGTTAATAGTAATCTCAAGTGTTCCAGAAACTTCCAACGTTGGTAAAGGTATTACAATACGTCGAGCTTCTAATTGTGCTGGTGTAACAGGTGAGTTGTATAGCTGAGTATTTAAAGGTCTATTTGTTACAGTTGCATTTCTAAACACAGTAGATGGGTAGTCTTGTGTTAAGCGACTTATATCAATGTTTAATGAATATCTAGTTCCTGGTGTTAATGTTGTACCAGATGAAGCTGTAGAACCCTGTGCTGAGAAAAATGCCGAAAGAGTATTCGTATTTTGAGTTGGGGTTGGGGTTGACTGTTGACCAGAGATATCACCACCAGTAATTGGAGTTTGCGTGCCAGTGTAAGTAACTGGAATATTTGATAATGAAGCTGCTGTACTTAATCCTGCATTTAAGAAGTTTCCACCTAAATTACTAAAGACTTCTCCAGGCTTTTCTTTCTTCAAAATAATATCACCGAATAATTTACCAGAGATGCGACGAGCTAGTTGAGCAAACAACGGCAAGTTCTCTTGCTTCAAACTGCTCGATTGTTCTAACCATTGATTAACATAATTATTTAACTGGTTAGCTACAAATCCACCTGGATCGGTGATCAAACTACAAGCAGTAACGATTCCCCCGCCCACGCGTTGTGGTGCAGCTAACATTTGCTGATTAGCTTCATTTTCTTTTTTTAACAGCTCAGCATAAGAAGGAGAAGCTTTATCGCCACCAGAGCGGTCAAATTCCATCCGAGCATTCTTAGAAACTTCTACAGACCTAGACAACTCCGCTGCTTGAGTGCGGATTTGGTTATCTTGTTGAGTTACATCAACACAACCTCTAGTGCTTTGAAAGCCCTGTCCATTAGCAAGCTCTACCTGAGCTGCAGCTCGGCTCTTCTGTAAAATAGTAGAGGCTTCATCATTTAAGTCTGAAAATGAAAACGCTGCATTACATTTTTCACTGCCAGATTCAGCCAGTTTGCTGTAAAAGTCTGTTTGAGTCCAATCTTGTAAGGTATATGTTGAAGCACATTCTGCGTTGCGTCTGGCTTCAATTAAATTATTAGCTATGGATAAATACTCACTACTGGCCACTTTGTCTGGCACCAACTTACTATTAACCAATGAGCTAAGTATGAGTTGTTTCTCTTGGTCGCCACTGTAATTGTTTTGAATAAATT
>JBBSJS010000010.1:0-23775 GCA_038257015.1 Candidatus Doudnaibacteriota bacterium | reverse complement strand
TCTGTTTTATCGACAATCGTTTTGATATAACCTTTTTTGATTAGGTTCCTTGTAGCGACAGTCACGTACGCCTGTTCTACTGCCAAAGTATCTGCGAGGGCTAGTAACCTAATCCCCTCAAAGTTGTCACGCAAAATCCCAAGCATTACCCATTCGACATTAGTTAAGTCAAATTGCTTCAAAAAGCTACTTGTTATACCCATTACAAATTTAAATGCCTGAGTTTGCGCTAACCCAATATTGTAGGTTTTTGGAGTTATATTAGAAATCTTTTTTTTGTTCAGAAAATTGAATAATTTTGGCATATAGAAGTGAATTTACCTACTTATTATAGTAAGTAATCGCTCACTAGTAAATGCTTACTCAACCTTAATCACACCTTTCATATATGGATGAGGCTCACAGAAATATTCAAATGTCCCCACCTCGTCGAATGTGTATGAATAAGTTTCACCTTGTCCAAAGAGATTACTTTTTGGGCCGTTATCTCCTGTGGCAGTAACAGTATGTCCAGCACTATCTTTGTTTGTCCAAGTAATGGTTGTACCTTTTTTCACCACAACCTCAGCAGGTCCATAGTTAAAGTTTTCTATAATGACCTCGTTTGCATTGATAGAGGATTGCTCTTCCATGGGAGTTGGCATGACTTCTGGGGCTGTCTGCGCATTACATCCTGCTGCCAGTAGGGGAATTGCAATTACCAACAGTAATAATTTTGTAATTTTCATAGTTATAAACAATACTACCCCTTCAATTGAAGGGGTAGTATATGCACCTTTAATTTTAGAATTTATCTGGGAATTGTTTGACGATAGCTGATGATAGAGTATCAGCAGTCATAGCCATATGCTCAGAAGCTTCTGCTTGAAGTGCGTAAGATTTGGCATAGTCGCCAGCACCGTAGGCATCTACTGCACCTTTAAGTTGCAAAACGTGATCTGTAACTTTGGCTTGTAGTACATCATTTGGCAAGTTTGGATTAGCTTGAGACAAGAAGCTTGAGAAAGCTTCTACATAACCCATCAGGTTTTGCACTGCTTTATCCATGCCGGCCATATCGCCAGTCTTAGCAGCTACAGTGTAGTCTACAAAGAAACCGATGTGACTGCGCCAGATTTCAAGGAAGCGTTTTTCTGCATCCGCTCCGTAAACACTACCGATAGCTTTACTAAGAGCTACTGAGTTGTTGTCTAAAGCTTTTGCTGAAGCTTCAAATTGAGGTTGACCATCAAAGCCTGCACGAGTTGCAGCTGCAGCTAGGTCAACATGCTCTGTCAAACCATTGTTTAAAATAGCTCTCAAGTCTGATGCTTTTGCAGAATCACCAGCCATCATCATGCCGCTATTTTTATCTACTGATTTTTTTGTAGTATCTTGTTTGCTCATTGCAGTGCTTCTTCCGATAACACCGCCAAGCAAAGCACCAACCACTAATGCTACGATTACCCCCGTAGCCAAGGATGATTTTGTTGAATCCATTTTTGTTGTTTTAATTATTTAAATTACTTAAGTGACTTTAGTATATCTCGAATCAAGTACCGTGTCAAGCGATATATGTAAGAAGTGTGGATTATTATATAAAGTCACTTCAGTCTAAAGGTTTTGAAATAAAGACCCTTTATTTAGAGGCTTTTTTCTGAAAAGTTATTTGGTCGGTGTAAGGCGATGATAAAGTCTTACCATAAAAGGCTTTATTGCAACTTTTTGCAGTTAATTTTAGTAGGTTTGCAACTTTTCAGGAATATATCAACCAAACTTTCGCAGGTTGTGCTATATTTAAATTACTTAATAAAAACTTCATGAAAATAAAATATACATACGTCCTAATGGCTACTTTGATAGTCGGCTCTGGCCTGTTCTTTTCTGCTAACTTTGCAAGTGCCGCAACTCCGCATCCTTCAGGAACTTTAGTGCAAAATAATGGTTCAATTTGGCAAATTGACGATGCAGGTTCTAAGCGTCTTCCTATTAGTTCACAGGAGAAATTCTTTTCTCATCGGTTGTCTTTTGATAGGGTTGTTCCTGCCAATGCCGCTGATATGGCTTTGCCTGAAGGCGTCGAAGTTCCTTGGGGTGACGGAGTATTGTTTGCAGACAATTCGGTGATTTATCAAGTGAGCGGTGGTAAAAAACATGGCTTCACTTCTGCCGAAGTTTTTCTTGGCCAAGGTTTTAAATTTGAAATGGTCAAAAACGGCGATTTGTCTAAATTGTCTGAAGCAGAAGCGATTAATAATTCTAAAGCCAAACATTTGGATGGAACTCTATTAAATTCAAATGGTATGATTTGGACTTGGGATAAAGGCGAAGCTAAAGCTTTTCCATCTGAAGCTGTTTTCTTTTCGCATGGTGGTACATACAATCATGTAGTGGCATCAAATACGAACGACAACCATTCGGCAGTTAAAGTAATGGCGTACAAAAGTGGGACTCTCGTAAATGACGGTGGCGCTGTTTGGGTAGTTAAAGGAGCTAGTAAATTTGGCTTCCCAAGCGTTTCTTGCTTCTTGGGATTTGGCTTCAATTTTAGCTTCGTATTGAACGGTTCGACAGAAGGATATAATTCTAGTGCTAATATCTGTGCAGAAAATTCGGTAAGTGCCAATAGTTCAATTTATGCTTACACTAAACAAAATATTATAGGTAACCCTGGTCAGTTTGAAGTGAGAATGGAAACCTTCGACTTATCGAGTGGTAAGGTTAGAGTAATTACAGACACTGCTTACGATCAGGACTGTACAGCTACTTGTCCAGTTGCCAGCCTTAAAGGCTATGCTGAAGCCAATAATGCTTCTTACGGGATAAACGGAACATATTTCTGCCCAGTTGATTACACAGAATGCAAGAGTATTGCTAATTCATTCTTCTGGAAAGTGATTGATACCAAAGCTGGAGTAATGGTCAACGAACGCAGTGGGCTAGGAGAAAACGATCCATTTTTAACTTTTGATAGCGTTGGTCAACCCAAATATTTTAGCCGTTGGTCCGATTATAAAAGCTCCAATTTTACAGCTTCAGCTGGAATTAATTCACCTAGTTTAGTAGAAAATGGCCGACTAAATCTAGATATGTCTAAACTAGATGAAAAGCAAAAAACTAGTCGAGGAGTTAGGGGAGCAATTGCAGTGAAAAATAAAACCTTGTATTTGATTCATGTATACGGTGCAACAGTTCCTGATTCAGCCAATGTACTGCTAACACTAGGCGTTGAGCATGCATTACTTCTAGATGGTGGCGGCACTGCTGCTTTGCTAAATGATAATAAATATGAGATTGGTCCTGGTAGAGCAATGCCAAACGCAGTACTAGTACAAATATTGCCTTAGTTAAAAAACACCCCTCGGGGTGTTTTTTAACTATTCACTCCTTAAATTCCAAAATGTCGCTGGGCTGACACTAATAATTTTAAAATACTGGATACTCCCCAGTGTTTTAAAATTTCAGCTGGAATTAAGCATGGTTCAATGATATAGCATTACGACTTATTCTTTGGATAAAGATACTGTAAAATAAGTCTGTTCTAGACATATTTATTTAAAAGAATAAGTTGCGTATTTGTTTAATTGATTTCTGCTCAATCCTTTGTTAGTCTGAATTGAGATGAATGACTTAAGAAATACAAAAGAATCCACGGTAAATAGAGTCGCAATAAGTAATATTACGGTTTTAAAAGAAACTTGGGAAAACCAAGAACCGACGACGGCTAAATGGCAGCCAGCAACACCAAAGCTCGAGGTTCACTATTATATCCCGGCCAAACCTAAAATTAGTCCTCAAAAGAGGGTGGCTATAATGGCTTCTGCTCCTGTAGTAATTTCTTTAGTGATTGGAATAATTGCTGGTTCATTTACTGTATGGGAAAGTAGATATGGTGAAGCTAATCGGTTGGCACAGTTAGAGACGGCAGCAAGTCTTTCGACAGAGAGTTTTCAACCGAGTGAGCCATGGGTTAAACAACTTGAGTTTGATCAATCTGAATTAAATGTCGTTGCGGAATTACTGGAGGCATTAATTGAAGAGTATCGCCATAAACCAACAGCAGAGGAACTAGCTAATGAAGAACGCAAAAATAAGTTACGCGCATATTTTGAAAAACGTAAAAGCCCTTTTGCTAAAGAGGATCAAACGGTTCAAGCTTTCTTAGATGCTAAGAACATGAAGTTAATGATTGCCATCTCTTTTGTAGAGAGTACGATGGGGAAGCGGTGTTACTATAATAATTGTAGTGGTATAGGCGGTTATCCTCCTAACCTTCGTAAATATGATTCTTACGCAGGCTGGGTAAAAGACTTCGACTCTTTACTGGAACGTCGCTATAAAGGGATGAAGCCAGAGGAGTTTCTGGGAGTATACGTTCAGCCTGGAAGTCCAAATTGGATTAATGGAGTGAAGCAGATATTGGCTGAATTAGAAAAAAACCAAATTGAATAAAAAACAGGCCATCTCATTTAAGAGATGGCCTTTAATATCGGACGTTTATATTTCTTTTTCTTTTGGTGGCTGGCTAATTTGCCAAAGCAGGAAAACTATTCCTGCAAGCGCCAGATCGAACCAGTCTAAATGACTAACAACTCGACCTATCTCAGAAGCGTGAGCTACTACAATCACCATTCCAAGGAAGTGATGGAGCTCTGTCTTTGAGGAGACTTCGCGTAGTGAATGAGCTTGATGTGCATGGATTCTGAGAGTCTTTTGAACTCCACGGCCAAGCTTACTAAAGCTACGCTGTAGGCTATGAAAAAGAAGCATAAGCGTTCCTTTCTTAATTCCGCCTTAAATATGACGGTAATTCCTCCATTAATTGTTTTTATCGGCTATGTTACTAGCGCTGTTTGTTGGCGCCAACAACTGCCGAACAGGGGAGTATAAAGGAATATTTGACACTTGTCAAGACTCTGAGCTATTATAACCATAACCCCCCTAAGGGGGGTACTGAAAGGAAATAAGCAATGGAAAATTCTAAAGATAATTTAGTCAAAAGACTACGGTACGCTGAAGGCCATATCCGCGCTGTAGCAAAGATGATAGAAGACGATGCTTATTGTATGGATATAATTAATCAGAATCACGCGGTTATCGAGGCTCTAAAGAAAGTAAACAACTTAGTGCTGGAAGGTTACTTGGGAGAGTGCGCTTATGATGCTGTAAATAGCAAGAATGCTGTAAAGCGTAAAGAAGCTATTGCTGAACTAGTGAAAATATATAGTAAGAAATGACACGAAGTATCATTCTATGGTGATAGCCGAAGAATCAAAACAAGATTCTTGGGAACTTCACTTCTCAGAAAGATAAAAGCCTTTGCTTTTAAATAACAGTAATTTAATAGAAAGAACAATATGGATAAAACACACAAATTAATTATAATCGGCTCTGGTCCAGCAGGCCTAACAGCTGCCTTGTATGCAGCACGCGCTGAAATGGAACCAGTTGTTATCGCCGGTATTGCCCCTGGCGGTCAGTTAATGCTTACCACTGAAGTTGAAAACTTCCCAGGTTTTCCAGAAGGCATCCAAGGCCCCGAGCTAATGGATAGTATGACCAAGCAGGTTGAGCGCTTTGGCACTAAGATGGTGTATGAAATGGTTAGTAGTGTAGATTTTTCAAGCAAGCCATTTAAGATTACAACCGATAAAACTGAATACAGTGCTGAGTCGGTTATCATTGCAACTGGCGCGGAAGCAAACTGGCTTAATTTAGACAATGAACAACGGTTGCGTGGTAAAGGAGTCTCGGCTTGTGCTACCTGCGATGGATTTTTCTTCAAAGATAAAGCTGTCGTAGTAATTGGTGGTGGAGACAGCGCCATGGAAGAAGCTAACTTTTTAACCAAGTTTGCAACTCATGTCACTATAATCCACCGTCGTGATGAATTTAAAGCTTCTAAGATAATGCTTAAGCGAGCACAAGACAATCCTAAAATTTCTTTTCTAACCAACGTCACTGTAACAGATGTCTTGGGAGAGGAAACAGTTAGCGGAATCAAAGTAAAGAATAATTTAACAGGAGATGAGCAGACAATCGAAGCCCAGGGTTATTTTGCAGCGATTGGGCATACTCCTGCAACAAAGATATTCAAAGAAGCGGGAATAGAGACCAATGAAAAAGGGTATATTGTACCAAAAGAGTTTACGCAAACAAACATTGAAGGAATTTTTGTAGCCGGCGATGTTCATGATCACCGCTACCGTCAGGCAATTACCGCAGCCGGCGAGGGTTGTAAAGCTGCTCTCGATGTAGAGAAATATTTGGCACACCAAGAAGAAGCTGATGAGCCAAGTGCCGAAGCTCATTGGAACACTCAGCAGTCCGAAGCTTAAAAACTAATCATAAATCTATGAAAATAAACCCATTTGAATCAGCAAAACAACAGCTTCATGCGGCGGCAGAAACTGCGCACCTAGACAAAAATATTGTAGAACAGCTTTCTGCGCCAGATAGATATATTGAAGTATCGATTCCTGTGAAGATGGATGATGGAACACAGCGCATCTTTTCTGGTTTCCGTAGTCAGCATAACAACGCAAGAGGTCCTTATAAGGGAGGTATTCGCTATCATCAAGATGTGGATTTGAATGAAGTAAAAGCCTTAAGTTTCTGGATGACATTTAAAAATGCGGTTGTAAATGTGCCCTTTGGTGGAGGCAAAGGCGGTATCATCGTTAATCCTAAAGAACTTTCGGAAGGTGAATTAGAAGGACTTTCTCGCGGTTATATGCGCCAGATGTTTAGAAACTTCGGTCCAGAAATTGATGTTCCAGCTCCAGACGTAAACACCAACAGCACTATCATGGGCTGGATGCGAGATGAATTTGAAAAATTAACAGCGACAGAAGCTGCTGGCGTGATAACTGGAAAGTCAGTTAGTGAAGGTGGTAGCGAAGGCCGTACTGAAGCAACAGGTTTTGGCGGTGGTTATGTTTTACGAGAGGCATTAAAAGCTGGACTTGTAAAAGGCGATAGAAAAACTATTGCCATTCAAGGTTTTGGTAATGTGGCTACTTATTTGTCGGAGTATGCCGCAGAGCATGGCTTCAAAGTAGTTGCTTTGTCTGATAGTAAGGGTGGAGTTTATACACCTGACGGGATTAACATTTCTGAAGCTGAAAACCATAAGAAAACTACTGGGGCATTGAAAGATTTAGAAGGAACAACAAATATTACCAATGAACAGTTGTTGGAATTGGATGTTGATGTATTGGTTCCAGCAGCATTAGAAAATGTTTTCACTGCTGATAATGCAGATAGAGTTCAAGCACAGTTTATTTTAGAGATGGCTAATGGACCCACTGCTCCTGAAGCAGACAAAATCTTTGCAGAAAAAGAGATTACTGTAATTCCCGATATCTTGGCAAACAGTGGCGGCGTCGCTGTGTCTTACTATGAATGGTATCAAAACATGCATGATGAAAAATGGAGCAAAGAAGATGTTCTGTCCAAACTAGACAGTTTGATGGTTGAAGCTTTTAATGAAGTACTGGCAGCGAAAGAAAAATATCAAACAAGCTTTCGAACCGCAGCTTATATTGTTGCCACCCAAAGGCTCACCGAAAAAATGTTGTAATAAAAAAGCCTCCGCTAAGCGGGGGCTTTTATTTTTTCTAACAGAGTTACTATTTGTTGAGCATATTTTTGCCAACGAATGCGTTCTATTATGTCTATGTCCCAGAATTCCACGCTATTATGCCTAACCATATAAGGGCTAAGGCACCAAGTTTTATATTCAAGAACATAATTCTTTTGGGTGATTACAAAACTTGCGTGATGTTCTGGTAATTGATTGAACGTAAAACAGTAAAACTGTTTTTGCTGCACTGCTGTAACGATGTTGTTGCTTGAATCGAGCATTAACTCAACATCAGGTTTTGAAATGATAGTATTTGGGATATCAGATAGTCCAATAAAACAGTGTGCACGAGCTATTATCATAGAAACCTCCTTAAATTTAACCTCCACTTTTGTCTAAGTGAAGGTTAGTCCTAAACTGAATTAGAAGAAATCGTGTTTACCATTATTGCTGGTTGTTCTTGTCGTTTGTGTTTGCGAACGAAATAAATACCGGCAAGAGTAATTAGCACAACTCCCGCTCCTCCAGCCCATGCAAATGGGGGAACTTCTGAGAAGGTTGTTTTAAAATTTTCCCACGTCCCATCCATGGATTGTCCTCCTGCTATTAAAGCGTCACATTCATCGATATATTTTTGCAACTGTATTTTATTGGCAAATAGCGAGTTCATGTTACCAATTGTCCCAAAACTTTCGTTTGCTTTGCGGCACATCTTCTCTGATTTCAAATTCATACCATGAAGAAAATTGTTCGCAAATTTTGTGGTTTCATTTGAGACATTGTTTTTGCGCAACATATCCTGGGCGAACTTAATAGGTATCGCGAATGCGAAGCTATCGCCAACTTCACCAGTAGTGAGGAATGTCATCATTCCTATAACATGACCATTTTCATTTAATACCGGCCCGCCGGATGATCCGGGAGAAATTTTTGCATCGGTCTGGTAGACAGTAATTCCATTGACTTCTTTTACAGAATTTACCGAGCCATTGGTAATGGTTGTGCTGTAAAGGTCGGAACGATCAACGCTAGCATTGGCAGGAAAACCGACTACATAAATTTTCTGTCCAGAACTAACAGTCACTGAGTCGTTCAGTCTTAGAGATGGAGTATTGTTCTCTGATATTTTTATTAGAGCGACATCTTTTTGTGAGTCTTTATAGTCAGTTGTGATATCAACAACTTCAGTAGCTAAACTAGCTTTGGCTAACTTTACTAAATCGTTGCGTGACTTAATCTCTCCGCTGGTAGTGGAAGGGTCAAGTACAGTAACTTCCTGTGACAAATCAGTTTCGGCATTTTCATCCAAAAAGGTGGTGATAAATTTCAACATGTCTGCTGCTAGTAACTCTGCTGCTTCATAACTAAGACCACCGTACTTTTCTTGCAAAAGACTTTCTAAAGAAACTAACTCGGCTTCAGTCATTTGAAATATAGTATTTTTGATAACCGTTGCGTAATATTCCACCACTTTTAGAGTGAAGTTATCCATGGCAATCATTTCATCTACGATATGAGCATTGGTAAGAATATGGCCGTTATCATCAACTAAAAATCCTGTCCCAGTAGATAGTTCTTCAACCTTCTCTGTGTAAGTTTGGGGAAGTGGTTTAAGTTGTAAGCTATTTATATCTACATCAAACTCTGGAATAGTGATGGAGCCATTTACATAATTAAACACTCTAACAACTGCAGGGTTGCTGATATCAGAGATTTGTTCTTGGTTGAAGGCGGCTGGCGTAACATCTCCAAGGACACGGCTATCCGTTAATTCTTGTCCGTAAACTTTACTAAGTACTCTTTGGCTCAAAGATAAAACGCTGCTATTATTGGCTTTCTGAGTTTGTCTAGGAGAGTTAAAACTAGCGATGGTTTCGTAAGCGATAATGTCAGTGTTGATAATGTTTAAAGAGGCAAAACCAACAACAGTAATTATATAAGCGATTGCTAAAGTAGCAGAAAAGGCAATTTTTCTAGATTTTTTCATATATTATTAGTAACTTAATTATATCATAGCTATGGTATTGAGGTTGACGTGCTACAATTAAGCTATGTACGATTGCATTATCATTGGCGCAGGTCCAGCTGGTATGACTGCGGCAATTTATACAGCCAGAAAAAAATACAAAACTTTATTAATTGCCAAAGACATGGGCGGGCAGATGGTTTGGAGTAGCGATGTAGAAAACTACACTGGTTTTTCTATGATTTCTGGAGCTGACCTTACTCTAAAATTCGAGGAGCATTTAGAAACTCTTAAAGATGAAATTGATATCAAGTATGGACTGGAAGTAATCAATTTAGAAAAAACCATCACTGGGTTTTCAGTTACAGATTCTAACGGCGCAACTTTTTACGGTAAGTCTGTGATTGTGGCCTCTGGAAAACAGCCACGTAAACTTGGTATTCCTGGAGAGGATAAATTTTATGGCAAAGGGGTGGCTGTTTGCGCAACTTGTGACGCACCACTATATAAAGGAAGGAATGTTGCTGTCGTTGGTGGCGGTAATTCAGCAATGGATGCTGTTTTAGCACTGTCAAAAGTAGCGGCTCAGGTTTATGTTATCAATATTAACGACAGTTTGGTTGGTGATGAAGTTTTGTTAGAGAAAATCAATAACGCTATTAATGTAAAAGTTTTTCAAACTACTAAAACCCTAGAAATTATTGGTGATGAGAGAGTGGAGCATATAAAGATTGAAACATTGGGAAAGGAAGAAACAATCTTACCAGTTTCGGGAGTGTTCGTTGAAATTGGATATGTACCAAGTCACGCATTTGATTCACTGACTGATAAGAATCACGTTGGAGAAATTAAAGTTGATCAAAACTTGGAGACAACGGTCAAAGGAATTTTTGCGGCAGGGGATATTAACGATGCTTGGGGCGAGCAAATCATTATCGCAGCGGGTGAAGGGGCGAAAGCTGCTATGGCAGTAGCCAATTACCTAAACCAACAAAAATAAAAAGACCTCTTGCTGAGGTCTTTTTATATACTAGTTATTAACACGTTCTACGTATTCACCAGTTTCTGTATTGATACGAATTGTCTCACCTTCTTTGATAAACATTGGAGCATTAACTATAAGTCCAGTCTCCATTGTTACGGGCTTGGTGACATTTCCACCAGAGTTTCCAGTTACATTGGGAGGGGATTCAGTTACGGTAAGATCTACTTTCACAGGAAGTTCAATTGATACTGGATTTCCGTTGAAGCGTAGTACGATAACTTTAGTACCTTCTTTTAGAAATGGTTCTTGTTCTGAAGTGGCTTCTTTGGGCAAGTCTACAGTTTCGAAAGTGGTGTTATTCATGAAGTGTGTACCTTCATCGTCTGCATACAAGAAATTAGCATTCTCACGAGTGACATCTGCTGATTCTACTTTTTCGCCAAACTTGAAGCTGTATTCTAATACTTTACCAGTGATGACATTGCGCAGTTTGGCCTGCATCACAGGTTTTCTCTGAGCGGTGCGCATACGGTTAGACCAGATAACCTGAAAAGGGTCACCATTCATTAGTACGATTGCACCTAATTTTACATCATTTAAATCCATAATATGTGAGTAATTTGATTTGTGAATTAGCTGTGTTATTTTACTGCGGTTTTCTCCGCCGTAGTTGGGCTACGCCTCCGAAAATCTTCGTAAAATGCCTTGCTACTTCGCAAATCAATTTACTCGAGATGAATTAGTCTATGAAAACAGCTTCTGTTCGTCAGCTTCGTCTGCCGGTAGACAGGCTGCCAACTTGCCGTACTGCAAGTACGCTCCGTGCGTAGTTTCAAAAAATGCCTAGTTCTCTGCCAAATCACTGAAACCTCCCTTATTTTGCTTAATTTTATATAAAAATACAGCCGAGTCATCTGGGTTTGCCAGTGGCGAGGCAGCCTTGGAAAGGGGAGGCAGGAGCTCAGCTTTCTGAGCGAGACGTTGGAGGGGAAAACACGTTTTGGGTTTCCCCCTCCAAAAAACTTAAGCAGCCACGAAAGGCAATAGAGCCATGTGGCGAGCTCTTTTTAAAGACGTCGCAATCATGCGTTGGTGTTTTGGACAAGAGCCAGTTCTTTCATGAGAAAGAATTTTGGAATGAGGAGACATAAAGCGTCGCAAAGTTTGCGTATCTTTATAATCTACAGTGGTAATTTTATTGGAGCAAAAGTAGCAAACCTTTTTTACTGGAGCTACATTTGTATTGTTATTACGTTGAGCCATATTCAGAGAAATTTAGATTAATTAAAATGGGATATCATCCACATTGATGTCTTCACCTTGTTGGATGGTTGGAAGTTCTTCTTCGGTGAAAGGTTGTTCGTTGGATGCTGGTTGAGCAGATTTATTGAAACTAGAAGTATCGTTACTGCCACCGGTTGAATTGCCACCGTCTAACATAATCATGTTATCGCCAACAATTTCAGTTTTGTAGTTTTTCTTTCCAGTTGAAGCATCGTCCCAAGAACGAGTTTGAAGTCGTCCTTCGATGTAAACACGTTGACCTTTTTTTAGATACTGAGCAGCAATTTCACCAAGCTTACGCCACAATACGATATTGTGGTATTCAACTTGCTCTACTTTTTGACCAGTTTGTTGGTTGTTGTAGACATAGTTTGTAGCAAGCCCAATCTGACAAACGCTTGCGCCGCCTGGGGTGTTGCGCAGTTCTGGGTCGCGGGTTAGGCGGCCGATTATCATTACTTTGTTTAAGTCCATAGGTTTGAGGGCGGTCTCTTGGTCATCGGTGAACGGTTCGGGTTACCCGAACCTTATAACCGACTCTTGACCGATAACTTTGTCATTTCATTTCGATGTTCGCTTTGCGTACATTCAGTACGCGCCGCTCACTACTCATAAAATTCCTCGTTCTCGCTCAAGCCAAGAGGACCTTAATTAATGATGTTTGAAGATTTACTATCAAGAATTCAAATTGAAAACTTTTCAGAGATTATTAAATAACTTCTTCGTTTAATGCCTTCTCGATTTCTTCATCCAAAGACTCGGTAGTAACTTTCTTAGCAGGCTTAGCTTCTACCTTAGCTTCAGGTTTTGCAGCTGGTTTTCGCGGCGCTGGTTTAACTGCTTCTGGTTCTGCATTGTCAGCTGCGACCATTTCTGGTGGGCGATTACGATTCATCTTTGTCTGAGCTTCACGGTCTTTGTCTAACTTCATCAAATGTTCATCAATATTAACTATGATGTGACGAATATAGGTATTTTTTTGAGTGCGGATTTTGGCATCAAGGTCATTGACTTTTGCACCATCCAGATCAAAATTTATAACACCGTAATGGCCGTTACGAGTCTTGCGGATTGGGTAGGCAAGTTTTTTCTTGCCAAGCATAGCGTGCTCAAGATTAGTACCACCGAAGTCGGTGACGTAACCTTCAATTTGTTTGCTAGTATCTTCGACTAAGTCATCAGATACACTAGACGCGAGAATATACATCAATTCATATCGCGGCATAAAGGATCCTTTCTGTTCCAGTTTTGTTTGCACAAATTCTGGAGTCCTTATTCCCACGCACTGTGGCGGGGAGATATGTTAATTATTTTGGTTGTAAAAGAAGTTATGGAATTTAGAGCTGTAAATTACTTAGTTATGATTACATAACTGTGTTCAAAACTCGATTAATTAAACTTCAATTTTCGATAAATTCTACCATTTCAAGGGTTTTTTGTCCAGTTTATTACAAGATAATACTAGAAAACTTGACAGAATGGATAAAATGTGTAATAGTTAAATAGATATCAATTTTTAGGAGGAAAATTATGAAACAATTTTATGTGTTAGTTTTATTTGTTTTTTTAATCGTTATTACTGCGATGCTCGCTTGTATAACCACTGAGAACGAACCTGAGCCAAGAGTTCGATTTACTTTAGATGAAGTCCCAGGAGGTAATCTTAGGCTTGTAGAAAGCAAGGTCCTAAGCCTGAGTAACCTAATGAGGGAAGCATATCTGCCTATGGATGAAAAATATCCCTTGAAAGAGGTGTGTGTAATTCGTCCGCAAGTAGTATACTTGTACTCTTTAAGGGTTGAAGGAGATGAGAAAGTTTCTGCAGATGAAATTTTAGCAGAAATGAACAGGAAAGAGCTTAAGCCGGTTAATCTTTGCCTGTTAGTAGCATTAACCAAACACTATCGGCTACAAGTCGAGAATGTTGTTGCTTTGGAATCGTATCGTTCATCTAGCGAGATGTGTGCAAGAGCATATATCAACAAAGATAACGAAAAAAAAGAACTAAAACTATCCCGTAAGGCTTGTCCAGATAAATTTTCTGGCAATGCCATTTTCGCCGTTGTTTATTAGCGGTGTCAATAGAAAAAAGCTCATAATCATTATTAATAGTGATTATGAGCTTTTATTTTGATAATTATCTAAACATTAAACAAGAAGTGAACGACATCTCCGTCTTGGACAACGTATTCTTTGCCTTCAGTACGAAGCCATCCTTTAGCACGCGCATTGGCGTACGAACCGGCTTCAAGTAATTTATCCCACTGAATGGTTTCGGAACGGATAAAGCCGTGTTCAAAATCTGTGTGAATCACGCCAGCTGCTTGCGGTGCCTTACTTCCGGCTTTGCAAGTCCAAGCTTTGCTTTCTTTAGGACCAGCAGTAATGAAAGTTATCAAGTCTAAAGTCTTATATGCACTCACAGTAATTTTGTCTAAACCACTTTCGCTTAAGCCGAGCTCTTTCATATATTCTGCACGGTCAGCATCTTCCAGTTCTGCTAATTCACTTTCAATTTGAGCGTCCACTATAATGGCATTGTCTGGCAAGCTGTCTGGCAAATTCGCAAAGCTTTTTGATTCCAAATCAAAAGTTGAATTAAAAGCGTATAGAAATGGTTTTGTTGTGAGCAATTGAACATCTTTGGTAGCAAGTTTTTCTTCATCAGAAAGTTCAACAGTATTAGCCATCTTTCCAGCTTCGAGAGCAGTCTTATACTTTTCTAGAACAGCATGTTTGATTTTTGCAATACGGTCGCCAGCCTTTAATGATTTAGAATTAGTTTCCAGTCGCTTCTCAACATTAGCTAAGTCGGCCAATTGAAGCTCGATGGCAATAGTTTCCATATCACGTGATGCATCGACGGAACCGTTAACATGGATAATGTCGTCATTTTTGAAAACACGAGTCACTTCCATGATGGCATCAACTTCGCGGATGTGCGACAAGAATTGATTTCCCAAACCTTCACCTTTGTGAGCCCCAGAAACAAGGCCTGCAATATCAACAAACTCTATTGTAGTTGGCACAATTTTTTCTGACTTTTCTTGAGAAGCGAGTTTTGCAAGACGGTCATCGGGCACCGCAACAACACCGACATTTGGGTCGATGGTCGCGAATGGATAATTAGCCGCTTCTACTTGCGACTTGGTAATAGCGTTAAATAGTGTGGATTTACCGACGTTGGGCAAACCCACGATTCCGATTTGAAATGACATAATAAAACTTATAAATTCTTAAATTTCAGTATTGAGTCGTAATGTGAATTCTTAGCATTACTAGAGTGATTTAGCGCAATTTCTAAAAATTTAACCCAAACAAAGTTTTCCTAGAACTACATAACCAATGTATTGTACTCTAATGGTCACGTTTAGCCAAGTTGTCAAATGACAGTGAAACTTGCTAAAATAGAGATGCAGTACAGACTAATTTTTCAGGAGGATACTAAATGCTTGTTCGTTATGGAGGAGAGCCAAGCAAACGCGGCGGCTTATTCCCAAATAATTTTTTAAAGACCCATAAGTCTTACAAAAAGTGCAAAACAGCTAAACGAAGGAAGCCTTTCCCTAGTTTAGTTTGCCGAAAACGAAAAGCTGAGCGCATAGAATTTCTGGCAGCCTTGCGCTCAGTTACTAGCTTAGAGCAAAAGTCCAAAGAAGTTCATTTGCGAACATTTAAAGAGCTACCATCAGAGCTGGTAGAGTATATTATTGGCGACTGTTTCGATTATTTTTCTCACAAGATCGAAAAATTCAACGATAATGATTTGCTCCGCTACCTCAAAGAGCAATGGGGCTTCAAAGTAGTCACAAAAAAAGTGGCTAAAGTTCGAGGTTTGCTATTGGCTGGAGTGAAATTTTTCCTGCACGGCATAGCCGAACCATTCTTTGTCACCGCACGAGAAATTCGCTTTCATCTAAAAAGAACTCTAGGAATTGCCTAGTAGTTTACAAACACACCAGTGCCGTCTGACCTCAGGCGGCTTTTTATTTAGCATTGACCAAAACCACGGTAGTTGCTATTATGTTACCTGAAATCAAAACTTAGGAGGATCAATGCAAGTAGAAGTTAAACCGAGAATTAATCGTTTGGAGCAGTATCCATCAGTGGTCCAAAGCGCGTTTTTTGAGAATATCATGTACGCGCATTCACAGAGAGTCTCTCCAAGCTTTCAAGAGCTCTCAATTTCCGACATCAAGACAGCGCTAAAGTCTATCCCAGGCTTTCCAAAAGCGCGAAAAGTTATCACGGAAGAAGGCGAGAATGCAGTCTTGTATCTCCATCACGGGGAAAGTAAACTGACGATGGTGACTCTGCAAGAAGCACAAACTTTTTTGAGAAAAGAGTTTGAAAAATCACTGCTAAGTTAAATCTGCTTTTTCTCTACCCACGGCCGCTCGTAATTTGAGCGGCTTTTTATTTTGCCGTGATATAATTAAAGAAAGTCTTGGAGGATAAATTGTGGACGCAAAGATTCGGTTGAATCCAAATTATCGACCAGTAAAGTTGAATGATAATGTTTCTGACCAGTTTTCAGAGAAGTTTGACAGACTTTTGACTGACATTGGTAATTGCATTCTCAAAGTCAGTCGCAAGCCAGGAAAAGCTTTGCTCAGGAGATTGAAAAAATTCTACATTCAGACCAATTGGTTTAAAAAAGTGAGAATTATTCGAAGCAAATTATATTTATTTCGAAAAAAAGGAAGGTTTGCATTGGTATTAAGCAAAGCCGATCTTTACGACCTTCAGTGCCGAGCACTGGATATCAAACGCGGTATATCCGCAGACGCTTGCTAGGCAGGCGTTTTTCTTTTTTGCTATACTTAATCCAACAGTTTATTAATAAAAATTTGTATGAAAATAACCAATTTAAAAAAGCTCAAACCAAAGAAACTAATTGTATTTGATCTAGACGATACTCTAGCCAAATCTAAAACCCCGATGGACAGCGAGATGGCCGACCTGGTTGGACAACTCTTGCAGAAAAAGAAAATGGCAGTTATAGGGGGCGGGAAGTATGAAATTTTTAAATGGCAATTTGTAAAGCAGTTGAAGTTTTCCAGAGCGTTGTTGAAAAACTTATTTCTTTTTCCAACTTCGGGGACAGCTTTTTATCGATATAATTCTGGATGGAAAAATGTATACTCTCATATTTTGTCCAGCGCAGAAAAATCTGAAATTAGAAAAGTATTCGATCGCGTTTACGAAGAGATAAATTATAAACATCCCAAGAAAGTTTATGGCGTAATTTTGGAAGATCGTAAATCCCAAATGAGTTTTTCGCCATTGGGCCAAGATGTTGTCACTGTGTTAGGTGCTAAAGGTTTGCACATGAAAGAAGAGTGGCGTCGTAAGTACGATCAAATTAGAGTAAAGATTGCTAAGCTAGTAGGGAAATATTTGCCAAACCTTGAAGTAAGAATCGGCGGAATCACAACTATTGATGTCACCATGAAAGGTATTGATAAAGCCTATGGTGTTAAACAAATAGAGAAGCACTTAAAGGTTAAGATTAAAGACATGCTCTTCTTAGGCGATTCTATTTTTCCAGGCGGAAATGACTACGCCGTCATAAAGACAGGCATTGACTATATTCCAGTGAAGAGTTCTGAAGAGACCAAAAAGATCATCCGCGAGATTTTAGCTTCCAACTAACTTACGGGTATGATTAAAAAAACCGGCTAGCTTTAGAGCAAACCGGTTTTTTCTTTTACTTCAAACATAGTTTGTTGGGCAATCTCCCTGGCCTTGCCAGCGCCATCAGCTAAAATTTGCGCTAAGTGTTGCTTGTCTTCCAGTAGTGCTTTTTTCTTATCTCGGAAATTTGCAAAGTAATTACTAACCGATTCAGCCAGCGCGTCTTTGAGTTCACTATACTTAATAGACTCGTCTTTTATGGCCCCAGCAAATTCTGCTACCTGAGATTTATCACCAAACTGATCGAGCAAGAACATTAAATTGTCTACCCCCGCGCCACCTTCACCGCTAGTGGCAGTGACCGCCTTTTTTAGCTTAGAGTGAATTACATCTGGTTCATCATCCATATACAAAGGTTCATCGCCAGTCTTACTCATTTTCTTTGCCGGGTCTTTAAGGCTCATAATACGCAAAGGTTTTTTGATATACGATTGAGGTTCTGGGAAAGTTTCGCCAAATTGGTTGTTGAATTTGCGCGCGACGATGCGAGAGAGTTCAATATGTTGAACTTGGTCATCGCCAACAGGAACAAAGTTTGGTTTGTACAATAGAATATCAGCTGCCATCAAAGTAGGGTAGGTAAGCAGTCCAGCGTTTACACTGTCTTTTTGAGATTTACCTTTGTCTTTGAATTGTGTCATTCGTTCTAGTTCGCCAACCGGTGTGATACAGTTAAAAATCCAAGCTAATTCTGCGTGTTCGGGAACATGGTTTTGAATGAAAATCACGGATTTGCTTGGATCAAGTCCGGCAGCAATATATTCAGCCACAACTTCTAATGTATCTTTACGCAATTTTTCCGGGTCACGGGGGACAGTTAAGGCGTGTAAATCAGCCACGAAAAAGTAGCATTGCAGTTTGCCTTCATTTTGAATATCAACGAATTGTTTCAGAGCACCAAGGTAGTTACCGATGTGCATACGGCCTGTGGCTTGGACGCCTGAGAGAATAGTTTCTTTGTTCATATGTTTAAGTATAGCAAATTAATTATAAACAAGGCTAAAACCAGTTTTGAACTCATATAGTTTAGTGTCAGTATTGATAAAGTTTTTAATCAATGTTGGTTCCCGAAACAGTTGTTTATTACTTAGAATGTATGCTTCTATCACCTTCATTCTAAAAGAGTGAGAGATGGCGATTACATTTTGGTTATTCATATTTAATAAATCCAACAAATGTTCGGTCTCCGATTCCAGATCTTGCAGTGGTTGCTCTAAGCCATTTTTAATAAAGGCCTTCACGAAAGCTTGGCGAATGACGCTACTGCCAAACTTTTGATATTGGTCACTATTTGTGAACATTGAGATATCAAAGCGTATCTCTGCTAATTGATCTATGGTTACAATTTCTGGTGACAGGCTTTTTGCGGCAGATTGCTGAGCTCTTTTTAAAGGCGAGCAAAAGATTATATCGGCTTCTGGCAATATTAAACTGCCGATTTCGATTGCAGGCGGATTTATGGTTTGGCTGAGTAAAGCTTGTGCATATTCAAAACTATCACTTCGCAACTTGCCAGTATCGTATGGTGCAATTTTAATAAATTTAATCATAAAGCTTAATTTAGTTGAAAGGGTGGGGGAGTAAACCCCCCAGTTTAGTAAACAGCAATTGGATTATGTAGAATTCCAACGCCAGTGTCGCCATACCAAGCCAGGTTGGTTGTGGTATGGTTTGAGATTAGGTAATTATGCGTTACTGCGTAATTACCAAGAATCAGATAGTGAGTGGCAGTGCGAATGGTTCGCTCTATTGCCTCAGCGGTTTGTATGCAAGGATTAATCCTTCGATACATATCCAGGCGTTGCAAAGTATCAGAACTAATTCGTGCCGATAACTCTGAGCGTGATTTTAATTCATCGCCCAAAGTTTCTTCTTCAGAAAAGAAGCTGGGCAGAAAATCCGTCATAAGGCTAGCTTGCCAAGAAGTATCTCTCAATAGTAGCTTTGTGCTTTCTACTGATTGCTTAACCCTGGCGATAAATAAGTTTTTTTCACCATTCGCAAGCCTGAGCAATTGATCGTCACAGGCTTCTTGGTCGGCGTAAAGTAGGATGGCTTTCACTGGGATGCCTTGTTTTTGCAACCCTATTAAAAACTCAATTTGCTTCTTTGCTAGTAACGACACTTCACAGTTTAGACTTTTAAAGTCATAAACCTCGTTGCTGTAGCTATAATCCGGGCAGCAAGGAGCGATTACTCTTACCTCTCGATTCAATAAAATGGATTGAGCAATTTTCAAAGCCATCTTACGGTGCTGACTAGTAGGACCGCAAGTGTTTAAAATTTTTGGTAGCCATTCTATTGTTGTTGGTAAAAATTCTTCCGATCCAATTTGCCTGGCATATTGTGCCATGGCCTTCACCAGTCTTTTTTCTAGCATTTTTCCTCCATAATAAAAAACACTTCCTGCAAAGAGTTAGAAGTGTTTTGGTTGTTGTGTATTTAAACCAAATTCAAACTAGACTTTGCAGAGCGGCAAAGTCCACCAAACGATATTGATGTTATTGAATTGATTCATACATATAAAATATATTAGTTCATAATCTTAGTCAAGCAATAGCCTTGCGTTGACAACTTGTTGTATAATTAGTATAGTTCAAAGTCAAATCTATATTAGGAGGTGAAATAAAGATGAGACAAAATTTGACTCAAATTTCTGCATTGCCAATGTTTGGAAAGCACGGTATCATCAAACCAAGTTGTGACGAGCGCGAGACAGGACAGTTGTACAGCGAAAAATGTCTTCGACTTCTGCATCTTGCAAGTTATCATGGACTAGAAATTGACTTGTTGCAGTTTGTTAAAATTTATGATTGTGAGGAAATTCACAGAATCATAGAGAAATCCGTTTTGGATCTCTATGAAAAGAAAGAAATCCTTAAACAACAGCAGGAGGATTTGGACAATGACAGGTTCTTTTCTAGCCCTGGTAGATTGTCTCCTTACAAACCAAAACAGTATAATAACGGTGAGCTCAGGACACGAGCTCGGTGGGAAATGAAAAGGCATCTTGGGTTTATCAAGCCCGGAGTGATTTCCGATGATGCAATCGATTTGCTGGCTAAAGAACTGGAAAGATAGTACACAACCGATAGGAGGAAACAAAATGAAACAAGTAAAATGCCTATTGTGCAACAAACCTGTTGACGTTAATTCTGACCGAGTTCCCGAACACCGTATAGGTGTGAGAAAAGATTCTGTGAGATGCGATGCATCGGGGCAACTTTTTACTGGTAAAGAAGAACTCCACACTCATTTTTATATTCACGAACCTTCTCCGTATCTAATTAACCAAGAGGTTTCGTAATTTTAGTAGCGGCGGCACCATTTGGTACCGCCGCTTTTCTATTGACTAATTCGACATAAGTCTTTAATATACGCGAACAAGGGGGAACGACGATGAAAATTAGTATTACACAGCAAACTCAGTTTAAGCTATTTTTGTTGGCCAAAGAGGTTACGCAGATACGAAAAAATGTAGATGAATTGTATCTGATAGAATCAAAAACGGATGGTGTTCTGATCAGTTCTTATCAACCCGAATTTTATTCGAGGTTAAAAAAGAGACTGAAAGTGTTTGAGTTGAGAATCAAACCCAACATTGAAAAGCTTCAAAATGTTGCAATTGAAGGGTGGGTTTTGACTGAAGACTTCAAGGTAAAAAAGACAGTCATAACTCTCGATGAAGAGTCAGGGCTGAAGTTGATTGAAGCTATGGAAGTAGAGAAGCAATACTTGCTTTGCAGACGAAGGATGGTGAAAGAAGCGCTCAATAAAGCTTGTGCTCAAATCAATAGCGGGGAAACTCACAAAATAGCCCGAGCTGGTAAGTAATGGCCAAGCACCAAACAAAAGCGACCAAATGCACAATGTGCAAATGGTCGCTATTTTTTATGATTGACTTTTCGTCTGTTAGTTGCTACTATCACAAGCTATATGCAAATACTTTCAAGGAGGAATTTAAATGTCAGAGCAAAATGTTAACCTTCAGTATGTTAAACCGGAAACTCAGCAGGAACTAATAGGGCTCTGTGAGTTCATTAAGAAATATCAATGGCAAATTTGCGATAGCGGCAAGTTTAGCTGTCTGGTGTTTTCGTTCATCTTTCAAGACTTTCTGTTGATACCGAGAAGCATTCAAGCCTCGGTATTACCTTCGTTCAAAGGTGAAAACATTTATTTATGTTGGCGCCCCACCCAACCTGAAATCCTATCGGTTCGGTTCGGTGGCTCAGGAGAAGAGGCGATGTTATATGAAGAAACAGCCAAGGAGATCATTGCTCAACTGGAAGATAATCTTCAAAGCTTCAAGCAAGTACTAACCGCGTCTGCCTAACAAGCCGCAGCAAACAAAAGCGACCAAATGCACAATGTGCAAATGGTCGCTATTTTTTTATAACTACGGAGACTAATTGTCTTGGTTATTAGTTTGTTATCTTGTATCGATACTGCCAGGCATCCTAAATTGAAATTGTCGAGCCATGCAGTGTTATAAGATAAGTCACATATTGAACCGTAAAATTATACTTACACGACGGAACAGATTTCTAAAAATAAATGTGTTAAATCTTTCCTTTGCTTGGGTTATAATTTTCTATAATGTTTTATTGATTTTAAACTTCAATGATTACTGGAAGAATCATTGGATTACGTTGAGTTTTCTGAAAGAGGTAATCGGAAATTGAGTCTCTAACTAACTGACGTAAGTCAGTCCAGTTAGCAGATTCTCCACCTTTAGTGGCACTTTCTAATAGTTTGCGAACTTCATGTTTTACTTCTCGGATTAAGTCGTCATTGTTTTTCATGTAGACGAAACCACGTGAAAGAATTTCTGGTTGGTTGGTTAGTTTGCCAGTGCGCTTGTCCAAAGTGGTGATGATGACAAACATACCATCTTCAGCCATTACGCGACGGTCGCGAATTACTACTTCACCAACGTCACCCACACCAAGTCCGTCAATGAAGACGTAACCTGATTCAACTTTACTTGCGAGTTGCTTAGCTTGTTGGCGACTGTCAATTTCCAATACATTACCGTTGCCAAGTAGGAAACAGTTTTCTTTTGGAATACCAATCGACTGAGCAATTTTTGCGTGAGCAGAAAGCATGTGCAATTCACCGTGAATCGGAATGAAATATTTCGGCTTCACTAATTGCATCATCAGTTTTAACTCTTCTGCTTGAGCGTGACCACCGGTGTGAATGTCTAAGATTTTGTTGTAAATAACGTCTGCGCCTTGGCGAATCAAGTTATCAATAACAGTAACCACAGAGCGTTCGTTGCCAGGAATAGTTGAGGCTGAAATTACTACAGTGTCACCAGTTTTAATAGTGATGAAGCGGTGTTCGCCACGAGACATACGAGCGAGCTGAGAAGCTTCTTCACCTTGTCCACCAGTAGTTAAGACAATAATCTTATTTTCTGGATATTTGCTGGCCTGTTCAGATTTGATAATAATTTTTGGTTGGATTTTGATATAACCCATGCTAATGGCTGTCTCTAAAGTATTTACAATGGAGCGGCCGGTAACAATAACTTTGCGATCGTATTTAGCTGCAATATCCATTACTTGTTGAATACGAGGAATCAACGAGGAGAAGCTAGCAAAAATGATACGACCTTCAGCATTTTGGAAAACACGGTCGATGGTTTTACCAATTTCTTTTTCAGAAAGTGAATAACCTTCTTTGATGGAGTTAGTGGAATCGCTTAGTAAAGCTAAAACACCTTTGTCACCGTAACTAGCAATTTTACCGAATTCAGTAACTGCTTCGTTAATTGGCGTGTGGTCAATTTTCCAGTCACCAGTATGAATCACTGTTCCAACTGGAGTGCTAATCGCTAAGCCAACTGAGTCGGGGATGTTATGGTTTACACCAAAGAACTTCACTGTGAAGTTACCAGCAGGAATTGTGTCGTCACGATGGACTACATTCAATTTTGCACGGTTAACTAAGTTGAATTCTTCTAATCGTTTCTTGATCATACCAATTGAAAGAGGCATGGAGTAAATTGGAGGATCTCCTAATTTACCAAGAATGTAGGCGATAGCGCCAGTGTGGTCCATGTGACCATGGGTAATGAAGATGCCGCGAATGTTTTTCTTTCGGTCTTCTAGGTACTTGGTTTCAGGAATAATATAGTCGATACCAGGAGTGCTGTCATCTGGGAAAGCAAATCCTGCATCAACGATGATAATATCGTCACCATATTCGTAAGCCATCATGTTAGCACCAACTTCTTCTAAGCCACCCAAAGGAATGATGCGTAAGGCATCT